>NZXB01000024.1 GCA_002701765.1 Porticoccaceae bacterium
GTAAAAGATCTGGATCTTTAAAATCTTTCAATTTCTTCCCACATCAAAAACTTTAGGAAAATGAGGTTAGCGTTTATCTCAACGCATTTTTCCAGGACTCGGTTAAAAATGATTTTAATCATGGAGGCTATGGAATCTGATTTGGGGGACTGCAAGCAATGGGCTGGTGGAGGAGGAATAAGATCAAAAATGCTTTGCTAACAATATTTTCGATTCGTGCTCGTGTCAGCTCAATGACCCGACTGTTTTTGTTTTTCACAGCTGAGCTTAAAAAAATGCGGTGATATGAACTTTTGATTTAGCCTTGTTTAACCTGATCTTAGGTTAGATTTTTTTGCCAGAGTCTTCAAAGAACTTTAAGTTTTTTAATGTAAACTTAGATTAAAGTTCATTGACAATTTGGAGCATGCAAAATGAAATCGCCAAACGGGATCCGGCAAGATGATTCTCATTCCAAATCAATGCGAAAAGTGGCTCTGACAGCACTGGCGGGAACAAGTGTAGAGTGGTATGATTTTTTTCTCTATGCCACAGCAGCCGCGCTTGTTTTTCCTGTGGCATTTTTTCCGGAAAGCACCCCTACGATGGGCCTGATCTTATCATTTGGCACCTTTGCATTTGGATTTATTGCTCGTCCCTTGGGAGGCATAATTTTTGGGCATTGGGGTGACAAGGTTGGTCGGAAGAGGACTTTGGTGATAGCTCTTGTCCTAATGGGGACAGCCTCCACATTGATTGGTTTATTGCCCACTTATGCAATGATCGGAATAACAGCGCCGATTCTCCTGAGCATACTGCGCTTTGCGCAGGGCCTAGCGATTGGAGGTCAGTGGGGCGGTGCTATGCTGCTAGTCACGGAGAGTGCGCCGGACAATCAACGGGGACACTATGGAGCTTATGCGCAGGCTGGTGCGCCAGTGGGAGTAATTCTGGCTAACCTAGCGTTTATACTGATCAGTTCTAATGTATCTGAGGAGTTCTTCATGACTTGGGGCTGGAGGATCCCATTCCTTGCCAGCGTAGTGTTGATAGCAATTAGCATGTATGTGCAGTTAAATATGGAGGACACGGAAGCCTTCAGGGAGTTGGAGGAGCGGAAGGATAAGCGTGATCTGGGATCGGGCAAGAGACTGGGCGAAGAACGGTCTCCTATTCTTGAGGCCATGGAGAGATATCCCAGGCAAATTCTGCTTGCTGCAGGCGCTTTCCTATCAGTGCAGGTCACCTTTTATATTTTAATTGGATTTGTCCTAGCCTATGGCAGCGACCCTGATGGGGCCGCAATGAGACGAGAAACCCTATTGCTTGCGGTATTGATTGGATCTGCAGTCCAGATAGCCGCTCAGTTTGTTGCCGCTGGTTACTCCGATAGGCATGGCCGCCGGGGTATTTTTATGCTTGGTGCTGCTTTACTTGGTTTTTGGGGTTTTGTTCTATTCCCGCTGATCGATACCGGAAGTTTTTGGTTAACCGTTATCGGCATCACCGGAGGACTGGTTTTTGTTGGGATGATGTATGGGCCTCAGGCAGCTTTTTATACGGAGCTATTTAGTACTGAGGTTCGCTACTCAGGCGCCTCTCTTGGTTATCAGCTGGGCGCTATAATCGGCGGTGCTTTCGCGCCAACTATTGCGACGGCCTTGTGGCGGGAGAGCACTATAGGTATTCTCGGAGTATCCATCTACATTGCCTGTGCAGCGATAGCGACCATTCTGTCGGTAACGTTCCTCACCGAGACGTTTGAATCCAGCTTGCAAGACACCTGATATCTGGAGGAATATTGTGATAGAAGAAAATGAAAAGCTACGAAGTTTGGTTCTAGAAGCTTGCAGAGGATTGGCGGCTTACGGTTTAGGGTCTGGGATTGGAGGCCATGTTTCTGTGCGATATCCAAATAAACCTTTTTTCTATATGCATGTATTTGAGCGGACATTCGAAGAGATGCAGCTTGAAGATATCATTTTATTCGATTTTGAGGGAAAATCTGTAAGTTCGAATCGGTCTCCAAGTCAAGGCATTGAGTTTCATCATGGCATCTACAAGCAGCGTGAGGATGTCCAAGCCATCGTACATTCCCATGGTTTTTGGATAACTGCTCAGGCAGCTTTTGCGCGTCCCCCTCGCATATTTAATAACGTTTCTACTGTATTTTATGAACGAACTGCAGTGAGTCCAAATGATGATTTTGCATCAATTTCTCAGTCGTTGGGGTCTGATGATATAGCCATCGTCATACCCTGGCATGGAGCGATCACACTGGGGTCAACGTTGGGAGAGGCCGTATCGAGGCACGTCGTCTTTGGCTATACTGCTCGAATGGATGTGACGTTGCCGACGAGCGCTCCCACGATGCTCGTTGAACAGTGCTCCAGTCTAAGGGAGTTGGTGGAGCAGGCTGGCTACTTCGACGAAACTTGGGCGTTAATCAGACGAAAAGCTAAAGCCGCATATAATGTGGATAGGGTGATTCCCCTAATGTCCTGACCCATCCAACAACAATTTCGATGCCAGACAATTTTGGGCGTATGTTTGGAGGCGATGCAAAGCAAGAGCATATGGCTAATTTCGAAATAAAGAATTAATATTCTCCACTGGGAAAACACGCATGTGGGTGTATCTTAAACTATCCGACTCACAAAGAGGAGTTTGATCCATGGATGAATCCGAAGTCGGGACCATATCAGAAGAAGCGCTTATAATGCTGCGTGAAGAGATTGGGCGTGAGTCTGCGCTCCCACAATTTAATACCTGCGCGTCGCAAGATGCTATAAGGCATTATGTTTTGGGGCGAGGCGATGATAACCCTCTGTTCTGTGACGAAAGTTATGCTGCGCGATCCAGGTATGACGGTATTATTGCTCCCAACACTTTTCTGCTTACCTGCGGTTTCCCGCGTTCGCGAGGATTACCTGGCGTCCACGCACTTTTCACTGGTATTGACTTTCATTTTCATGATCCTGTGAAAGTTGGGACGAGGATTAGTGCAAAGTCTTCGCTCCATGAGTTATCAGAACGGATTGGTGAGTATGCAGGTCGACAGATTCAGCAAACCACTTGTACTAAATACATCTCAGAGCAAGGTCAGCCGCTGGCGACGCTATATTCTCATGCCTTTCGTATGGAAAGGAAGAAGGCAGGTGGGAGAGGCAAATATTCCCAGTTATCACGAAAGATTTATACAGACGAGGAGATGCAGGAAATTGCAGAGGCTTATCGAGAAGAAGGAATGTCTCGTAGGGGGGCAGATAAGCGGTTTTGGAGCGATGTTTCAATCGGGGATGAAATGCCGACCATGGTTAAAGGTCCTCTAACAGTGACTGATAATATCGCTTTTTTGATTGGTTTTGGAACCGTTTTTGTTCGAGCGCACAGGCAGTGGCATGAATTTAGGGAGCGACATCCCGGAGTGGGGGTAAAAGACCAGTTTGGCGTTTGGGATGTTCCTGAAAGGGTACACTGGGATGAGAATCTTGCCGCTTCAGTTGGTATGCCGGGTCCATATGATTATGGACCACAGCGGATTGCTTGGATTGATCATGCAATCGCCGAATGGATGGGAGATGATGGCTGGTTGAGTAGACTAAACGTCAAGCTCACAGCCCCTAATTTTGTTGGGGACACCAGTTGGATTCGAGGTTCGGTGGTAGAAAAACGCAATCGAAACATCATCATCATTAAGCTATGTGTCACTGACCATCGTGGCAGAGAAACCGCCACAGCAAATGCAGAGGTGGTCTTACCGTGACTCAAGGAAATACTAAACTGAAGTCAAGTGATACTGGGGATAAAGATCATTGGACGTATGACCGTTTTGTTGAAGGATCTGCAATTGGATCAACCTTGAAACAACTTGACTACAATACGATAGATAGATGGAATGTTATTTATGACTCTGGCCGTTTTCTTGATCATATGCCTCGTGGATTGGCGCAAGTAATCATAATGTCTGCGTATACCGAAGTGGTGCAACCTCGGCCCCCGGGGAATTTGCATTTGGGGCAAAATGTTGAAGTTTATGGCATTCCCAAAGTCGGTGACCAAATGTCTTGTAAAGTTTTTTGCATTGGCAAGCAAAAGAAGAAAGGGAAGTGCTTGGTGACCTTTCAAGTGGATGTTGGATTGGTATCAACGAGCGTCACGCTTTTTAAAGGCCAGTTGACTGTTTTATGGGCAAGGTGAGACGAAGACTATGAGAGCCAATTTGCCTTCAACTCTTTTGAGTTCTTCTTTGTCTGTCGCACAAGATCTAATTGACCGGTTTGCAGAACTAGCGGATGACTATAACCCCATTCATACTGACCCAGATTTCGCCAAAGATTCTCCCATGGGGCAAATAATTGCGCATGGTTCATTGTCCATTGGTCTCATCTGGAATTCTATAGAGAAAACCCTATTCAATAAATGGCTTATTGGTGCCTCGCTGGATGTCCGCTTGAGGCGCCCTGTATACTTGGGGGACGATATAGTATCGGCGGGCGTTTTAAGGAGTGACGGTTATAGCTATGATGTGTGGGTTAGCAATCAGCGTGGTGATCAAGTAATTAAAGGCATTTTCATTATCAGAAAAGATATTTTTATCGGTGACAATCGGGACACCTAATATGTCCTTTGATTAGTTCACTCCTCTGGGCCCAGATATCGTGAGTCATTATTATTTG
This sequence comes from Porticoccaceae bacterium, assembly GCA_002701765.1. Taxonomy (GTDB): domain Bacteria; phylum Pseudomonadota; class Gammaproteobacteria; order Pseudomonadales; family Porticoccaceae; genus TMED48. The sequence continues at coordinate 4,659 of NZXB01000024.1, forward strand.
TTGTGGAGAGGATTCGTAAATTTCATCTCATTTAAGGATTTCGCACTCGAACTAATTCATTTTCTGCTTTTAATTACTATCCCGGTAACAGCAGATACAAAAGCACTTTTTACAAATTTAAGTGCGCATATTAACCAATCACACTAGCCGGAAAAACTTACCAACCAAGCTAATCTGTTATTGGCGGACCGAGCTCATTGTCAATTGAAATAATGCCTGCATATATCGCCCCAGTCGTTACCTGAGTTGGGGCGGAGTAATTGGAGGCAGAATTATGGTCCGTCAGTCGGCAGGCCGAAATTCCAACTTATTCCTGAATCATTTCGATCCCTGCGGCACCGGCTGTTTGATCTAAGCTTTCCATTGGCCACAGCAGATCTTTTTCCAAACTTAGGCCAGCCCCCAGTGTTTTGGAAAATTCGCTGAAGACATAATCTATATCCCATTTGTCGTCGTGGTTGCTACTTAGAGATGCTTCGTGACGAGGTTCGCTCCAGCGGATATATTTGAAACCATATGAACCAAAAATTCTTCCGCTGATGTGCGAGGCTTCGGGTGACGCGAGATAAACCACTAGTGGTGGAACTGTGTCAGCCCTCTGATCCGGAGGGGCGGCCTCACTTGGCTTAACATCTGCGTCCGGGTAGTAAGAATCGGCCATCCTGGTCATTGACGCTTGGGTCATACAATTTGCTGTAACTTTGTAGCTTACCATGGCATTGGCAATCGCTCTTGTCAGACCAACGACTGCTCCTTTTGCCGCAGCATAAGCAAACGTATCAGGCACTCCAGACATAAAGGAATCAGAGGTGAAATTAATTAGCCTTCCATACTCTCTTCGCTCTTTCCAATGAAGAACCGCAAAATGACTTGTATGCATCATGCCATCCATATGTACTTTTCTAAGCGAATCCCAATCATCTTTGGTTACGTCGGCAATGTTGTTCACTCTGAAATTACCGGCTCCGTTAACCAGGATGTCAAGTTTTCCATAAATATCAATGGTCGATTGCACGAGTCGTTCAGCCGAGTTCCAGTCTGAGACATCGCACGCAATTGCGACTGCCTCTCCACCTTGTTGAATTATTTCATGAGCTACAATTTCTGCGGGCTCAGAGGAATGACCGGAGCCATCCACAGAACTGCCGTTATCAGCTATCACAACCTTAGCGCCCTCTTTAGCCATCATATGAGCATTGCATCTGCCGACTCCCCGGGCAGCCCCAGTAATTACAGCAACTTTGTCTTCTAGCTTTCCTGTCATAGCTTATTTGCCTCTTATTCGGATTTGTCGTTTTAACTTTTTTCCTGAATTCAGTGTTTAGTGTAACCGTAGCACATAATTATTAATCGATAATTTTTGAAAAATGCTGTTTCACACTTCTAAAGCTTGTGATCAAAAATGACTAAAAACCCCAGATATCAAATTTTAAATTTTATTTTGACAGGTCTTCTCTGATTCTGTGAATAATATAATGGTGCACGGATTTAACGTCTTCTGAATTGAGGAGGTCACTGAAGTTAGGCATCCCGAGTGCTTCAAGCTCGCCTTTTAAAACGATTTGTTGGAATCTCTGATGTGTTGAATTGGAGATCATTCTCAGATCGGGAATTACGCCAGAACTCACTGCTCTGGGACCATGACAAAGACTACAGTATTCCATATAGGTGGACGCGCCGGCTTTTACGCTGTCTGCGGTCATGTCAATTTCAGGAGGGTACGACAATTTCTTTGCCTCTTTCAGTTGAGATGGAACATTTTTTTTACCACCCAAGTGGAATACAAATAGTTTGCCTGAATTATGCAATTTTCCACCTTTTAAAACTCCTGAATTCCCAGATGCTATCGCCGCACCACCCCAACCTGCTAAAATTGCGATGTATTGTTTGTTACCTATCGCGTAAGAAATTGGTGGTGCTAGCATACCGATTTGGAGGTCTTGAGCCCACAAAACCTCTCCTGTTTCGGCTTGATGAGCCCTTAATATGCCGTCACCGCCGCCCTGCATAACAAGGTTGCCCGCGGTTGTTAGCACCCCACCATTTATAAGATTTGTGTGTCTATGAGTCCAACTATAGCTTGATTTAATTGGATCCCAAGCTCCAAGGAATCCGAAGTCCTTGCTTGGAACGTCAGTGGAGGCATTCTCGGTAAGTTCAGTATATTTGCCCCAGTCCACCCCTATATTCCACCAGTTTTGTCGTATCGGAATGTCTCTTTTCTTGATCCAGTCTTGGGACAGGGCGAAGATGCCTGCACTCTCTCTGGCGGGAATGTAGACGAGTTTGGTAATTGGATTATACGCCATGGGTTGCCAATTGTGGCCACCAGCCGGCGAGGGGCGCGTAACTTCGAGATCAGCACCATAAACTTTTTGCCCTATTGGGCGACCAGATAGTGCATCAATGTGACTGGCCCAATTGACTGTCACATAGTTTTCAGCTGAGATGACTTTTCCAGTGGATCGATCCAATATGTAAAAGAAGCCATTTTTTGGCGCTTGCATCAAAACTTTTCGACGTTTACCGCCCACTGTTAAGTCGGCGAGAATCATATTCTGTGTTGCTGTAAAGTCGAGGCTCTCACCGGGTGTTGTTTGGTAGAACCATGACATTTCGCCCGAGTCTGGGTCGACGGCGACGATAGAGGACAGAAAGAGATTATCACCTCCTTCGGGAGAACGAATGGCTTGTGGCCAAGGAGAGCCATTTCCGACACCGAAGTATAGTAGATCGAGTTCAGCATCATAAGTCATGGAGTCCCAGACCGTTCCGCCCCCGCCCATTTGCCACCATTTACTTCCCTTCCATGTTTTTGCGGCGATTTCCAATTCGGGATGTTCGAAAGGTTTTTGGGGGTTACCAGGAACGGTAAAGAATCGCCATTCGAGTTTTCCTGATTTTGCATGGTAAGCGCTTATGTAACCTCGAACACCATAATCCGCTCCAGCATTACCGATCAGTATCTTATCTTTTACAATTCGCGGGGCGCCGGTGCTAGTATAAGGAGCGGTACTGTCTATCGTATCGACCTCCCAGATCACGGCTCCAGTCTCTGCATTTAGTGCAATTAATCTTCCATCAAAACTTGCGACATAAACATAGCCGTCCCAGTAAGCAACACCTCGGTTGACGGCGTCACAGCAACCATAGCGGCCCCATTTGCCTGGCACCTCTGGATCAAATTCCCATAACCTCTCTCCAGATTGCGCATCAATAGCAGCCACCTTGCCCCATGTCCCAGTTACATAGAGCACTCCATTAACCATAATTGGCGTGGCTTGCAATCCCCGATGAGTTTTCATTTCGTAGCTCCACGCGAGACCCAGTTGGTTAACGTTGATCTCGTTTATTTGCGTCAGAGGAGAGAATCGTTGGTCGTTGTAGTCTCGTCCATGGAGAGGCCAATCGTGGCCGGCCGAGTCATGGATCAAGAGGGCGATGAGACACAGGACAATAAATCTATATTGGTTTTGGTATGCGCTTAAAGTAATCGTCGGCATATTTTCGGATTCAAGTAAGAAATAGGGGGGTTTGCGGTTTAAAGCATATTTGTTCGCTTTCCACTAGAGATGAATATTAAATACGTGTTCGGCATTTTTATGCAGGAACCTTGGCCAAACCGACTTTTTAAATGGCACATCTTGAAGCTCGTGAAAGATACGTTCTAACGATAAACCCATTGGAAAGTATCCAGCATACATTATCTTTTCTGAACCCCTATTATTAGCAAAATCAATTATGTCTTTTGGATAATATTTGGGTGAAAAAGCGCTAGTTGAATAATATAGGTTGGGATACTTTAACATTAATTTGCAAGCGAGTTCTGTCCATGGCTCTCCTCCATGCCGCATCACTATTTTAAGATTGGGGAACCACCAGCATATTTCGTCAAGGAACTCTACTTTCTGGGTTGACATAGGAATTCTTGGTCCGGGGACACCGACGCAGATACATATGGGTATCCCGAGTTCATTCAGTTTGCTATACAGTGGGTACCATTTCTTATCGTTAATTGGAGTTTGCGGGTTTGTTCCTGCGGGGAAACTGGTAGCTGCTTTAAGGTTGAATTTTTCATGAGCATTAACCAGGCGCGCTACTTCATCAATACCATTGTTAGGATCAAGGCTAAATGAAGTAAAGAATCTGTCAGGATATCGTTTTATAGCTTCTTGTGAGACAAGGTTATTATCATCAATATCAAGCATTGCTAGTTTAATATTCTGCTTGTCCATCTCTGCGATAGTGTAATCGATGTAGTCTGTCGTACAGGGTGATTCTGGAATATCTTTGAACATGTATTGGACAGGCATTTTAAAGATTTCTCGACTTTCTTGATCCATTAACAGCGGTGAGATGAATTCATACCACCCGCTGTCGTCAATACCAGGAATGTTTAAGCACAGATCTATGGCAGGCAAATTGTTAGGCATCGTCATAAGCAATCTCCAAAAGTCGCTGTCGGTCAATCTTAGTATTCGCCAATTTTGGTAGTGAATCCATAATCTTCAACTTCTTTGGTACTTTGTAATTAGCTAACTCCTTTTTGAGCCAAGCATAAATTTCTGAGCAGTCGATTGTGACATCATCCTTTGCAGTCAAAAACCCGAACCCGATATTACCAAACTTCTCGTCTTCGACTGCTACAATGGCAGCCATACTTACATTTGGGTGTTCTAAAATGACTGTTTCAATTTCTGTGGGATAGATGGTGTGACCGCCAGATTTGAAAGTGTTGTTAATGCGGTCAATGAATTCATAGTTTCCGTCCTTTCTTCGCATGCATAAGTCGCCTGTTTTAAGAAAGTGGTCATGCGTAAAAATGGATTTGGTGGCAAACTCATCATTTAGGTAACCGGAAAAAGGCCAGTCGAACCGCAGTTGTAACTCACCGATTTTGCCCTCACCGAGATCCTGATAGCTATCTGTCGCACATATTCTTGCTTCTACACCCTCAATCGGTTTTCCAATTGTATTGGTCATTTCCTCAAGTGAAGCATCAAAGTTCGAGCGGAGAACGTAACCGCATGTTTCGGTTTGAGCATAAACTGACGAGACATTTGTGTTCAATGGCAAGAATTTACGTAGTGTTTCTGCAGACGTTTTTGAGCCTCCATGGATCAATAGCTTGAGAGATGACATTTGCTCGATCTCAAATTGGGGCGATTCCAATAGCATTTGAAATGTTGTTTCATTATGCCCGCCGAACGTAATTTTTTCTTTTTTTCCTATGGCGAGGATATCGGCCGCTCGAAAGTGTGCCATGAAATAAACTGTTCCTCCGAAGGCGAGTACATTCATTCCTATGGCACTCAGGCTTCCAATGTGATTAATTGGGAATGCCATGGCGGCCCTTTCCAGCGATTGCCCCATCCAGCCAACAGAGGCCTTTGCTGATCTGCACAATGATCGGTGGCTTAGCATGCTTCCTTTGGGACGGCCGGTGCTTCCCGAGGTATAGACAATGGCTGCTATATCAGTATCTTTCACCTTAATCATTGACCTGTGGAATAGTTGCTCACTTGCCAGGACCCAATGTTGAGCAAGAAAGTCTGAGAAATCCGTGAAATTGAATGATTTATCGTCAAATTGAACAAGTTTGCAATCTTTGTCTAGATTGAGATCTTTTAAGATCATTTCGATTTCGCCATCATAGTTGCGGCCGTCGAATGGCGAAAATGTAAAGATCAGCTTGGGTTTAGCGTCCCTGATGAAGAAAGCGAATTCCCTTCTCTTATAGCGTGGGTTGAGGCCTAGCCACGTAGCGCCAATAGCTGCACATGCCAGGAAACAAATCCAGAAGCCACGGCACGGGGGGGCAAGGGTCGCGATGCGGTCGCCCGGTTTGATACCTGCTCCTAGGAGCGCCCGGCCCATAGTGATGACGGATTCAAGAAGTTGTTCGTAGGTGATTTTCTCTGTTCCATCGACGAGAGCCACCTTTTTTCCAATTTTTGTGGAATGGTCAACTAGAAGATCGAATATTAATTCATTTCGTTTAAGCATGCTCTAACGATTTACTCTGTGTTTATCATCACCATGATAAACCTGTTATTCTAAATGATAAACCTGACACTCTATATATAGAATCAGTTTTCGCGATATAGAATATGTTTTCGAGGTCTGTTGTTCGGAACAACTAAAAGTATTGATGCGTAGTTGATTGTTCGGCAGCATGACTATCTAGAATTTGGCCGACCATTATTACTCGTTGGTGTTATTGAGGAGAATATTTGTTGTCAAAAGAAACAATCGCAAAGACAGATATTGTAATAGTTGGCGCCGGTTTTGCTGGCTTGTATATGACCAAGCGCGTGGTCGATGACGGTTTTTCTGTGGATACTATTGAGGCAGGGCATGATATCGGCGGGACTTGGTATTGGAACCGTTATCCCGGAGCAAGATGTGACATCGAGAGTGTTGAGTATTCCTACCAGTTTTCTGATGAGGTGCAGCAGGAGTGGCAGTGGAGTGAGCGGTATGCATCCCAAGCAGAAATCCTTAACTATATAAACTTTGTGGCCGACAAATTTTCGTTACGAAAGTTTGTGCGGCTAGGCATCAGAGTTGAAAGCGCAACTTTTAATCAAAAAGATTCTAGTTGGTTTGTGGGGTTATCTACTGGTGAATCCATCATCTGCCAATACTTTATCCTCGCAGTTGGCAACCTCTCTAAGCCGTTTATTCCCGAGGTAGAGGGGCGATCAAAGTATAGTGGGATCACGTTGCATACCGCTAGGTGGCCAAAGTCAGGTATTGACTTTGCTGACAAAAGGGTTGGGGTAATCGGTACGGGTTCATCCGGGGTTCAGTGCATACCAGTAATAGCCGAGAAAGCGAGGCGGCTTACAGTTTTTCAGCGTACCCCGACTTTTACAGTGCCCGCGGGAAACAAACCTATCGATCCAGTTTGGTTGGAAAAGTTTAAGTTGGGCTACGGGGAGTTCAGAGAGAGAAACAAGGAAATGCTGGGAGGATTCAGCGCCTCCTACCCTCCGAATGAGCAGTCTGCGCTTGCCATCTCGGAAAAAGAACGGTTGTCGGTTTATGAAAAAAGATGGAACGAAATTGGCGGGCTTCTTTTCATGCAGTCATTTAGCGACCTACTGTTGGACGAAGCGGCTAATCACACCGCCGCGGAATTTATCAGAAATAAAATCAAGCAGGTGGTCAGTAATGATGAGATTTCCTCGTTACTATCCCCAGAAGGACCCGTCGGTTGCAAGCGACTATGCGTGGATACCAATTACTATGCAACCTACAACAAGTCAAATGTTTCTTTGGTTGACGTTTCAGGACGCCATTCTATCAAAATGGATGAGGACGGTATTATCTATGGCTCCAGTTATTATCCCTTGGACTTGGTGGTTTTTGCGACGGGGTTTGATGCAATTACCGGATCCATATTAAGTATCAATATTATTGGAGAGGATGGAATCACTCTCAAAAAGAAATGGGAAAACGGCCCGCTCTCATTTCTTGGTGCTTGCACTGCAGATTTTCCAAATATGTTTTCAATTTGTGGCCCCGGCAATCCTTCGGTCCTTAGCAATATGGTATCGACCATTGAGCATCATGTGGACTGGATAGCTGACTGCCTGAAGTATGCAAAATCTTCTGGGTATCGGATGATACAAGCTACTCGGACAGCCGAAACAGAGTGGATGGCAGAAGCCGATAAAAGGGTTCGCGATACACTTTTTTACAACTGTAATTCTTGGTATCTCGGAGCGAACATACCTAGCAAGCCAAGAAAATTTATCCCCTATTTAGGGTTCTCGGATTATCTAGCCAGATGCAATGATATCAGTAGCAGGGGTTATCCGGGTTTGTTATTTGAGTAATTAAAGGGGGATTATTTATTCCATCCTAAGAGGAGATGTCGATGCCTTCAACAAAAAATGGTTAGATCTATCTATCTTTGTGACACCTCGCTAATGGCTGAAAAATACGAGTTGTTGCATCTTCCAACTGCAGCCTATAATATGGTCATAATAGCGAATTAACTTTCGCTATTGAGAATAATAAGAACAAAGGGTGCCTAAGCCATTCACATNAAATNCCCCTCGGTTTTGCGCGGGACTGGGTGANTAGACATCTTTTCTGTCCATTCNGGTCAATTAGACTTGGCCGGTTTTTTACTAGAGTGAGGTTAGGGGAATCTAGACATGAAGAGATTAATACCAAAAAGGTTTTATTTGTTTTTTAAACTAGTGGTTTCTGGGATACCAGTTTTATCTTTGCTTTTTGTCCCGCTTGTGGCGCAAAGCCAAGAGACTGCTTCGAGTGGCAAGACTCTTGAGGAAGTGATTGTAACCGCGCAGCGTCGAGCGCAGTCGGTAATGGAAGTTCCAATCGCGGTGGCAGTGGTTACTGGTGACACAATGGAGGAATTCAACCTGGAGGGTAGTCATGACCTTCAATTCTTCAATCCGGGGATTCAATTTACTAATGTATCTGGCACTAGTCAGGTTACCCTAAGAGGGGTCGGCACTGGATATTCCGGCCCAGGCCTGTCAAACAGTGTTGCTACCTATGTCGATGAGTCTTATGTTACGGCGCAGGTTGGGGGCGCTCAGTTCTTCATTGATATGGAAAATGTCCAAATTTTGAAAGGTCCACAGGGAACGCTCTATGGTCGTAATGCTACCGGTGGAGCCGTTCTTTATAAGACAAAAGACCCTGACCTTGAAGCCATGTCTGGCAGTGTTCAGGTAGGATTTGGAGAGCTAAGTACGACCGAATTTGAAGGCATAATCAATTGGCCCATCTCAGACTCTATTGCGGTGCGTGCTGCGCTCAAGGTTGAGGACCGAGATGAAGGCTATGTTACCAACGTAAGAACGGGCGAAGAATTAGGTAAGCATGAAAATGTAGTTGGAAGACTCAAGGTTTTGTGGCAACCATCCGATCGACTGAAGGCTGTGTATAAGTATGAGGAAACCAGCTCTGACAGGAAAGACTCGGAGTTCAGGTTGCAGCGGGCGACGGGGCTGATGTGTGCTTTCTGCGTGCATCCGGTCACGGGAGAGATAGCCGAGGACGGAAATGGGTTAGGGTTCTATGAGACTAATCAAACTACAAATGAGGAGGCTCAGGCAGANATTGAGGCACATTTCGGGGGAGACAACTGGATTGCGGGGAATTATTTGCGGGGTCGGCAAGATGTAATTGTTAATGCCCTCAATGTGGACTTTGATATCACTGACAACTTAACCTTTTCGAGCATCACCATGATGAGAGACATGCAGCGATTTGGCGGCCAAGATCAAGACGCGAGCCCTTTTAACGCNATTGATGCTTGGGGAGCGAAGCGATATCCAGAGGATGACAAGGGAGGCATTACCTTTGAGTCTTTTACCCAAGAAGTCAAGCTTGCTTCCGATTATGACGGGCCTTTCAACTTTGTGACAGGTTGGAGTCATAGTGACGACGATAACGCATTTGTTCTGGGACTTGGCGGTGTTTATTATCTCCCGTTTGAGTTAATAGCGCTCAGTACCAATGATAATGAGTCGAACTCCTACTACTTTGACGGGGCTATGGATGTCACGGACAGGTTGACGATCACGGCAGGGGTAAGAACCACAGACGACGAACTGGGTATGAGTATCGTTTNCCCNCTCTTGGGTCCGGCGTCNCTCTCAAGCGATAGCGTTGATTACAGCGAGACAACATATCGATTTGTGGTCGACTACGATTTATCAGACTCGTCAATGATATATGCCAGTTTCAATACGGGTATAAAGTCGGGTGGATTCAANAGCCCNGGTTATGCAATTGCACCNCCGCTTCCTCCAGAAGAAATTGATGCCATTGAATTCGGTGGAAAGTTCTCATGGGGAAGTACATCTATAGAGTTTGCGTATTTTGACTATGAATGGGAAAACTTGCAGGTAGCGATAATTAGCACCACAGCTGGAGGCCTCTCTCAAGAGAGTGCAGCTGCCGCTGAAAGCCAGGGATTTGAATTCAGCGCCAATTTTGAGCCATCCGACAATCTTTCGGTTGGNATAGGTGGCCTNTGGCTCGAGGGTGAATACGTCGANTATAACTCATCGAGTTTTTATCCGGCAAGCTTGGTAACTCCGGGAGCAAGAGGATTTTTGGGAGGCTATCCAGAGGATTTATCTGGCTACCAGACCGCTAACTCTCCTGAGCTAAGTTTGCGGGGTAATCTGTCTTATAGGTTTAATGCTGGTCAAGGCATTGACGGAACGTTCTCGGCACTTGTTTCTTATTCTGATGAGTATGACATGATTGCTGGGGCAGGTGGNGCGGCGAGGCTAGATCGGCAAGATTCTTTGATGATGGTGAATCTAAAATTAAACCTTGCACATAGTAATGGTTGGTCTGCGGAGTTATATGTTAACAATGCCACTGATGAAGAGTGGGTGTACGAGCTTCAAACACAGACTGATGGAACCTATGCTAGTCCTTCGTTACCTCGTGTTGCGGGTGCTAGACTCAGATACGAGTTCTAAACTGATTTGCAANCATGATAAAACCCGGTGCTTGAAGCGCCGGGTTTTTTTTGAATAGCCATAATAAAACTTACTAGAAATGGTGTGGTGTTGCCATTTCGTGATCAACGATACTTNGGAGATTAGGGTATGGATAATGCTGAGATGATNAAAAGACTCCAAACTCTTGAAGACATAGAAGCNATAAGGAAGCTTAAATTTCGCTATGCTTCNCTTTGTGATTACGGNTATCAGGCCGAGGAGTTAGCAACGCTTTTCACTGAGGACGCNGTNTGGGAGGCTGGAGAACCGTGGGGCAACTTTGTGGGTCCCGACGCGATAAAAAACTTTTTTTTGACCATGCCTGATCGGGTCAGTTTCGCAGTGCATGCACTTTCAAATGGCCAGATTGAAGTTGATGGGCACGATGCCAGTGCAAGTTGGAGAACACTTATACCGGCGAGTTTTATNGAGGGTGATCGCAATAATCCGCACTGGATGTTCTGTGATTACAAGGATACCTACAGAAAAGTTGCCGGCGCTTGGTTGTTTTCAAGAGTGATTGTAAATGTGACGCACACATTTGCTCATACCGAGGGATGGGCATAAGCTAATAAGGGGAGGCTTACTTCATGAATGGACCAAAAATTATTCATCCATGCAGCAGAAAGGCTGTTTCTGTTTTTTTTGCGGCTTGCTCAATCATTGTCACCTCTTATGCCATATCCCTTGATGGTTTGCATAGCATGAATTCAGTTTTTTCCAAAAATATTGTTGGTGGATGTGAGGAATTTGCACGGGAGAATGACAAAAATCTGGCTATTGCCGTAGTAGATTCAGGTGGGCACCTTCTGGCGTTTAGTCGAATGGATAGTGTTCCCCCGGGAGTTGGCAAGATCGCCTTGTGGAAAGCGACTTCAGCAGCCTTGTATGGTATGCCCACCAAAACATTCCAGAATCTAGCCGAGGAAGATCAGTTTATGTTTCACTTGCCGAACGCTGCGCCTGTGGGCGGCGGTGAACCAGTATTGCTCGCGGATGGACAGGTGTCTGGTGGCGTAGGTGTTTCAGGGGCGTCAGCGGAACTAGATGCGGAGTGCGCCAGAGCAGGGCTAGCCCATGCCCTTGCAAACAAATAATGAGTTGTTCGGGCGCTTTTCTCTCAGTGAAGTTATTCTGTTTGGTTGGGTAAGCGAAAATGACGGGCGCTAAAAATACAAAATCGGAAAAAACTGTTGGTGCACTGGTAGCGGGACTCAAGGTTCTCAGATACATGTCAAAAGTTGAAGAACCAGTGGGCGTCAGCAGGGTGGCCAGAGATCTCTCGATAAGTCCCAGCACCTGTTTTAGTCTGCTTAGAACGCTTGTCTCGGAAGAGTTGCTCAATTTCAATGAAGAGCGAAAAACGTATACCCTAAGTACCGGCCTTTTTGAGTTAGCTAAAGGAGCTCTGGACCAGGATCATTCCCTGCGAGTGATCCGAGGAGAAATGAGAAGACTGTCCCTAGATCACCGCGTGACTGTTATGTTGTTCAGGCGTTTAGGGGCTGATAGGGTTTTCCTTGCAGAAAGAATTGACGCTGATGCAGCGCTCAGGGTTCACATGTCTGTTGGCCAAAGGCTTCCTATGTATATCGCTGCTCTGGGTCGCTGCTTTGCAGCATTTGGTCAAATAGATCGGGAGGTTCTTCGAGAAAGATTCAAAGAACTACGTTGGGAATCCCCCCCACCATTCAAAGAGTTCTGGGCAGACGTTAAGAACGTCGAGAAACAGGGATATGCAGTTGATCGTGATCATTTTACGAAAGGGATAACCACCGCCGCTGCACCGATATTAGCTGCAAACAATTTCCCGCTAATGGTGGTGAGTGCTGTCGGATTCAGTGGTCAGTTTGATGACCAAAAGCTGAAAGCTTTGGGGCAAGACCTGCGAAACGCCTCTGAGGTGGTCGGTGAATGGCTTGGGCGTGAAAGTTGAATAATTAATTAAAAAGGCGTTGATGATGTGTAAGTATGAATTAAACGACGAACACGTTAGAGACATTTATAAATCTATATGTAATTGGAACAGATGGGGCTCTAAGGACCAATTAGGCACACTGAATTACATTAACTCGGATAAAGTTTATTCAGCGAGAGGCCTGATTGGCGAAGGTAAGTTGGTTGGATGTGGAAGGATTGTAGATACTGTTCCTTCGCCTATGAATAACATTCCAGCGCAGCACCATATGGTCGCGGCCGGTGACTTGGCCGTGAGTGAAGGATCCAGTGTTGCATATGACTTTATAGGCATCTTTCCACATGGGCAAGCCCAAAGCCACATAGATGCGTTATGTCATATAGCCGATGCTGGGTTACTCTATAACCGGTATCCTGCCGCGGCAGTGACTTCTGCAGGGGCAAACAAATTGGACATAAAATTAATGTCAGATGGCATTGCGTCTCGCGGGGTATTCCTCGATATTGCTGCCGCTAGGAATGTGCCATTCGTAAATCCAGAGGAACCTATTACGCCTGATGATTTGGATTTGGCGGAAAAACTTGCTGGTGTTCAAGTCAAAGAGGGCGATATTGTGATCTACAGGACTGGTCGTCATGAGCGAAGAGATAAACTCGGACCGAATTGCGAGAGACTCGAGGATGGTCGTGGGTTACTTCCGGGGTTATATCCGGACAGCTTAATTTGGTTGCACGAGCGTAAGGTGGCGATGATAGGATCGGATTGTGCTCATGACGTCCTGCCAGCTCCGTTCCTTAATGAGAGAATACCGATACACGTGGGGACTGAGGTATACATGGGGTTGCCTCTTTTGCATAATTTAGATCTCGCTCAACTCGCCACTGAGTGCAGCGCTCGGGGTATCAGCGAGTTCTTTTTTATTATTGCACCCCTGCCAATCCAGGGCGGTACAGCGTCTCCAGTAAATCCCATAGCGATCTTTTAGGTGGGTTAGATTTAGGACAGCAGTATTCGTAAGCCGGATTGCACTTAATGTTGGAGGCGGAGATTTGAAGGACTTTAATTGGGAGAGCTTGAGATTTTTTTTGGCTTTGGTTCGTTGCTCAACGCCAAGTGCAGCTGCTTCTTTGCTTCACGTCGATCATAATACTGTGCGCAGACGAGTGGCAATCCTTGAACAAGAACTTGATACCAAATTGCTTGTTAAACGCGATGATGAATATTGTCTTACACGTGAGGGTGCGGTGTTAATGGAGGCGGCAGAAAAAATAGAAAGTTTGGCGTCATTCGCTTCCAAGGAAATTGCAGGGAAAGATTTTGAAGTTTCCGGGACCGTCAGAGTGGCGGCACCAGACGGCTTGGCCACGTTTTTTTTGGCCCCAAGATTACCCTTGATTAGGCAAACCTTCCCAAAACTAAACATTGAGCTCTCTGTGCCGAGCCGCCACTCAAGGCTCTCAAAGCGTGAGGCCGATATTGCCCTTGCCATCACTCGGCCAGACGACAAAAAAGTCGTAGCTAAAAAGTTAACAGAGGTGACTCTGCGGCTGTTTGCATCGGAGAAGTATCTTTCATTTGCCAAGCCGATCCAGAATGCCGCAGATCTTGCCGCACATAATTTTGTTAGTGGGGTGGATGATTTCGATTTTGGTCCAGTGCTTAACAATATTCTCTCAAAACTGGAATCTGGTTTTGAGCCCACTATCGCATGTTCGAGCATCATAGCTCAGCTTAAGGCAACTGCATCAGGCGGTGGGCTATGTTGTCTGGCAAATTTTATAGCTGAGACTGAAGATAGCTTAGAGTGCATTCTTCCTGAGAAAATTAACTTCAAACGAGAGATCTGGATGGTCACCCATAGAGATTTGGTGAATTTAGGAAGAGTCCAGGCAGTTCAACAATTTATCGAGAATCAATTTGCCGAATCGAAGGCACTATTTATGTGAGGATGGAGTAGACAACATCAACCGGAAGCCGCCTTCTGAATTGATCCTAGAACTGGTGCTGTTTCTTCTTTAGAATACTTCGCTATGTAATTTACAGCGGTAATATCTGCGATTTCATCATCAGGCACATGTGTCACCTTTGGACCGCCTATTCTATCAAAAGCGGCTTCAACATAAGGTTCTAACTCTTCCGCCTTCTTTCGAGTCCGTATTTCGTCCCTCTCTTTAAATTCCGGCATAATTTCGCTAGCAAATAGCTCAATAGATTCGCAGATATGTTCATGCTTGTTATCCCCCATTTGCATAATGAAGGTAACTTCGTCAACCCCCGCGCCTTCCAAGTCCTCTAGTCGCTTTCGTACCTGATCCACCGAGCCAATACCGCTGCGGCTCGTTGCAAATTGGCGCTGAACAAACTCGTCGTTCTCAGTTTTCAGCAATTCTGCCCTCTCGGTTTGAAATCGTTGCCAGAGATTCTCTCGGCCTGGTTTATGTGCCCCTCCCCTGTAATAGTGGTTCAGAGACCACTGAAAGAAACGAAGACCGTCTAGAAAGCGGTCACACGCAACTTGTTCGTTTTTGTGGACGCCAAAACCTGTAAACAAGTTAAAGTTCGGATTTACTGCATGCGCTAATGGACGACACTCTGTTTTGAACAGTGCATAATAATCGTCAATCCATTCTTTGGCTTCGGATGCCGAGAGAAATGAGAAGCACATCGCTCCCATGCCATGCTTACCTGCCTGATAAATAGTGGGCCTAGCGGAGCAGGCCAACCAGAAGGGCGGATGTGGCTTTTGCATGGGCTTAGGGATGACATTTCGAGCTGGCATCGAAAAGTACTTGCCCTCAAAGCCTGGGAATGGCTCCATTGCCATCATGTTGGCTATTTGCTCTATCGCCTCGTATGCCATATCGTGTTTCTGATCATTCTGTATATTAAAGGCTGCTAATTCGACCTCAGAGCCAGAGCTGCCGAATCCCATGTCAACTCGGCCATCTGAAACAAGATCTAGCGTTCCCGCCATCTCAGCGGTTCTGGCAGGGTGGTTGTATTTAGGAGGGGCATGCCTAACTCCATGTCCTAGCCTAATGTTCTTGGTTTTTGCCGCTGCGTGAGCAAGTAGCACCTCGGGAGCGGTGGCGTGGCAATATTCTTCCATAAAATGATGTTCAGTCACCCAAACATGATCTAGCCCAAGTTTATCGGCGAGCACCACCTGTTCCATCATTTCATCGAGTTTTTTCTTTTCGGCTCCCCCGTCCCAGGGTTTTGGGGTGGTTAACTCAAAAAACAAACCGAATTTCATATTGACCTCCAGTTCTTTGCCGGTTAGAGCGTAGCTATTTAATGGCGTCTGTGATAGTTAAAGGAATCTATCAGCTAACTGCTTGCTGAGTAAAGATAATATTTGCTAAATCAAATTTTAATAATCTGACGCATTTGCGTTATAGCTTGTTGAAATGCATTATCTGTCGAATAACATAGACATTCGATCAACCCTATTCCCATCGGGTATAGAAATCTGTAAAGGATAGAAAGATGAAATTGGGCGTGACAATACCAAACATCGAATTAGGAAACGATCTATCAGCCATACGCGATTTGGTTCAGGCTGCTGAAGCACTCGGCTATGATTATCTAATGAACTATGATCATGTGATTGGCGCTGACCTGAGTATCAGACCCGATTGGAAACCTTTCCTCGGTAATCCTCCGATCTACACATTAGATGACGCATTCCATGAACCGCTGATTTTATATGGTTACATTGCCGCGATTACGACAAAGATAGAGTTGGCCACGGGGGTCATCGTATTGCCTCAACGGCAGACAGTTCTTCTAGGAAAACAGGTTGCAGAACTCGATGTCTTGTCTCAAGGAAGAGTGCGACTCGGACTGGGCATCGGGTGGAATGATGTTGAATTCGAAGCTTTGGGCATGAAGTTTACCGACAGAGGTGCAAGATCTGCGGAACAAATAGAGGTTCTCAGGGAACTTTGGACTAAAGAGTCTGTTGTTTTCAGCGGCGACTGGCACACTCTCAATGGGGTTGGAATAAACCCTCCCCCAATTCAGCGGCCGATTCCTATATGGCTCGGCGGTGCAGCAGATAAATTACTGGATCGGGTTGCTCGTCTTGCAGATGGCTGGTATGCGCCATCCTATCTTAATGAAGCGCAGTTGATGGCTCATATTGAAAAATTAGAGGGATTCGCTGAGCGATATGGCAGAGATCCTCGTTCTATCGGTGTTGAAGGAATTATAAGGATGTGGGGTAGGGAGCCAGCGGAGTGCGCTGAGTCTATTCATATGTGGGAGCGTTTGGGTGCGACACATGTCACATTCAATACTGAATCTGATAGTTACAAAAATCGTCTTCCGGGAGCGCAAATGCCCACCTTGGCTGGACGGGCAGATTTTAAAGATATGGATGCTCGAATAGAAGCTCTGAGGTTGTTCAAGGCCGCTGTCTCCTAGCACCCGAATTGTGCAGGGCCCCACTAGATTATGGCTGTAAGTTTCGCTTCGGGCAGAATAGATAGGTCCGCTTGTTCTTGAAAGGTCATCCCGATTCTTGAACCGATTTTTCCCAGCATTGGAGGCGTGACGTTAACCATAATGCGGAAACCCTCATCGAGCTCCACGATCGCTAGATCATAAGGAGCCTTCTTTTTAAATTTGGGAGATGGTGCGCGGTGAACAGTAGTTATACTGTGAATAACACCTTGGCCGCTCGAATCTTTCCACTCAAGCTCTGAAGATTGACATGCGCTGCAACACTTTCGGGGAGGAAAGTTTGCTGTTGAACAATTGATGCAATGCTGATAACGCAATTTACCATTGCACAGGCCTTCCCGGTAGGTTTCTGATACTGATTTGTGTTTGGCTTCGTGGCGCATTGTTCTATGCCCTAGTTAGGATGATGGAGCAATGAGCAGAGAGGATTCCACCGTCACCATGCACCAAGGCTGTGACGGGGTCATGAGCCTGGTGTTCAGGTCTAGCTTGTCTGAGTTGTTTGACTGCCTCGATGAAATGGAACATACCGCCTGCTGCGCCAGAGTGACCGTGGGATAGCAGGCCACCATGAGTATTGCAGGGAAGTGTACCATCTATATCCATGGCTCCGTCCAAAATAGCCGGCCCAGCCTCTCCTCGGTGGAAAAACCCCATCGACTCGAGCTCTATTAACAGAGTGATAGAAAACGAATCGTATATCTCTGCGATATCTATGTCTGAAGGTTTCATTCCAGCATCGGAGAAAGCTATTCTGGACGACTCTTTGCAAGCAAAATTTGTTAAAGAGGGTGCAGCTATTATATGCTCATGTGTGTGCCCCTGGCCCATTCCAATAATTTCTATGGGCGGCTTTTCACAGTCGACCGATTTTTGGGAAGTCACGACTACTGCGGCAGCGCTATCTGAGACCAGACTGCAATGCAACAGTCGCAATGGAGTCGAGATCATCCGTGATTGCTTCACATCATCCAACGTGATTAAGTCTCTTTTATGGGCACCTGGGGTTTTGCTTGCATGCTTGCGTGATGCTACGGATACAGCTCCAAGGTGAGCGTCTGTTGTACCATACTCATACATATATCGGTTGGCTACAAGNGCATATGCCGCTGGAACGGACATGCCAAATGGTTGCTCAAATTCGGGATGCCCCACTTTGGACAAAGCTTCCACTGCCCCATCCCTTGATAGACCGCTTAATCGATTGTCGCCCGTAACCAGCAGAACATTTCGGCACAGTCCCGCCTTAACCAATGCTGCAGCCTGCATTACCATGATTGCAGCTGTCGCGCCCCCAGCTTGGATTGAGAAGCATACCTTAGGTTTGAGGCCACAGTACTCGCAAAACCAAGAGGAAAGCATTAGGTGTGGTTCCGTTAGAGAGTATGCGCAGATGACACCATCGATCTGCTCAGACGGTAGGCCGGAATCCTGTATTGCACCACGTGCAGCCTCATCGAGCAGAGACATGCAGCTAGAGCCACTCAATTCTCCCGATGAGGTACCGTATGCGCCAGAAATAAAACTTTTTTTGGTCAATCTTCCACCTTTAGCTTCGAGGCGCAGTCAAACCCTTCTTGCGTCACTCAGAAAACATATTCATAATAGAGAAAATAAAAGCGTAATGCTAATCGATTTTTTTTGTCATCAAAACTTATCTGTTTTGGTTGTTTTGAGCGACGTTAGGTTAGCGTCGGATTATTAAGCAAAGGATAAGACTCATTTTTTTGAAGCCCAAGCCATGACTCTTTCTCAAGATGGTCAGAGAAGCAACNGCAAAGGCAGGAAACCACTTTCTGGCGTGAGNGTGGTTGACTTTTCCCGAATGCTTTCGGGGCCCTTTGCAACAATGNTTCTAGGCGANCTCGGAGCTCAAGTAATAAGGGTNGAAGACATAGCGGGAAGCGATACTACGCGTCATAACCACCCGTTTGTAAATGGAGAAAGCCATTATTTCCTNGCATTTAATCGCAATAAAAGAAGTATCTCAATTGATCTAAAGACTGATGACGGATTAAAGATAGCTGAGCGGTTGGTCGATTGGGCTGATGTTGTTGTAGAGAATTTTAGAACCGGGGTAGCTAAGCGCCTAGGTCTGGATTATCCCACTCTTGTAAAAAGCAATCCAAATTTGGTGTATTGTAGCATCACTGGCTTCGGTCAAACAGGACCGTGGAGGGATAAGACTGCTTATGATCTCGTGATACAAGCACTCTCAGGGGCGCTCTCAGTTACGGGCGAAAATGGGCGACCGCCTGCCAAGATGGGTCTGCCGCTGGCNGACGAGATGGCTTCTCTTTTTTCGGGNATTGCGGTACTGGCTGCGCTAGAGAAGAGGGAAAGAACCGGCGAGGGGTCTTACGTGGATCTATCAATGTTTGATGTCGGTTTATCCATGCTCAGTTACATGGCAAATATCTATTTTGCGACAGGCGAGAGCCCGAGCGCGCAGGGTTCTGCCCATCCCACAATCTATCCTTACAATGCCTTCGAGACGAAAGATGGTTATATTGTAGTNGCTCCATTTACAAATGCNTTTTGGAGAAAGTATTGTAACGTCCTCGGGCGCGAAGACTTAGCAACAGACGAAAATTTTAAGTCGTTTTCTGGGCGTTTGGCCAACAGGAAGCAACTTGCAGAAATTATTAATCCCCTGATGAGCACTAAAACAACAGCGGAGTGGTCATTGGCTTTAGACAGGGGCGACGTTCCCAACGGGCCGGTCGCGTCGGTCAAAGAAGCCCTTGAGCATGAACATACTCGGGCGAGAGGTTTGATAACAAGCTTTGATCATCCTCTTTGCGGAGAGGTAACAACTGTNGGTTCGCCNTTCAAGATTCAGTATNCCGACGGGATAAATTTTGAACCTACTTATACCCCTCCGCCAACTGTTGGCCAGCATTCNGAAGTCATTTTGAAAAATNTTCTTGGTTACAGCGATGACAAGATTTTTTCCCTTAAACAATCAGACGTGATTCGNGTTTCTGATACTCCTGCTGGTCAGGAGCCNGCTACCGATGCTCGGNNTGAACGAGAGGNNGCTTTTGATACTTCATCAGATAAACCTCTGTCAGGGTTGAAGGTTCTAGATCTCACACGGATGCTAGCGGGTCCCTTTGGCACNCTAATTTTAGCTGATTTAGGCGCAGATGTTATCAAGATTGAGGAGCCGCGGTTAGGCGATCCAACGCGCCATAATCTGCCAAAAGTAGGAGAAGAAAGCGCTTATTTTATGTCCGTGAATAGAGGNAAGCGGAGTGTTTGTCTTGACCTAAAAAGTGATCANGGCAAGGAAAAGTTTTTTGGTTTGCTTGAAGNNGCAGATNTCGTTATAGAAAATTTTCGGCCTGGNGTCATGGAGCGACTTGGTCTTGGGGCGTCCAAACTGCATCAATTTAATAAAAGATTAATTATTTGCTCTATTTCCGGATTTGGCCAGACTGGACCGCTTAGAGACAAAATCAGTTTTGATCTTGTGAACCAAGCCATGGCTGGGACAATGTCCATCACGGGTGAAAAAGGTCGTCCGCCTGTTAGAATCGGATTGCCTGCAGGTGATCTAGCCGGAGGCATCTTCGCCTCCCTCGCGATCCTTGCGGAAGTCTATGGGAGACGCAGGCATGGGAAGGGGAGTTGGATCGATATAAGCTTGCATGACACTCTCGTTTCATTACTGGGTTATGTGGGTCAGCTGTATTTCACAACCGGTGAGGTTCCAGGTCCAGTTGGATCTGGCCATCATCATATAGCGCCCTACAGGGCATTTAAGGCAAAGGACGGTTATTTCGTCATAGCAGCATTTACCCAGAATTTCTGGCTTAAGTTTGTTAAGGCGATGGATATAAGCCACCTTGCATCTGATGCTCGTTTTTCAGATATAACTAAGCGAAAACATAATAAATTGGCACTTTATGAGATTATTGATCCAGCCTTCGAAACAAAGACAGTGTCCGAATGGATTGATATTTTTCAACGCGGAGATGTCCCTGTAGCTGAAGTTCTCTCAGTTGGGGAGGCATTGGAATCAGAGCAATCTGTTGCTAGAAACGTCGTCTTTGACTATGTCCACCCGACCTTGGGAGCGATGAAGGGTGTCAGCTGTCCCTTCTTATGTAACGGAAAACCATGGCGTTCAAATCGACCACCTCCAGTTCTTGGAGAACATACATCGGAGATATTGGATTTCTAGATAAAACATTAAAGCGGAGCCAATAAAGTGAAGGAAAATAAACAAGCAGTACTAGTTTTGGACCACCAAAATTTACTAATAAATAGTTATGTTAAGCAGGCTGATGAATATCTTTTAAGGTTAAAATTATTTTTGGATGGCGTTCGAAAGCAAAAAGTACCCATTATTTTTGTGAAAGTAGGGTTTCGACTCGGGTTTCCCGAAATTTCCGATAAAAACAAAATNTTCAGATCTGTTCGCGATGGAGGNAGGTTCCTAGATACCGATGATGGNTCANAAATNCCCNAATNAATCATNNANCGTGATAGCGATCTTGTTATAAAAAAACANAGGGTAAGTGCTTTCGAAGGCACTGAACTGCAGGTTATCCTGCGTGCACAAGGTGTCTCAAAAATAATACTTTTTGGCATTATTACCAGCGGTGTGGTCTTATCAACCGTGCGACAGGCCGCTGATTTAGATTACGAGTTAACTGTTTTGGAGGACTTTTGTCATGATCCCAGCCCAGATGTGCAAGAGGTCTTGNTGCGCAAAATCCTGCCTATGCAGTCATCAGTAGTAACTTCGGATGAGTGCTTAAAGCTCCTTGTTGATTAAAAGATTAGATAGTAGAGAGGAGTTATTTAACGGTGGTCAATCTTTCAAACTGTATAAAATATCATGCGGCTAACAACCCGACTTCTGGGGCCTTGTCTTTTCGGGGAGATATCACAAGTTATGAACAGCTTTANAGAAGGATAGAGCGCTTGGCGGGCTTTCTCCTGCAAAAACAAATTGGACCGGGTGACGTTGTTGCGGTATTGATGAAGAATAGCCCTACGTTTATCGAGATTGCATTTGCAGTCAGCCATCTTGGCGGAATTTTTCTGCCCATAAATTTCCGACTGGCTCCTGACGAGGTAACTTATATTTGCGAACATGCGGATGCAAAACTATTAATTTTAGATGATGAATTTGAATGTTCCGCTCTGACGACCGATAGGATTATTGTTGACCCATATTGCCCTAGCGAGACATCTCTTGCCGCCAATAGTCGACCGACGAAGGTTATTCCAAGATGCCCACAAGACCTATTTCGATTGATATACACGTCTGGCACCACATCACACCCGAAGGGAGTGATGCANACCTATGAGAATTTCTACTGGAAGTGCAGCGAGCATGCTATCGCGCTTAACCTGGGGCCAGAGACGCGCTTGCTGGTAGCAGGACCTCTATACCATGTTGGAGCATTTGATTTGCCAGGAATCGGTGTTCTTTTGCAGGGAGGTATGCTTTCAATAATGAGAGATTTTGAGCCTTTAGAGGCGTTCCGTCTTATTGATACAGAGCAACTCAATGCAGGTTGGCTTGCGCCGATAATGACAAGTACTTTATTAGAGTCCCCGAGGCGAGAGGACTTCAATTTGTCGTCTATGAAGTGGATCATTGGTGGAGGCGAAAGAACACCAGAGCAGCGAATCAGAGATTTTTCGGGTCTATTNGCTAATGCACGNTATATAGATGCCTATGGCTTGACGGAAAGTGGNAGTGGAGATACGTTTATGCCGCCTGGTTATGAGCTGAANAAGATAGGATCGACTGGCAGGGCCACCCCGCATGTCCAGATTAAAATTGCGGGCGAGGAGGGTTCTGCTCTGNCAGTTGGGGAAGTGGGCGAGATATGCTTGAGAGGACCCAAAATATTCANCGGATACTGGCGCGACAAAAAAAATACAAGACTTGCTTTCAAAGACGGCTGGTTCAGGACCGGCGATGCCGGGTATTTAGATAAAGATAATTTCCTCTATATCACTGATCGGCTTAAAGACATGATAATTTCTGGCGGAGAGAATATTGCTTCGTTGGAGCTTGAGCGTGTTATCCAACAGATGCCTGAGGTTCAAGAGGTTGCAGTAGTCGGGATTCCCGATGCGAAATGGGGAGAGATGCCCGCTGCCGTGATCGTATGCAAAGAAGGGGAAGCTGTCGATATTGGATCTTTGCGCAAACACTGCGGAGAGCATCTTGCGGCTTTCAAAATACCAAAAAAACTGGTTGTCAGTGATTCGTTGCCAAGAAACCCATCTGGTAANTTATTAAAACGTTTGATAAGACAACAACTTGAGCCTTGAACCACACTTTTTGGAACTGGCCTGCATCAATGGACGCATCGGATATGAAGATATTACAAGATAAATTGGTACTTATAACNGGGGCCGGGAGCGGCAACGGCGAGGCTTTGTCCAAAGGGCTTGCCAATTATGGTGCCGAAGTCATTGCAACTGACATGGATGGAGATTCGGCAGCTCGGACAGCAGAAAGCATTACCTCTTTGGGTGGCAAATCTTGGTCTTATGAACTTGATATTACCGACCTAGAAACATGTAAAGCCGTATCAAAGGCCATCGAACGCGAAATAGCTCCAATTAGTGTGCTAATAAATAATGCCGGCATAATTAAAAGAAATGAAATTGATGATGACGATGCAATAGAGGCATGGAAGGCCTGTATGGATGTCAACGCCGGTGGTGCATTTAATATGGTTAATGCCTTTGCGAACCAGCTCAAAATGACTAAGGGAAATATTGTAAATATGACTTCCATAACTGCTTTTGTCGCCGCCAGAACCTTTCCAGGTTATGCGGCATCAAAGGGAGCAGTTGTCTCAATGACCAAGGCGTTGGCTGCCAAGATGGCTGAACACGGCGTCCGCGTGAATGCTGTCGCACCTGGACCCTTCGCTACTCCGATGACTGCCGTGACTTTGGCGAATGAGGGTAGAGGGAATTATTACAAAAATCGTGTTCTTTTAAACAGATTTGGTGACCCTGCAGAGATTGTCGGTCCCGTTGCCTTTATGGCTTCAGATATGGCTTCATTTGTAACTGGAGAGACACTCATCGTCGATGGTGGGNTGATGGCGGAATGATAAAAAGACGCAGCAGATTTATACCAATTTTGGCAACTGTCTTCAGTTTGGCCAGTTTGCCTCTCATTGCAAACACAACGGATAGAAATGACTCAGACGCGAATCTATCGAAATTGCTCGGACAAGAACTATATGAGGCCCACTGCGCTGCCTGCCACCAAGGGGGGTATCCCAAAGCGCCACACAAAGATTTTCTTGGGAGGTTGCCTCCAGACTCGATTATGACTGCTATAACGGTTGGCAGTATGAGTCGTCATGCAGAAAATTTGTCCGCTTCNCAAATGCGGTATCTCGTTGAGCATATTGTGGGTCAAGAGATGGATGCGTTTAAAAAAATACCCGCGATCCCCATGTGCGGGACCGACCAGGATGAGTTTGATGTGTTTCGCCTGCCAGCGGCCAGCAATTGGGGTTATGAAACCAGTCGGTTCATCCCAGAATCGGGGCTTGATCGAGATGATGTAAGCGCCTTAACGCTCAAGTGGACAGTCGCATTTCCNGGAGCCTCTCGTGCTCGCTCTCTGCCNGTAATNGCCTATGGAGCAGTCTATGTGGGAAGTCAGGACGGAACCATCTATGCATTGGATCNTGANACCGGTTGTGCAAGATGGAAGANTCGCGTGTCCGCCGAGGTNAGGACTGGGCTAGTCGTGGAGCGNATTAATCCGGGTTCCAAGGGTAATCCAAGAGCTTTTTTCGGTGATCTCATTGGGCGGGTTCATGCAATTGATGCTTTTACGGGAAAATTGCTGTGGAGCGTTCATGCAGATAGTCATTCTG
Organism: Porticoccaceae bacterium; assembly: GCA_002701765.1. Classification (GTDB taxonomy): domain Bacteria; phylum Pseudomonadota; class Gammaproteobacteria; order Pseudomonadales; family Porticoccaceae; genus TMED48. The sequence continues at coordinate 29,429 of NZXB01000024.1, forward strand.
GATCGACAATCACAGGCAATCCGATCATTGAAGGTGACAGGTTATTTGTCCCGGTTTCTTCGCTGGAGGTCCTCACTGCGGCGGATCCCAACTACGCATGCTGTACTTTTAGGGGCTCGGTAATTGCAATAAACACCGATACCGGTGAAATTGAGTGGCGACACCATACGATCCCTGAACCATCAGTTTTCAGGGCTAAAAGCCCTGCCGGAGTATCAATGTTCGGTCCCTCTGGCGCNGGAGTTTGGGGNAGCCCGACCATTGACANAGCAAANGGGGCGATTTATCACGGTTCNAGCGAAAATTANTCATCGCCCGCGGATGAGAACTCCGATGCAGTNTTTGCTATCGATATGTCAGATGGCAAAAGACTTTGGCGGACCCAATTGCTGGCCGGGGATGCNTGGANCGGNGGGTGCTATTTTGGCGGTTCTGAGCANCCTAATTGCCCTAGTGAACAAGGCCCAGACTTTGACATATCTGCCCCTCCGTTATTGATTCNGTTGCAANCGGGGAAAAATATTTTGGTCGTTGGGCAAAAGTCAGGCGTTGTTCATGGACTAGATCCTTCTGCAGAGGGAGCTATCTTATGGCGGAGCCGAATAGGGACTGGAGGTGTTTATGGCGGTGTGCATTTTGGCATGGCTAATGAAGGGTCTCGAGTTTATGTGCCGATCGTCGATATTCTCATTGACAGCGTAGGTGACACTTATCCTGGAGAAAGGTTTTCGGGAATTCATGCAGTTGAGGCAGCAACTGGAGAGGCTCTTTGGAGCCAAGTTCCGCCCGCACGGTGCGATAAGAAAAAGAATTGTCATGCNGGAGTTTCTGCGGCGGTTACGGCAATACCGGGTGTCGTTTTTGCAGGTCATATTGACGGAATGCTGAGGGCTTACGATGGTGTCGATGGCAAAATTCTCTGGGAGATTGATACAGCTAAAAATTTCCAGACNTTAAACGGAGTTGTTGCTCATGGGGGCTCGATAAGTGGATCTGGCCCGGCAGTAGGTGATGGCCATCTGTTGGTTAATTCTGGCTATGATTTTGGAAACTTGATGCCTGGCAACTTACTGATGTCTTTTTCGATTGATTAGAGATGGTNATGNTTTTGGCTTTTTGGAGGTTTNGAAACGTAAAAANTGATCTGATGGNCAGCCAGCAGATTGGAATCTGAATTTGAATGTTGAGAGAAAGCCACTAAATTGAAAGATTTAGCAGTCTTTCCCATGATAAGGAATTTAACAATGAATTTTGAACTAACTGAAGAACAGTTGATGCTTCAGGAGTCTGCTAAGAGGCTTGGAGAGAAATTTGGGTTGGAATACTGGCGAGAGATTGATAGTNNAAAGCAGTACCCGTCAGAAATATGGCGAGCCATCTGCGAGGCTGGATTTTGTGGTGTTGCGATTCCCGANGAATACGGAGGATCTGGGCTGGGTATGGTCGAACTCGCAATCGCGATAGAGGCGCTCTGCGCCGCCGGAGGCGGATCGACACTCAGCCAGATATTTATGCTGAATCCGATTTTTGGGGGAATAAGCCTCAGCAGATTCGCCAGCAGTGAAATGCGTCAGGAACTTTTGCCCCCTCTCATCNCTGGAAAAATCACTTTCGCGATGGGTTTGACGGAGCCTGATGCGGGGACGAATACATTAGCTATGCGATCCTTCGCACGTGAAGACGGAGATGGTTGGTTACTCAATGGACAGAAAATCTGGATAACCGCCGTCCCTCAGGCGAGCAAAATGCTTGTTGTCGCACGGACTAAGAAGCTAGAGGATGTTGATCGGAAGACAGATGGAATAAGCCTATTTATGATCGATGCCGATAGGGAAGGCCTGACTCATAGTGCTATTAAAAAAACTGGCACTAATACCTTGCCTTCGAGCTCAGTCTTCTTTGACGACGTGCGGATAGAACCGAGCGAGATCATAGGTGAGGTGCACGCTGGCTTTGGTCCGCTTTTGGATGTATTGAATACAGAGAGAATCGTAACATCGTCTGGTCTTGTTGGAACCACTCAACTGGCTATTGATATTGCTGTTAGGTATGCTTCAAACAGAAAGATCTTTGGTGGGAAACCAACAGGATCTTATCAGTCAATACAATTCCCTTTAGCGGAGGCAAAAATCGAGCTGGAGTGCGCGAAACTGATGAACTTCAAAGCTGCTTCATTGTATGATGACGGAAAGCCTTATGGGAGTGAGGCAAATATGGCGAAGTTCCTGTCGGGCAAGGCTGCGGCTGACGCAACTGATAGAGCAATGCAGACACTGGGAGGGATGGGTTACGCTAAGGAATCGGATGTGGAAAGGCTTTGGCGAGATGCGAGGCTCTTTCGGATCGCGCCAGTCTCGGAGGAGATGGTTCTCAACTATGTGGCACAACATGATCTTGGAATGCCTCGTTCATATTGAACCGGCCAAGATTAGATCGTGTCTGAGTGACTTGATATGTCTAATACAGATAAAAGCAGTCTAGGGAGAAAAGTTTTCACCGCTATTGCGGTTTTGCCTCTTATAGTATTTCTGTGTGCTTTGAACCAGTGGTGGCCAGATTTAGGTCAATTCAGAAAAATCTGGGGAATCCCCTTCTCAATTTTTGCAATGGTTACGCTATTGCTGAGTCAGGCCGCATTGGCTTGGGCATACCTCGTTTTATTTGAAAAGGAAGGGGACTCAGGTCAGTGAATCTTCCGATGCTAGTTTTTATTGGATTCGTTCTGATCACTTTGGCAATCACTTATTGGGCAGCTCGTCGCGCTTCTGACCGATCAGGTATCTACACAGCAGGCGGAAACATTTCTGCATTACAGAATGGGCTGGCAGTAACGGGTGACTTTGTGTCGGCAGCAGCGATTCTCGGTTCGGTTGCATTGTTTTTCTTCGCCGCGGTAGATACAGCCATTTTCTATATAAGTCCACTCGTCGGTCTTTGCCTCCTATTGATCTTGATTGCAACGCCACTGAGAGAATTGGGGCAATTCACTGTAGGTGATGTGCTCGCATCAAAATTACCAGGGACCTCTGTAAGGGTCTTTTCCGCAGTTAGCACACTTGTGCTATCTCAACTTTATGTAGTCGCACAGCTTGTGGGTGCAGGGAACCTGTTCTCAATTGTTTTCGAGCTTGACTATGAGTTGGCGGTTTTTGTGGTTGGCTTCCTGATTATGATTTATGTTGGTTTTGGCGGGATGTTGGCAACAACCTGGGTTCAAATCATCAAAGCAGGACTGCTTATTTTTGGAGTAGTTATATTGGCGATATTATCTGTTTATAAAGCGGGAAGCTTGGGACAGCTTTTTAATCTTGCCGAGTCTGCATATGGTTCCTCGCTAGGGCAATTTGGTCGCTCAGGTATGAGCCCCTTTTCTTCAATATCGCTTGCAGCGGCGTTAGTGTTCGGGATGTTGGGTATGCCTCACTTGCTGATCAGATTTCTCACTGTGCCTGATGCGGCTTCGGCTAGAGAATCCGTGGTTATCTCTGCTCTATTGATAGCCGGTGTTTTAGGTGTTTTGCTACTTGTAGTGGGCCCTGCGGCATTGGCCTTCATTAAGGGAAATGTCGCCTACTACCATGAAGACGGCTCGATTATTGGCGGAGCCAACATGCTATTACTCCATTTGTCTGATTATTTGGGAGGCGAACTGCTTTTTGGAGTGATTGCAGCTGTTACCTTCTCGACCATATTGGCGGTGGTGGCGGGTTTGACGGTCGCAATGTCATCTAGTGCGGCCCGCGACATATATTTTGCGTTCAAAGGAAACCGACAGGACGA
>NZXB01000025.1 GCA_002701765.1 Porticoccaceae bacterium
AGAAGAATTGTTAGTCTAAAAAGGTTTTGATTCTCTTTCTTGGACGCCAGCCTATGATAGTCAACCCGCCCAAGACTGTTGAGAAGGCATCGGTATCAGTCATAAACTGTCGGGATAGGTTCCCGCTTATGTTGAGTGTTATTGTAGATATCCATGATGCGATGGCAAGCGCTCTCTGAGATTTCTCGCCCTTCAAGGAAGTCGTCTATCACCTCATAGCTAATGCCTAAAACCTTTTCGTCTGCTTTTTGNGCATCAAGACANTCAAGATCNGCCGTNGGANTNTTTTCAAGAATCGACTGCGGTGCCCCTAAACTTTTGGCGATTTGTCGAACCTGCCGCTTGCTAAGGCCGAAAAGAGGGGCAAGATCGCANGCTCCATCTCCAAATTTTGTGTAGAAACCCGTGACGTTCTCAGCTGANTGATCTGTTCCAAGAACAAGTCCATTGAGCATGCCTGCAATTTCATATTGGGTTGCCATACGCATCCTNGCCTTTAAATTACCTTTGGTAAAATCGAGCAGNTCTAGCGAAGAGGGCTTTAAATTTACTCCATCCAGCGCACGACAAACCGCATCATGGACTGAGTCTGCAGCTACCTTTATATTCACTCGAACAGATTTGCTGGGGGCGATGAAGTCAAGAGCAGTTTGCGCATCTTTTTCGTCCTTCTGGGTCCCGTAAGGTAACCGTACNGCGATAAACTGAAATGATTTCCTTTCATCTTCATTGTTAAGCTTGTCAACTGCTAACTGTGCAAGTTTGCCGCAGGTAGACGAGTCGACTCCTCCGCTTATTCCAAGCACTAACGTCTTGCATCCGGACGTTGTTAAGCGGTTAGCTATAAAAGCCACCCTTTTTTGAACTTCTTTATCTGGGTCTATGTCGGGAAGAACCCGCATCTCTTTAGTAATTTTNAGCCTGTCCATNTATCACCTTGNAAAAATTGTTTCGTTATTTGATCTCCGTTTGCCTTTCACACTCTTCGCTGGGAAGTATACTCGATGCAAATGACCTTATTGATGAAAACCACCCCTCTTTGCCTGTTTCGTCTGTTTTGAGGCATTTTTCATCGATCAGGGTTTCTGCGTTANAANNCCGATCGTAAATNTTACGTGTGTCAAAGGCCGGAGGATCTTTACGAGAAATGAGTCCNAAAGTAACTCTACTCAAAAAGGAGTTTTTCTTAGATAGTATGCGCCCATCGAAGTCGAAATTCCCATCCNCATCGAGNAGAGGATANTNAGGGTAGTTCTGTTGCATTACGCGTATGGCATGCTGCGACTCNTTTTCCATCCCCAGCATATGATAGGCTTGGGCCGCAACAGCAAGTCCATCGGGGACCGCCGGCGTTTGTTGAAATTGTTCTACCACATATCTACCGCGATTTGCAGCCGCAAGATAAGCCCCTCGAGAGAAATAATAATTGGCGGCATGGATTTCTGCGCGCGCTAACAGATTACGCAGGGAAATTAGTCTTGCTCTCGCATCGGCAGCATAAGGACTATCCGGGAATCGAGTAATTAGTTCTGTCAGGGTCGTAAATGAATTGCGTGCCGTACCGATGTCACGCATTGTCGAGTCGGTGGGCAAAAAGCTATCGAAGAAGCCTGATGTCTGAGAAATCTCTGATAGGCCTTTGACATAGAAGGCATAGTCAACATTTGGATGTTGAGGGTGCAATCTTATGAAACGTTCCGAAGAAGCAATACTAGCTTCATAATCAGCAGATTTATATTGAGCATATATGAGTTCTAGCTGAGCTTGCTCAGCATAGTTTCCGAAAGGGAATTGCGATTCGAGCAGTTCCAGGTTCCTTATTGCTATTGTCCAGTTACTCGAATTCAAACTGCTCTGAATCTTATCGTAAAAGTCTTTCTCGGTATATCCGGCAGTTTCGTCTTCTTCCGACTCGTCATTTCCCCATCCAAGCCAGGAGCATCCTGACGAGAGCGTAAAACTAACAATGAGCAGAATAATCAATATGTTTTTCATATAATGCCTCAGTCGGTTGGGCGGCNGAAGCCGCGACAAGAGTTGCGTATTTAAACATAGAGCTATAGTTAAACCAATATACTNTGCTCTTGACCATCTNAGGAAATTTCATTTAGATGTTTCGTTTGAGTCCGCCATAAGATTATTGGAAAGATAAATGGTTTTAGATCCAAATTTGCAAGCTCCGCCAATTGAGCGTATCAATCTACATTCTGTTGTAGATGTGCAGTATAAAAAGCGTCGCCTCGATCGAGTTGCGGCGGCATTGTTTAGTAATTTTTCTCGTTCTCGAATACAAAAATGGATAAAAAATGGAGAATTGATGGTGGATGGGAATATATGCAATGCAGACTACAGAGTAAAGGGGGGAGAGACGTTATCAATAGATGTTGAACAGATGCCCGAGGGAGATTGGCTGGCACAAGAGATCTCGATAGACGTGGTCCATGAGGATAATGATTTGATTGTGCTCAACAAGCCAAAAGATCTTGTAGTGCATCCTGGCGCAGGAAACTGCAGTGGGACTTTGCTAAACGGTCTTTTGTTTAAATGGCCAGAATTGAGCTTGCTCCCGCGGGCAGGAATTGTGCATCGATTAGACAAAGATACCAGTGGTTTGATGGTGGTGGCAAAGACCTTGTCTACATATAGTTTTCTGGTTAATCAGCTTCAGACGCGTCAAGTAAAGAGAGAATACGAGTCCGTAGTACATGGTCGAATTGCGAAATCTGGTTTTATCGATGAACCCATCGGCAGACACCCAAAAATCAGGACTAAGATGGCAGTAGTTCAGAATGGTANAAGAGCAATTACACATTTTAGNGNCATCAATTATTTTGGTGATTATACTCATCTGCGTTTGCAACTCGAAACGGGACGAACTCATCAGATTCGTGTGCATATGGCACATATTAATCATCCAATCGTGGGTGATTGTACCTATGGGCGTAAAAGCTCTCCCTTGAACAAGATGCGTGAAATAGAGGAATTAACTAGCTGTTTTCCCCGTCAGGCTCTCCATGCAATTGCACTTGGTCTAAAGCATCCCAATAGCGGCATTTCAATGGAATGGACTACAAAATTGCCGGGGGATATGACAGATTTGTTGCAGGTCCTTCAGTCGGGAGGGAATTGTGATTGAGGTTCAGTCGACAGCGTATTTTGTACCCGATTGGCCGTCACCTNCAAGTGTCGCGTGTGCNATTACTCTTCGTTTTGGGGGGGTAAGTAAAGAACCTTTTTTATCTAATAATTTTGCAACTCATGTAGGAGATGATTACGCGTCAGTCATAAGTAATCGCGAAAGATTGCAGCAGCGGTTGTCCCTGCCAGAGGAACCGCGATGGCTCAATCAGGTTCATGGAAATCGTGTGATTGGNTCGTCCGAAATACTCAAAGATAACTGCGCNGATGGTTCTTTTAGTGAAGCTTCAGGGGAAGTTTGTGTTGTATTAACAGCGGATTGCGTTCCAGTACTTCTGTGCAATNGAAATGGTGATCGGGTCGCNGCAATTCATGCTGGTTGGCGGGGCTTGGCATCAAATATTATAAAATCAGCTGTNGCAGTGTTTCATGATCCGGTTGAGGAGATTATGGCTTACCTCGGGCCAGCAATCGGCCCAACGGCTTTTGAGGTTGGTAGCGATGTTCTTGAAGTTTTCATTGCAAGAGCAGAGTCTGAATGCGTCAAGGAAAGAATTAGAGATGCATTTTTACCTTATAAAGATCGTTATCTAGCGAACCTATATTCGCTGACNAGGNTAAAATTGAAAGCTTCAGGGATAGAAGCGATATACGGCGGTGATTTTTGTACTTGGACTGATAAAAATCGTTTTTTCTCATATCGNCGAGACCGGACGACNGGACGAAATGCNTCGCTTATTTGGTTGCGTTAACTATCTTATANAATGGTGATNTTTTGACTTGATAGTTGTGCTCGATGCCTCGCTGATCTTGCATGGTTCGATCGGTTCGATTAAACTTCACCGCCTTTTAGGTGTAAGATTCGGAAAAGCTTGGTGCCGNTCAATAAGCCGGGCAACTTAAAATATTTGGGAGAGATTGATGTACGCTGTCATCAGAAGCGGGGGTAAGCAGCACCGTGTGGTAGAGGGTGAGATATTAAGCCTGGAGAAAATAGATATTGCGGCTGGTGACAGTATAAATTTTGATCAGGTGCTTATGGTGGGAGATGGCGGCGAGGTCGAAATTGGGTCCCCTTGCTTGGATGGTGCGCAGGTCACTGGAGAAGTGGTCGAGCATGGTCGTGGCGATAAGATAANAGTAGTAAAGTTTCGAAGGCGAAAGCACTCAAGAACGACGCAAGGGCATAGGCAGTGGTATACTAAGGTTAGGATAACCAATATCAGCACAAGTTAATTAATTAGTGGAGAAGGATTTGTGGCACATAAAAAAGCAGGCGGTAGCACAAGAAACGGGCGCGATTCAGAAAGTAAGCGGCTGGGTGTAAAGGTGTATGGTGGCNAGAAAATCAAAGCAGGCGGTATAATAGTACGTCAGCGTGGCACTAAATTCAGGGCGGGATTCAATGTNGGTGTTGGAAAAGATCATACTCTTTTTGCTAAAGCATCTGGGGTGGTGAGATTCTTCCAGAAAGGGCCGCAGAACAGGAAGCATGCCGAGGTGGTGACGGGTTAGCTCATTCTTGTTAGAGAAAGCCCCGCCAGGGGCTTTTTTTATGCGTATTTGAATATCCTTTTTGAGGCTAACGATCATGAGCAGTAGCGGGNTTAACGAATGAAATTTGTAGATGAAGCGGTGATCAAAGTGCTTGCTGGAAAGGGTGGCAATGGCTGTATGAGCTTCCGCCGGGAAAAATTTGTGCCCAAAGGCGGCCCGGACGGCGGTGATGGGGGAGACGGTGGGAGCATATTTTTAGTCGCACGCGAAGGGCTGAATACATTGGTTGATTTTCGTTTTAAACGAGAGTTTAAAGCGGAAAACGGCAAACAGGGTGCGGGGTCTAATTGCAGAGGTTCGGCGGGAGCTGACCTAGTTTTGGAAGTTCCAAAGGGCACGGTGGTTGTCGATCAGAGCACCGGACAGATCCTTGGAGATTTGACGTCAGTTGATCAGCCCCTGAAAGTTGTACAAGGGGGTTACCATGGATTGGGTAATACTCGGTATAAGTCTAGCACCAATCGTGCTCCCCGCAAGACTTCCTTAGGTAAAGAAGGAGAAGAGAAGACACTGCGTCTCGAGTTGAAAGTATTAGCTGATGTCGGCCTGCTAGGCCTTCCTAATTCTGGGAAATCTACATTCATCAGGACAGTGTCAGCAGCTACTCCGAAGGTTGCCGATTATGCGTTTACTACCTTAGTCCCAAATCTAGGCGTCGTCGATATCGATATTGATAGGAGCTTTGTTGTGGCGGACATACCGGGGCTGATTTCTGGCGCATCACAAGGTGCTGGTCTGGGAATAAGATTTTTAAAGCATCTCACGAGAACACGTTTGCTTCTTCATATTGTGGATGTGTGCCCTTTTGATGGAACCCAAGCTTCGGCAAATGTACTTATCATTGAACGAGAACTTGCTAATTTTAGTAAAACACTAGCTCAGGGAGAACGTTGGCTAGTGTTAAATAAAATAGATTTGCTCCCCAAAAATGAAGTTGACCAGAGATGCAAAGAACTCATAAAGAGCATCGGCTGGAAAGGCAAAGTGCATAAAATATCCGGCTTGACTTCAGAGGGTATTGACGGACTTTGCAAGGCAATCATGGATAACATAGACCGGCAGTTAGCCCGTGATCTGGCTGATGCGGAGTCGAACTCGTCCGACCATTCTAAATGGCTTTCCCAAGTTCAAGCTGAAACTATAGAAACCCTTCATAAAATAGCTAACAAACAACAAAATACTTCTATAAAATTAGACGATCACTTATCCCAGAATGAAGAAGATATTGAAGTTTTTTATACGAAATAATTCTTGACCGTTTCAATGGCGATATAGATGAATCAATTAAAGAGCAGGCACGACATAAAGAAATCCAATCGATGGGTAATCAAAATCGGTAGCTCTCTGTTGACCGATCATGGCAAAGGACTGGATAGGAAAGCTATAGACTCTTGGGTTGAGCAGATAGAGAGACTATGGGTTGCTGGGAAAGAAGTGGTGTTAGTTTCTTCAGGGGCGATCGCTGCCGGCATGTCAAGGTTAAATTGGATGCAGCGACCAGAAAAAATTGGTCATTTGCAGGCTGCGGCTGCAGTTGGACAGATGGGACTTGTGCAAACATATGAGACTAGTTTTAAGCGCTTCAATCGGCAAACGGCCCAGATCTTGCTGAATCATGATGACATGGCTAATCGAGAAAGATATCTAAATGCCCGAAGCACTTTACAAACATTGCTGAGTCACTCAGTTATTCCTATTGTAAATGAAAATGATACTGTCGTTACTGACGAAATCAGATTCGGTGACAATGATAGACTTGCGGCGATTGTAGCGAACCTCTTAGATTCTGAAGTCTTGGTCATCTTGACGGATCAGGAAGGGCTTTTCGACTCAGACCCTAAGCGTAATGACAAGGCCTGTTTAATATCAGAAGCCCAATCGGACGATAACCATTTAGATGGCGCGGCTGCCGGAGGTAATACGAGTATTGGTCGAGGTGGCATGTTAACNAAATTGCAAGCTGCTCGGCAAGCCGCTAACAGCGGATGTTCCACTATTATAGCGGGGGGGTTCTTTGATAAAATTATCACAAGAATTGCCGAGGGCGAAAAAGTTGGCACGCACTTAACAACAACAAAAAAGCCGCTGACGGCCAGAAAAAAATGGTTAGCCGGCCAATTACAAGTAAGGGGAACTTTACATCTCGATGCTGGTGCCTCCGAGGTCCTAATGCAAGACGGTCGGAGTTTATTAGCTGTGGGTGTGGTATCTGTGGAAGGAGACTTTAGTCGTGGCGATTTGGTGAGTTGTCTCGATCACAATGAACTAGAAGTAGCACGCGGTTTGGTTAACTACAGTGCTGCAGACACCAGATTGATAAAAGGACACAGCACCTCAAGTATTTTTGAAGTGCTTGGGTTTCGCGAGGAAGATGAGTTGATTCACCGTGATAACTTAGTTGTTCTCAACTAGCGCTTTGACCTTGGCGTTCAGACGGCTTTTGTGGCGTGCGGCTTTATTTTTATGGATGATACCTCTATCTGCCATTCGGTCAATGACCGGCACGGCATCAGCAAGTNCAGCGGTAGCATGATTGAAATCACCCTGTTCAACGGCAGCGTCTACTTTCTTTAAACACGTTCGCACCATGGATCTTTGGCTGGAATTTTGCCTGCGCCTGCGCTCATTTTGTTTAGCGCGTTTTTTAGCTTGTGGTGAGTTGGCCAATNGAGTCGGAATCCTTTTTGANNGNNAATTGAGGNGGNNCANNCTACAAGGTTTTTNGGCCATAATCAAGTTGCCCGATACTTGTTANCTGGCNTTATTGCNNTATTTGGTCTCGATATCTTANGTTTNGGCCCGCTTTTGCTTAGAGGAGGTCATTGAGTNGGTTGCAGTTTCGTTTGGAGATAGGACAATTGATGCGTAAACTGGNCTCACGAGTGCTTTGCTGAGGGCAACGTTTTGGAAGAAGGTAAAANGCCGGACCGTTCGACAGAAAGNGGGTCANNTTATCCCCAAAAANCAAAGNGTCGAGGTTTGTTGGGATCAAGTGGGATCGTCAGTNCTTTTACGATGATTTCGAGAATATTGGGTCTGCTCAGGGATGTAGTTCTAGCTCGGGTTATAGGTGCTGAAGCTCTTGCGGATGTCTTTTTTGTTGCGTTCAAAATACCGAACTTTTTCAGACGTTTATTTTCAGAAGGCGCTTTCTCACAAGCCTTCATTCCAGTTTTGGGGGAGCACCGAGAACGAGGAGGCCAAGCTCTCGTTCGTGAGTTGGTGAGTCGTGTTTTCGGAAATCTTGGATTGATCTTATTCGTGGTTTCGTTATCGGTAGTTCTTTTTTCTCCTGTGGTAACGGCAATTTTTGCTCCAAGTTGGTACCTTGACTCCCCCGAAAAATTTTCGGCGACCGCAGCTATGTTGCGGATTACTTTTCCGTATCTGTTTTTTATTTCATTGACTGGATTTGCTGCGGGAATTCTAAATACCTATGACCGGTTTGCAGTTCCTGCTTTCACACCTATGCTCTTAAACTTAACATTAATCTCGGCCGCGATTATAGCCGCTCCATGGTTTGAAGAACCAACGTTTGCGTTAGCTTGGGGAGTGTTGTGTGCCGGAGCCATTCAGTTCGTTTTTCAACTACCCTTCCTCGCGCGGATACATATGTTGCCAATGCCAGTTATTGATTGGCAGCATTCTGGCGTAAGGAAGATTCTAGCGTTGATGGCGCCAGCAATTTTTGGAGTTTCCGTTAGTCAGGTTAATTTGTTACTAGATACTGTTCTGGCGACATTTTTGCCATCGGGTAGTGTATCCTGGTTATATTACTCCGATAGATTAGCCCAATTGCCGCTTGGGGTTTTTGGTGTGGCAATTGCAACGGTTATTTTGCCTAATCTGTCCCGATATCATGCGTTGCAATCGAGCGACTCGTATTCGCTAACACTTGATTGGGCTATTAAAACGGTCCTACTGCTTGCTGTTCCGTCGGCAGCAGCGCTGATATTATTGGCTCATCCCATTCTTACGACTCTCTTCTTTTATGGCGATGTTATGACGGTTCGTGATATGCAAATGTCTGCATTTAGCCTCAGAGCATATGCGCTTGGCCTTGTCGGGTTCATGCTGATTAAAGTTTTAGCTCCGGGGTTTTTCGCCCGTCAAGATATGACCTCACCTGTGCGTTTTGGAATCATTGCCATGGGAGCAAATATGTTAATGAATTTGCTGTTCGTGGTGCCTTTACATTATTGGGCAAATATTGGGCATGTCGGCCTTGCTCTTGCAACCTCTCTAGCTGCCTATATCAATGCCGCACTTCTTTTATTNGGGCTGCGAAGAGATGGGATCCTAAAAAAGTTCGATGCTCCATCGTCTTTTTTTGTTCGATTATCGGGGGCGNTAGTTTTTATGATTGTAGCGGTTTATATTTTGGCTACATTTGTTGGAGCGATGGATATTTCAATATGGCACAGCTATGAATGGTGGCANCGTCTNCTTCGGCTTTGCNTGGTTTGCTTTTTTGGAATCTTGNTGTATGTTTTGGCNCTTTNCTCTCTTGGNTTCAGTCTGCGCGATTTTCGTGGGCCTGAGNTTAGAGAGTTCGAATAATCTTTGATGAGCTATNAATCATTCTGNTCGACGATATTTATCGATATATCAGTTAGCTTTAATTNTAATGCCAAGTATAATTTTGCACTTGAATGTAAAGGATGATTAAAAAGTGCTCGAAGAAAAGGTGACTTTTGTTCGCAATCTGGATGCGTTACATGCGCAAGGTCGCCGATCTGTTGTTAGCATAGGCTCTTTCGATGGCGTCCATTTAGGACATCAGTCCGTTTTAGATTCAGTTCTGAAGCGTTCTGATGAAAACGAGTTGACATCAATCGTAACAACCTTCGAACCGCAACCTAAAGAATTTTTTGGTGACGAAAGAGCGCCAGCTAGGCTGATGAGATTGCGCGAAAAGATTGAATCGCTTTTGGCTTTTGGAGTTGATCGGGTNGTCTGTTTGCGTTTCAATCGCGAGTTGCGAAACCTGAGTGCAAGTGATTTTATAGCGCGCGTGCTTTCACGAGGGCTCGGGGTTAAACANTTAATTGTTGGTGATGATTTTAGATTCGGATGCGATCGGAGCGGCGATATTGGTATGCTTCGCGCTTATAGCTCGCGCTATAATTATAAAGTTGAAGATACAGATACTCTCGAGGTTGATGGTCAGCGCATAAGTAGCACGCTTGTAAGAAAGTTTGTCGAGACCAGCGATTTTGTCGGGGCTAAGCAACTTCTCGGGAGAGCTTTTGCAATAACCGGAAGGGTCGTGCATGGCCANCATCTGGGCCANNCACTGGGATTTCCAACNGCAAATGTTCATTTGCATCGGAATCGCGCACCNCTATCCGGNGTCTTTGCCGTTCGCGTTTATGTGGGAGAGAAAAGATATTTTGGCGCCGCAAATGTCGGAGTTCGTCCGACTATTGGTGATGCGGTTAAACCAATTTTGGAAGTGCATCTTCTAGATTTTTCGGGTGATTTGTATACGCAGTTCATTACGGTAGAATTTCTGCACAAGGTAAGGGAGGAACAAAAATTTGATGGATTAGAAGAATTGGTTTCGCGCATTANACAAGATGTGCGTGCCATCAAGAACTTGCTTCATGATGAAATGCTATAGGTGCTCCAACAGAATTATTTGATGAAAAAGAGATAGTAATGATCGACTACAAGAATACTTTAAACCTCCCAAAGACCTCATTCCCAATGCGGGCAAACTTGGCGCAAATGGANCCGAAAATCCTTGAAACATGGCGTGAGCAAGACATTTACCAGCAAATTCGGTACGCACGTTCGGGGAGGAAAAAATTCATTTTGCACGATGGCCCGCCATATGCAAATGGTGATATTCANATTGGACATGCCATAAANAAAATCCTTAAGGATATGGTTGTAAAATCACGTACTTTAGATGGTTTTGATTGTCCATTTGTGCCTGGCTGGGACTGCCACGGTTTGCCGATAGAGCACAACGTGGAGAAGAAAATTGGGAAAGCTGGAATCAAAGCGAGTTACTCAGCTTTTCGACAAAAATGTAGGGAGTATGCGCAGAAACAGGTTGACACTCAGANAAGTGATTTTGTTCGTTTGGGTGTTTTTGCTGATTGGGAGAAACCCTACCTGACAATGCATTATGAAGTGGAAGCAAACACTATTCGTGCTCTTGGAAAGATAATCGAGAATGGCCACTTGGTAAAAGGATATAAGCCGGTTTATTGGAGCGTGGTTGGTGGATCCGCGCTCGCAGAGGCGGAAGTGGAATACATTGAAAAGAAATCTTTTGCAATTGATGTTGCATATGAGGTTTTGCCGGGCACTAATTTAGATAAGTTATATGATGATTTTCATGTTGTTAAAGGAGAGGAGAGGACCTACTTATTAATCTGGACTACAACACCATGGACGATTCCAAGTAGTCAAGCGATCTGCGTAGCTCCTAACTTAGACTATAGTTTGACTGAATGCGTATTCAATGGAGAGACGATAAGACTTGTCCTAGCGCAATCGCTTCTGGAAGAGACAATGGGAAGGCTTCAAGTTAGTGATTACCGTGTGATTTCTCGCTGCGCAGGAAGTAACCTTGAAGGATTAGTTGCTAATCATCCATTTTATAGAAGAGAAATTCCGATTCTAGTTGGACCGCATGTTACAGACGAAACGGGCACGGGATGCGTCCACACGGCGCCTGATCATGGTGTCGATGACTTCAATATTGCAAAACAAAATGGGATCGGCACTCTTAATTATGTGATGAGCAATGGGCTATTTAGCGATGCAGTAGAGATATTTGCTGGTGAACACGTCTACAAGGTTGATCAAAAGGTGATTGAGCTCCTCAGAGAGAAGCAATTGCTTATGGCTTGTGAACAGTTTACTCATAGCTACCCGCATTGTTGGCGAACAAAAACCCCGCTTATTTATCGAGCTACGCCGCAATGGTTTGTTTCCATGGACGAGAGAGGACTGCTAGTGAAAGCTCTGACGGCAGCGAAGTCGGTCAAGTGGCACCCTGATTGGGGCGAGGCAAGAATCAGTTCAATGCTTGAAGATAGCCCAGATTGGTGCGTGTCTCGGCAACGCACGTGGGGCGTGCCCATAACAGTATTCGTGCATCGACAGACAGGACTAATCCATCCTAGAAATTCTGAATTGATAGAAAGAGTGGCAAAACTGGTTGAAAAGGATGGCATTGATGCGTGGTACGAAATCGATGAAAACGAATTCTTGGGAGCCGATTCTGAGAGTTATGAGAAAGTAACTGATACATTGGATGTATGGTTTGATTCGGGCGTGACTCATGCTTCAGTTCTCGGCGTTCGCGATCAACTAGCCTATCCAGCAGATCTCTATCTGGAGGGCTCTGATCAATATAGAGGATGGTTCCAATCGTCCTTGAAAACCGCAATCGCTATAAATAGCTCGGCTCCTTTCAAGATGGTGGTAACACATGGATTTGCCGTTGATGAACATGGCAGAAAAATGTCTAAGTCTATTGGTAATGTTATTTCTCCACAAAATGTTATCAATAAGCTGGGCGCGGATGTGCTCCGTTTATGGGTGGCATCTGTTGATTACAAGAGTGAGATAGCTGTATCGGAAGAAATTCTTCAAAGGTCAGCAGACTCGTATAGAAGAATTCGAAATACAGCACGTTATTTCTTGTCAAATCTTGACGGGTTTGACCCTGATGCTGATGTGTTGCCGCATTCACAAATGCTTGCCCTAGATCTTTGGGCTCTTGATAGAGCAGCATCTTTGCAAACAGAAATCGTAGAGGCCTATGAAAAATTCCAGTTTCATCTGGTAACGCAAAAGTTGCATAATTTTTGCGTCCGAGACATGGGAGGGTTTTACTTAGATATTATAAAAGATCGAATTTATACATGTAGTGCGTTGAGTCTACCTAGAAGGTCTGCTCAGACTGCGTTGTATCAAATTAGTGAGGCCTTTGTTCGTTGGATCGCACCCATTTTAAGTTTTACCGCCCATGAAATTTGGGGTTTCATGCCTGGTGTTCGAGATGCCCCCGTCTTTGTGAGTGAGTGGTCAGAAATGCCCGCACTTGAGTTCGGAAGCGATATCCATCGAGATGATTGGGATACTATTCTTGAAGCCAAAGAGGCCATCAATCGGGTCATCGAACTCCAAAGAAATCTCGGTTCTATCAAAGGCTCGCTCGAAGCTGATGTCTCTATCTATGCGAATGAACAAAATTTTAAAGCTTTAGCTAAATTGGGAGATGAACTTCGTTTTGTGACCATTACTTCGTCCGCGATTTTGAGACCTTTAGAAGATGCCGACAGCTCAGCAGATGCTTGCACCTCGGGCTTGAAAGTACTATTAGAACGGTCAAGTGGAAAAAAATGCGTTCGATGTTGGCACTTTCTCGCAGATGTAGGCAGTCACTTGGAACATCCTCAATTATGTGGACGCTGTGTAAGTAACGTAAGTGGCTCCGGTGAGGTGAGAANGTATGCTTGAAATGTTGCACCCCCGGAAATTGATTTTCTGGTATCTGATTGCNNTATTTGTGCTGATACTAGATCAGTTAGCCAAACGAATTATTACGAATAGCTTTAACTATGGCGATGTTCAAAATATCACTTTTTACTTTAATGTAGTGCGGGTCCATAACCATGGGGCTGCATTTAGTTTTCTGAGTGATGCAGGGGGTTGGCAGCGTTGGGCGTTGAGCGCAGTGGCAGGCATTGTGAGCGTTGGCATCATTATTTGGATAGCGCTATTGCCAGATAGCAAACGTATCGAACGACTAGCTATGGCTCTAATTCTAGGAGGCGCTCTCGGAAACCTGAGTGATAGAGTGCTTCTAGGTTATGTTGTAGATTTTCTTGATTTTCATTGGTCTGGTATGCATTTTCCGGCATTTAACATTGCAGATAGTTGTATTACACTCGGTGCGATNCTGCTGATCTTGGATAGTTTGTTTTTTGACGCTATGCAGGTANACCATATNAAAGAGNAATAATTTTTTATGTTGACTTCGATAGGGCAAGGTGCCGAAATTACATTTAACTTCTCTTTGGCATTAGAAGACGGACACATCATAGACTCTAACTTTGAGTCGTCTCCGGCGAGGTTTTTGTTGGGAGATGGGAGTTTATTGCCGGGTTTTGAGGAAGTTCTTGAGGGACTGGTTGCTGGTTCTGAGGCTCNATTCTTGGTGCCACCAGAGAAAGCATTCGGGCAACATAATCCGCAAAATGTTCAATTGATTAAACGATCACTATTCGATCAAGATGAATTGCAACCTGGCCTAGTTATATCGTTCCAAAACGGTGATGGAGAATTGCCGGGTGTGGTTCAGTCACTAACGGAAGAGGAGGTTATGGTCGATTTTAATCATCCCTTGGCTGGTNAGTCGATNGTCTTTACNGTAAAAATTATNGATGTTCAGCTTCAGAGTGCCCACTAATGGANATAAAGTTAGCTAATCCGAGAGGTTTTTGCGCTGGCGTTGATCGAGCCATAGAGATTGTNGAGAGAGCCCTTGAACTTTATGGAGCGCCGGTCTATGTTCGGCATGAAGTTGTGCATAATAGGCATGTCGTCGATAACCTNCGAAACCGAGGGGCTATTTTCGTNGAAGACTTGNGTGATGTGCCCGACGATATGATTCTTATTTTTAGTGCGCATGGTGTCCCCAAGCGAGTCCAAAAAGAAGCTCATAGTCGTCCNTTGCGGATATTCGATGCGACCTGCCCATTGGTAACNAAGGTACATTTGGAGGTTAGAAAATACAGTGAAGAGGGTATTGACTGTATTCTAATAGGTCATTCAGGGCATCAAGAGGTTGAAGGCACCATTGGGCAATATGATTNTTCTAAAGGCGGAAAAATTTATCTTATAGAGAGCCCAGAGGACGCTCAGAATCTGTCGATTGATTCGCCGCGCGGATTAGCCTATGTAACTCAAACAACTCTGTCGGTAGATGACACTGCAAGAGTTATTGATACCCTGAAAAAGCGTTTCCCTGCTATAAAGGGTCCGCGCAAAGATGACATCTGTTATGCCACTCAAAATCGTCAAGACGCAGTTAAACAACTTGCTATCGAGACAGATCTTGTCTTAGTGGTGGGGTCGGTGACCAGTTCAAATTCAAATCGCCTTCGAGAGCTTGCGGAGCGCTGCGGTTGTCAAGCTTATCTGATTGACGACGCCAGTGATATTCGGATGGAATGGTTAAAGGATATCAGCACGATAGGCGTGACGGCAGGTGCTTCCGCCCCAGAGTCATTGGTTAATGATGTCATCACCGAGCTNATTAATCTTGGCGCGAACGTCCCATCCGAATTGCAGGGAGCAGAAGAGACGGTCAGTTTCTCTTTGCCTAAANAACTCCGAGTTTAGCATTTATCCGACTTTGTGTGCTGATGGGCGAATAACGATTGAGTCGATTTATCCAAATTCGATAGCGATCTGTCAGACGAAACTATATTGCTGGCNACCTTTTTGCCAAGTTCAACACCCCATTGATCAAAAGAATTTATATTCCAAATGCAGCCCTCAACAAACACCTTGTGTTCATACAATGCGATTAATGCACCGAAATTTTTGGGTGAAAGGTTGTCGATCAGTAAAGTGTTTGAGGGATTGTTGCCGGGATAATAGAGATGCATCTCGCCCGAACTNGCCGGTTGACCNGTCATTAACGCAGAGCCTTGTGCAAGCATATTACTTATTAGGGCATCATGATGCTCTGGGAGACTCATAGCATCGCGGCAAGCGCCAATGAAATCAATNGGAACAGTATGCGTCCCTTGATGTAACAGTTGGAAGAAGGCATGCTGTCCGCCAGTACCGGTTTGGCCCCAGATGACAGGACTTGTCGGATAATCCAATGATTGGCCTTGGCGAGTNACTGATTTTCCATTGCTTTCCATAATCAGTTGTTGCAAGTAAGATGGCAGAAGTTGAAGACGCTCGCAATAAGGAATGATTGCATGGGTTTCTAGGTGCATAAATGAGCTATACCAGACGCTGAGCAGCGCCAGAGCCACTGGCATACTTTGTTCTATTGGAGCAGTGAAAAAGTGCTCATCCATTTCTTGTGCTCCATTTAGCATTTCACGGAATCTATCGTATCCGGCGCTTATTGCGATGGCGATTCCTATGCTCGACCACAACGAATATCGGCCACCTACCCAATCTGAAAATTGGAGTATATTCGANTCCTTAANGCCGNAAGCTAATGCATTCTCACGGTTTGCCGTTACTGCAATTAGATGATCTGTCTTTTGAGGGTCTTTTATATTCAAATGTTGCCGAAACCATTTAATTGCAGTATTACCGTTCATTAAAGTTTCTTCGGTCCTGAAAGTNTTACTGGCGATGATTATTANCGTTCTTTGCGGATCCAGTTTTTTTAAAGTTGACCGTATCTCCGCGCCATCGACATTTCCAATAAAATGAGTATTTACTTTTGGATGACGAAATTCTGCAAGAGCATCGCATGCTAACCTTGGACCTAGGTCTGAGCCTCCGATTCCAATATTTACAACATTTGTGATTGGTTTCCCGTCAATACCCAACCAAGCCCCAGAGCGAATACGTTCGCTTAACTTTTTAATCTGCTCGTTTTGGACCTCCACTTTTTTAATTAATTGACTGAGTTTGCCNGTTTGGTCACTTCGACTTTTTCTTAAGAGAGTATGGAGCACAGCGCGATTCTCCGAGGTGTTTATTTTTTCACCTGAGAACATTGAATCTTTCATTTTTTGTAGAGGCGAATTGTCGGCAAGAGCGATTAGGTCAGCCCAAATTTCCCTGTCAATTAAATTTTTGGAGTAGTCCAAAAATAGCTCATTGGTCCTTACTGAAAATATCTGAGAGCGCTCTTTGTCTAACTCAAATTCATGCCGAATGTCGACTGGCCTGTTCCGCGCGCGTCTCTCTAGCTTTTGCCATGCGTCTGTTTTATCGGGGACGTAATCTGATGTGTCCATTTTTCTTCTCTTTTCTTAATTATTTGCGATAAGTTTCTAATTCTAAATGGGATAATAAAAAGGCTAGAGTAGGAATATGAGTCCCTAGACTTTCTATATTGTACTAAACAATTTGTTTGTAGTTTGGCTAAAAAAATACAAAATTAAGTAATATATTTTAAAAACCTTTAAAAATTTTCGGAAAAATAACAGCATTATTTTCGATATATTACTCCCTTCCTTATGAGATAAAGCAGAGAGAATTTGCGAGAGAATAGTTTAAACTGAATCGTGATAACATTAGCGACGGTGAATGTGGGGACTCATTCTTATTTTGAGAGATTAATTAAGATGACAATGCCTTGGAATCTTGTTGCTGATATTGGCGGAACTAATGCACGTTTCTCGGTGGTGAATCATGGTGAACTTTGTGATTCCATTGACCTACATTACTCGGTGGAAGATTACTCTGAATTTTACCAAGTAATTGAACTCGTTATTGACCAACTGCGAGAATTTTATGGGCTAGCCAATGCACCGGATCAAGTTTGCTTTGCGGTGGCATGTCCAGCCGATTCGGAACAGATTACTTTCTCTAACAGTCATTGGGAATTTTTTCGCAAAGACCTGAAACGAAAGTTTAATTGCAGTGAGTTGCACATTATCAATGACTTTGAAGCGCTTGCTCATGGCGTTACTGAATTATCTTCTAAAGACTTATTGAGTATAGGTAATGGATCAGAAAACCCCCATAAGCCAAAGGCGATTTTGGGAGCTGGGACAGGCCTTGGAGTGTCCGCGCTGGTGCCTAATAGACGCGGTTATGAAATCATAACTGGCGAGGGTGGACATGCTGATTTTGCTCCTGTAACAGACTTACAGATTGAAGTTCTGAGACATCTTCTTGGTTCATACCGACGAGTATCCTTCGAGCGTTTGTTATCTGGAAAAGGCTTGTTGAACATCTATGCTGCAATCTCTGAGCTTAATGGTGTTTGCAACTCGTTAGATCAACCCTCACAAGTTGTTGGGAATGCAGTTGAAGGCAGCGACCAAATTGCAATACAAACACTAGAATTGTTTTGTGAAGTCATGGGATCAATGGCAGGCAACTTAGCTTTAACCTATGGGGCGGGAGGCGGTGTCTATGTCGCGGGTGGGATAGTGCCTCGCTTCGAACAATTTTTCATCAATAGCCGGTTCAGGCATTTTTTTGAAAATAAAGGACGTTTTTCAGAGTACCTTAAATCGATACCAACATATTTGGCATCGAGGCCAGACCTCGGTTTGATCGGCGCCGCAAAGAGTTTAATTTTAAACCAGGGGTAGATTGATGCGGGATTTGTTGGTGGGGCAAAGATTGGTGGCAATTCTCACTATCGAAAAAAGTGAAGACGCAGTGCCGCTCGCAGCTGCAATAATTGAAGGTGGGATCAGCGCGATAGAGATTACTTTTCGCACAGACAAAGCCATCAAGAGTATTCGAGAAATACTTTTTAATTTGCCTGAGGCTATGGTAGGTGCAGGAACAATTATTTCTGAAGATCAGCTTTCAATCGCCGAGGATTTGGGTTGCAACTTTATGGTTTCTCCGGGTGCCACTGGTTCATTGCTTAAAGCTGCTAATGATTTGTCTATTCCGTTACTTCCAGGAATATCGACCATATCTGAAATTATGTGCGCCATGGAGTATGGCTATCGTGATTTTAAGTTTTTTCCTGCTGAGTTAGCTGGCGGAGCGGCGTTCATAGAGTCATTGATTAACTTGTTTCCTGATGCCATGTTTTGTCCGACAGGAGGAGTGGGGATNCAAAATATGAGTGGTTATTTGAGACTGCCAAATGTCTTGGCAGTTGGTGGTTCATGGATTGCGCCTCCAGAGCTGATAAGAAATAAACAGTGGTTTCAAATCGAGAAATTGGCCCGTGAGGCCGCAGCTTTNTCCGCTAATTGACTGGCATGACGCTGAGAAGGCTTAAAGGAATAATATGGCAAAGAATTCTGATCGATTACACTTGGTGTCGATAGGTATCTCGCTGACAGAATCCTAGCATCTATCATCGTCTNTGTAGAGCTTATCTAGGCTTAAGAAACTGCCTCTAAGTNCCTATTNNAGGTNGCTGCCNNAACAGAAAGATNCTTNCTTTGGAAACCTCTCTTGCACCGCAGTTACTCAGTTATAAATCTACGAAATCAGTTAATGTTTTTCTAGCGTTCATTTGCGATAATTTCGATATCAGATAATNAAATCAGAGAGGGAGAAGATCATGTCTGATGGTCCAANTTATCCAGTTCCTGAGTCTTGGAAGCTTTCGGCTTTTATTGATGAGAAAAAATATAACGCTATGTATCGGCGTTCCATAGAAAATCCCGAAGAGTTCTGGGCCGAACAAGCTAAGAAGTTTTTGACTTGGGATGACTCTTGGACATCGGTTTGTTCGCATGATTTTCATCGAGGTGAGGCTCGCTGGTTTTCTGGCGCTAAGCTCAATGTCTCTGTGAATTGTATTGATCGTCATTTGCCGCATCGAGCAGATCAAACCGCATTGATATGGGAAGGAGATGAACCCGATAATCATCGGTATATAAGCTATGCCATGTTATCTGAGAATGTTTGTCGCTTTGGTAATCTTTTGCGTGGCAGAAATGTTGAGAAAGGAGATCGAGTTTGCATTTATATGCCAATGACTCCAGAAGCAATATATGCAATGCTCGCTTGTGCTCGTATTGGTGCAATTCACTCAGTGGTTTTTGGAGGATTTTCTCCCGAAGCGCTAAAAGATCGCATTTTAGATTCAGATTGCAAAGTTTTGATTACGGCAGACGAGGGTTTAAGAGGTGGTAAAACCATACCTCTTAAAGCAAACTCTGATCAAGCTTTGAAAGACTGCTTGGATGTACATAGTTGTATCGTAGTGAGGAGAACAGGTAGAAAAATAGAATGGGTGGAAGGTCGTGACATTGANTACTTTGAAGAAAGTGCAAGTCAATCATCCATATGTCAACCCGCCCTAATGGATGCCGAAGATCCATTATTCGTGCTGTATACGTCGGGCTCGACGGGGAAGCCCAAAGGGGTTGTCCACACCAGCGCAGGCTATCTATTGATGACAGCTATGACGCATCGGTATGTATTTGACTACAAAGAAGGTGATATCTACTGGTGTACCGCGGATGTGGGTTGGATTACGGGTCATAGTTACATAGTCTATGGCCCACTATGCAATGGCGGCACTTCTCTGGTCTTCGAGGGAATTCCAAGTTATCCAGATATATCCCGATTTTGGNATATTATAGATAAACATCAAGTTAATCAGTTTTATACGGCACCTACAGCCATTAGGGCTTTGATGGGAGCCGGGGACGCGTGGTTGGATAGTACCTCGCGTAGCTCGCTAAAATTATTGGGCACCGTCGGGGAGCCCATAAATCCGGAGGCATGGGATTGGTATTTTCATAAAGTTGGAGGTGGTCGATGCCCAATAGTCGATACTTGGTGGCAAACTGAGACCGGCGCGCATATGTTAACGCCACTGCCCGGAGCGACCACTTTGAAACCGGGTTCGGCTAACCGTCCTTTTTTCGGCGTTCAGCCCGCGCTTTTGGATTCTCGAGCCAATGAGATATCGGGTGAGGGTGAGGGGGTATTGGTTATAAAGACATCATGGCCCTCGCAGATAAGAACTGTCTTTGGGGATCATGAAAGATGCGTGAGCACATATTTTTCTGCCTATCCCGGTTATTATTTTACTGGGGATGGGGCGCGAAGAGATGAAGATGGAGATTACTGGATTACGGGCCGAGTTGACGATGTGCTCAACGTTTCAGGGCATCGCATGGGTACCGCCGAGATTGAAAGCGCTCTAGTGCTTCATGATAAGGTAGCTGAAGCGGCTGTGGTTGGATGTCCGCATGACATTAAAGGTCAAGGTATCTACTGCTTTGTCACACCAATGTCCAATGTGATGCCAGATGATGAACTCTACAATGAACTGTTGAAGCTTTGTGCCAGCGAAATCGGAGCAATCGCAAAACCTGATTTCATTCAGTGGGCTCCTGGGCTTCCCAAAACTCGTTCCGGAAAGATTATGCGACGTATTCTTAGGAAAATAGCTGCAAATGATTTTTCGAATCTTGGAGATACCTCGACGCTTGCAGATCCAGCAGTGATTAGAGATCTCATAGACTCACGGAAGCTTAGATAGGGACCTCTGAAGCCTACTTGCTCCCATATCCCTGTGATGCTCGAATCATCAAGGCGTTTGATCTGAAAGGTTTGATAGATGCCCGTTTTCCCGTTTATATCAAAAGTATGGACCTGTAAGCTTGCAACATTTTGGTGCGCAGTGTACATTANCAACTTAACAATAGTTAACTACTACTAAAAATCTATAACAAAGCTAATCAATTTGAGAACCTCTAATTTAGTGTTCTCTCTTNAACACGGATGGGTGCTGATATTATGCCTGGTGTCACATGGAACCAAGTATAAGAAAACAGTTAGAGAGCTTGATGCGACAGCGGAACTTGTCGCAGAGTGCTTTGTCGCGGGCAACTGGGGTGCCTCAGCCCACTATCAATCGAATTCTCAGTCAAGCTACCTTAAATCTTCGTAGAGATTCAGTAGTACGAATAGCCGAATATTTTGGAGTTGCGCCCGAAAGTTTATATGAAAGTGATGGCGGGGGCGCTTCAAAAGAGCAACCGGCCATCAATAATTCTGATTCCCCATCAAGTGCCGAAGTGATTGATGACATCTGTAAAAGAGTTATGTCGTTATCGAGACTTCAAAGAGCTGAGATTCTTCAACGTCTCGTGGAAATGGTTGTGGTGAAATAAAGTTATAGATGTTTCCCAATTGATTAGTCAGCGCGGTTCGGAAAATTTGTGATCTTATGAAAACGTTGTGATCGCTAATTGATGTGCTCGCGCGAGCAATTTAATTGTCGAAAAGTTAATTTACTGCTACCATTTGGATTCCTAAGGGGCGGCGGCAGCCTGAGATGTACCCTTTGAACCTGATCCGGGTCGTACCGGCGTAGGAATAGGATTTTATAATTTCCGCTCCTCCCCAGTCAGTCGACTCCTTTTTAGCTTGGAATCCCAAAGGGAGGAAAAAAGTGATCCTACTAAATTTTTTCGCAATTCCTAAGAAATACTTAATCTTTGTTTTATGGCATTGCATTGCGCTTTTGGCAGCGTGTATGACTTCCAAAACATATTCGAGTATCGAATTAAATGAGATTGTAGTCCAATCCGATTTGAGACGCTCCTCACTTTTTGAGACTGCGGCCAGTTTGAGTGTGTTAGATAACAAAACCATTGAACTTCGTGAGGCAAAACATTTGGAAAATCTAATAAATCTCATTCCCAATGTTAATTTTTCTAGTGGTGCATCAAGGGGTCGTTTTTTTCAGATTCGAGGGATAGGTGAACGTAGTCAATTCATTGAACCTCTCAATCCTTCGGTTGGTCTCTTGATTGACGGAATTGACTTCACTGGAATCGCTGGTGCAGCTACGACGATGGATTTAGAGCAGGTAGAAATTTTTCGCGGGCCCCAAGGGACGATCTATGGTGCAAATGCCCTAGCTGGTCTAATTTCATTAAAATCAAAACAACCGACGGAAAACGNAGAAGGAAACATATTGTTATCGGCTGGCCGATTCGATACGCGCTCAATAGAAATGGCTGTTGGTGGAACCATGAACGATGAAACCGCCTATCGCCTAGCTCTGCTTAAGCANTCGAGTGANGGTTACACGGGAAATGAATTCTTGCAACGCGACGATACTGATAATATCGACGAAAAATCAATGAGAGCTATCGTACAGTGGCAGCCAACTGATGCCTTTACCAGTAAATTCACTCTTTTTTTTGCACAAGTTGACAATGGTTATGATTCTTTTTCGCTGGATAACACACGTGTTACTTTATCCGACAAACCGGGTCATGATCGGCAAAAGTCAGANGCACTAGCGATAGATAATAAATGGTCCATTAAAGACGGATTTGATTTATTTGCTTTGCTAAGTCATGCCGAGACCGACTCAGAGTACGGTTATGATGAGGACTGGGCATTTCCAGATATATGTGTTGGCCTATCGTGCGAAGGCTGGGAGTACTCATCTGAAGATAATTATATGCGAGACCGGACAAACAGCNCACTAGACATAAAACTGGTCTCGAAACGACCGATACTGGTTTTTGGGGNAAGTTACAACTGGATAATCGGAGCCTATTTGCGTCGACAAGACGAGCGCTTGTTGCGTCAATACACTTATGAGCCAATGGATTTTAGCAGCGATTTTGACACGAAGAATCGAGCTATTTATGGTGAAGTTAGTACGGAATATGAAAACGATTTGAGTCTTTCTTTTGGCGCAAGGTTAGAGACCAGAGATGCGGATTACANCGATAGTGATTTGGTTAGGCACCACATNAGTGAGGACTTNTGGGGGGGGCGAATTTCTCTATCATATAAATATTCTGAAGACATAATGCTATATGGCTTAATCTCTAGGGGATATAAGGCTGGAGGAGTAAATAGTGAACCATTTTTGGAACTAGAAGATCGAGCGTTTGATACTGAGTTAATGTGGAACTTTGAGCTGGGAATGAAGGGGATATGGATGAACGGTCGGCTTCAGGGACAGCTTTCAGCATTCAATCAGAAGCGTAAGGATATCCAAATCAAGCAGTCACTAGTTCAAACGAGAGAGGGCAGTTATGCGAGTGACTTTGTAGACTTCATAGGCAACTCAGCGCAAGGGAGTAACTATGGTCTTGAGCTTGAGACGATTTGGATGGTCACTTCTCGTTTGTCAGTTTTTATAAATCTAGGCTTGCTCAAGACTAAATATGATATCCCTGAAGCAAAACTTCTGAATCGGCGGGAGCAGGCACATGCGCCAAATTATCAATTCTATATAGGAGCTGAATACATCTTAAACGAAAATTTGTCTCTGAACCTCGAAATAGAAGGTAAAGATGAGTTTTATTTGTCTTCCAGTCACCAGGAGCGAAGCGACTCCTATGAATTGTTCAACATAAAGTTAAACTATGGTTTTGACAGGTGGGATGTTTCTTTTTGGATCAGAAACTTGACTGACAAGGATGTGNTCGTTCGTGGCTTTGGCGGTTTCGGAAATGATCCGAGAAAGTTTTACGCTACCGAACCTTATTACCAGTATGGAGAACCTAAAAGTTTGGGATTTAGTGCTCGCTATGAATTTTAGATTCGTCATAAATAAATAATNTAGAGGAGTAAACTAATGCAGGTGACAATTGATGTGAGCATGTATCCTTTTAATAGCGATTTTAAGCCTCCAATAAGGGATTTCATCTCTAAAATTAATTTGCATAAAGATCTCAAGATAAAGACGTTCCCCACATCTACTGTCGTGCAAGGCGATTATGGACAAGCCATGGATGCTATAAGAGATACCATATCTATTTGTAATGATCAGTCTGAAAAGGCAGTTTATGTGTTGAAAGTCATACCCGATTACGAAGCATTGTAATACTTTATGGCTTGGTTTAACTTGGAATCGCTTGCGGTTTTACTTTCACTTGGGTACCTAGTGTTAGCAGTGCGCGAAAATAGTTTTTGCTGGTATTTGGCGTTTTTCAGCACATCGATATACGTTTACATCTTTGCTACCGTATCACTTTATATGGAATCTTTTCTCAATGTATACTATATGGGCATGGCAGTTTATGGTTGGTATCAGTGGAAACGAGCCGGTTTACAAGGTGTCGGCTGTGAGATATGTAGGTGGCCACCTTCTTGGCATCTATTAATCATCTGCGCGGTATTTGTTGGCAGCTTGATCTCGGCTCAGATGCTTCAAGCATATACGGACGCTAGGTTTCCCTTTTTAGATTCTTTTACGACCTGGGGTAGCATCGTTGCTACCGTGATGGTGGCTCGCAAAGTTTTAGAGAACTGGTTTTACTGGCTGGTAATTGATGCGCTGTCGATTATTATTTTCGTCGATAGGGAACTATATCAGACAGCTTTGATGTTTGTGCTTTATCTTATATTGGCGGCGATTGGTTACTATAACTGGAGAAAAATTTATCGAAAAGAGAGTACAAACGCTTCTGGAGGGCTCGTTGCTGAAATGGAGGCGTTGGAAAAAAGCGAATGATTTGACCTGCAATTCACTGCCTATGGTAGAAAAGGAACTCGGCATTGGCCTTGTAAATCGGAGTTTTCTTGTGCGGAGCGGAAAATTCCGAGCTGTGGTTCGGGTCAATTCGATCGATTCAGATAAGTTGGGCATTGATCGCTTGAGAGAATCGCAAATACTCGAGGCTCTTGAAGGAAAAGAGTTTGTGCCAAATATTTTGTATCGTGATGAAGATGTTTTGGTAACTGAATATATTTCAGGTGTGAAATTAGATAATGAATCTCTTAAGAGTTCTGAGTTTCGATCGCATCTCTCATCCGTTCTTTGTAGGATCCAGACTACCTACGTAACCGATATGAATCGATTTAGCTACCTTGAGTGCTGTAATAGCTATGCGCGAAATTTGCCTTATAATCCGTCAGAAGTGGTTGATTGGCAGAGACTTTGCCTTGTTGCCAAGGAAATAGACAGAAGCTTCTGGGCGCCGGTCTTATGTCATCATGACTTAATCGCCGACAATATCATAATTCGTCAAGACTCTATAGTTTTCATCGATTGGGAGTTTGCAGCCCTTGGGCATCCCGCTTTTGATTATGTTAAATTGTTTGGAGAAAATACACCTAGAGGCATGCTCTCGGGTAGTGATATTTCGCCAAGCGTAATAAAACAGATTAAATTTTTGCAGTCAGCGATTGATGACCTCTGGTTCGCAGCGCAAAATATACTGAAAGGATCAAGCGATGAGAGGGGCCAGAATGACTGAAAAATTCAATGAGCTATCAATCGAAGAGCGCCACATTATTATAGAAAAGGGTACAGAGCCGCCTTTTAGCGGTATTTATAACGAGCATTTTAAGAAAGGCGTATACCTTTGTAAGCACTGTGATTCACCCTTATATCGCTCGGAGAGCAAATTCCCGTCGCACTGCGGCTGGCCGAGTTTTGACGACGAGATCGAAGGTTCCGTGGCGCGGGTTAGAGACGCGGATGGGCGCCGAATTGAAATTCTATGCGCTAATTGTGGCGGCCACCTGGGCCATGTGTTTGAAGGAGAGCGTTACACTGAGAAAAACACGAGGCATTGCGTTAATTCGTTGTCTATGCACTTTCGCTCAGATGATTGATTGACAAGGGCCGTGGGGGATGGATTGATCGCTTATTAATCTTTAAAGTTTTTGAATTGGAATGGTTGGCCTAAATCGGCTTCCCGAACCAGTGCCATTACTCTTTGGAGATCATCGCGCTTCTTGCCGGTGACTCTTACCTGATCTCCTTGAACCTGGGCTTGAACTTTGAGCTTTTGCCCTTTTATCATCTTGACGATACTTTTGCTTACTTCGCTTGAGATACCGTTTTTAAATGATACCGGTATTGAAAATGTTTTGCCTGAGTGAAGAGCTTTTTCGTTAAAGACCATAACACTTGGTTCTATATTGCGCCTAATTAATTGATCACGAAAAATGTCTAATAACTGCTGACATTGAAAGTCTGCTTCGGCACTAATGATTACCTCATCATTATTGAGGACAACGCTTGCATTTACCCCGCGAAAATCGAATCGTTTCGCGATTTCCCTGTTAGCATTTTCTGAGGCATTTAACACTTCGGCGCTTTCGATCTGAGAAACAATATCTAAGCTTGGCATAATTATAAGTAATCTATTGCTAAATTTTTATGGTGACGATTTTAAATGATTTTGAAAATAAAGCTATCATTGGCCAATCGGATTTATTGCAAAAATTTTGGAGGTATTGACGACTCATGATATCTTTGGGGAGCGAGGTTGGAAATATGAATATAAATCTTGTTGATCCGGAACTGGTTCCTTTCTTGGAACGCTTTCCCCCGTTAGATATCTGGTCAGATTTGCCTGGCTTCAGAAAAAAGTATGCCCAACGGATTGAGGATTTACGCGTCGATTTGCCTGTGATCGAAGGAGTCGATAGCGACGATTATACGGTTGATGTCGACCTGCTTACGGGAGTCAATATCAGAGTCTATAGGCCGGCTGATTGCGAGGAGGATTTGCCAGCTATGCTCTGGTTGCATGGCGGTGGATACTGCTTGGGCAGCATACAGATTGACGATGAATTTGCGAGAAATATGGTAAAAAATGTCGGCTGCGTAGTCGTTTCGGTAGACTATCGATTAGCGCCTGAGAACAGATTCCCGGGAGCTCTTGATGATGCATATGCAGTGTTAAAGTGGATTTTTCTGAAAGCAAACGGTCTTTCTATAGATGCAAAAAGGATAGCAGTCGGGGGTATCAGCGCTGGCGCTGGATTAGCGGCAGGCTTGGCGCTGGCTGCTAGGGGCAGAGGCGAGATCGAATTAATTTTTCAGTCTTTATGGTGCCCAATGCTGGATGACCGAAATAACTATGTATCAAGCTATTCTATCAATGATCCGCGAGTGTGGAGTCGGGATGATAACCTCCGTGCTTGGCGAGCTTATCTAGGCAAAGATGGTGGAGGGAGTGATACCTCGCCCTATGCGGCTCCGTGTCGAGCCCAAGAATTGTCTGGACTTCCACCAGTTTATATGCGTGTCGGATCGCTAGACCTCTTTTTGGACGAGGATACCGCCTATGCCCAGCGGTTGGTAGCAGCGGGGGTGCAAACTGATTTTGCAGTGATAGACGGTGCGTTCCATGCTTTTGAAATGCTTCCGGGGGCTGAGCTTTCTCGTCAAGTGCGTGATGGACATTTCGCTGCCATAAGAGATGCGTTGTTTCAATGAGTCATATTATTCAATTATCTTCTCGATAGATTAGGCGCCCAAATAAAATTCCTAGCTCAAAAAGGAGCCACATGGGAACGGCTAGTAAAATCTGGGAGATTACATCCGGTGGGGTCAACAACATTCCGAAAAAAAAGCAACCGACGAAGACAAATGGACGTTTTGCAGCTAGGTTTTCGGGATTTACTGCTCCCATCCACGATAAGATAACCACACCAATCGGGATTTCAAAGCTCACACCAAATGCAAAAAACAGCTTCAATGCGAAGTTCAAGTAGCTGCGCATGTCAGGCATGATTGTTATACCGTCGGGCACGGTGCTAGCGAAGAACATAAAAACTAAGGGAAAAACAATGTAATACGCGAAGGCCATACCTGTGTAGAAAAGTATTACGCTCGAAACAAACAGCGGTATGGCAATTTTCTTTTCTCTCTGATAGAGCCCTGGCGCAAGGAATGCCCATATTTGGAATAGTATGTATGGCATAGCCGCAAACAGGGATATCACGAGTGTTAATTTAAAAGGAGTTAGGAAAGGCGAAGCGACTTCAGTTGCAATCATTCCTGAAGATTCGGGNATAAATGCTCGAATAGGCTCTGAAACATAGAGATATAACTCGTTGCTGAATGAGAATAGTCCTGAAAAGATAATTAGCACAGATAGTATGGATTTTAGTGCGCGGTCTCTGAACTCGATTATATGTTCTAGGAAAGGTTGGCTGGGTAACTGTTCTTCGGTCACTGTGGTCAACCTTCTTTAAACGGTGTTTTGGCCTCAGTTATTAACTTCTCGGCTTCCTGTTTTGTACTCTCGAGATCGCGCAAGATTTTTTCGTTNTGTAGTTGCTCTCTAACCTCATCCATACCTAGNTCATCTTCGATTTCTCTTTTGGCGCTAGATAATGATGCTTTGATTCGCCCAACCCATAGGTTGATGCCGCGCAGTGTCTCTGGCAGGCGTTCAGGACCCATTACAACCAGGCTTAAGATGCCTATTACTAGTAGTTCGGAAAATCCTATATCAAACATATCTGCANGTTTCGCTAATTACTTTGAGTCAATCGGAGGATCTAGCTATTCTCCCGATATTTTGGAATTGTTGTTGTCATTTGCTTCAGGTTGGGNNNCCGTTTTTTCATGATCCTCGTCCGTTGCCATAGAATCTTTGAACCCTTTAATCGCACCCCCAACATCGGCCCCNATATTTCGCAACTTTTTCGTACCGAAAAGTAATGCTACGATGATTAGTATTATCAATAGTTCCNATCCACTAAAACCCATATTGGTAATCTCCCCTGTAATTAATTATTCTGTCGCTGGGATTTCTCTTCAAATCCTGAGACCTCAAATCTTCTGTTAAGTTCGTCTAATACTGCTTTTGTATCTGTTCCTAAGTGAGATAGCATTACCATAGTATGGAACCAGAGGTCTGCTGTTTCATGTACTAATGCATCTGTTTGACCACTCATTTTGGAATCTTTGGCGGCTAGGATGGTTTCGATGCTTTCTTCCCCAACCTTTTGAAGAATTTTGTCAATACCTTGCGCGTGCAAGGAAGCCACATACGAGTCAGCTTTCTTATCTCTTTTTCGCTGCTCAAGCAATTGGGTCAATTGTCCTAGTATGTNTTCATTCATGAATCGATATCCTTTGGATTTTGAATAATTGACTCCACAATNTCCCAATTATCCCCATNAAGGGTTTTGTAAAAACNNGACTCTCGTCCGGTATGACAGGCTATACCATTNACTGCNTCCACTTTNAGCAAGATAGCATCGCTGTCACAATCGATTTGCAGTTCGATNAGTTTTAGAATGTTTCCGGANTCCTCGCCTTTCCTCCATAGCTTTTTACGAGACCTTGACCAGTATACCGCCCGTTGTTCTAGCACGGTTGTTT
The DNA here is from genome assembly GCA_002701765.1 of Porticoccaceae bacterium. Classification (GTDB taxonomy): domain Bacteria; phylum Pseudomonadota; class Gammaproteobacteria; order Pseudomonadales; family Porticoccaceae; genus TMED48. The sequence continues at coordinate 29,414 of NZXB01000025.1, forward strand.
CAAGAGCCTCNCTATTCATCCAAGCTAGCACGAGCACTCTTCCACTAAGCGCGTCTTGAGTAATTGCGGGAACTAGTCCATCCTGATTCCATAATACATCGTCAGCNTATGTCATTATTATGATCTTTTCGGCCAAAGTGATTTTTGTCTANGGGNTAATTATGGCAGCAGTTAGTCTTTAAAAACAGTATTGTCTAACGCACTATCATTACAATTATCGCAGCGAGGACGNCTATCAGGTTTATTGGGGGTACTTCATTGATGGACTGGAGCCACGCGGGATAAGCTGTTAGAACTCCCGAAAACATCAGAACTAGTGCGAGCGTTATTCTCGGTCCAATGCCTTTACGGTTGTTTTGACTTGCCGTCGATTTTGAAGATTCCTTTTGCTGCGCATTCTCCAATGCTCCATATATNAGAGGAGGAANTTGGGGGAGTTGCTCTATCCAATCGGGCATCAGAGTCCTGANTGATTTGTAGGCCCCGACTGGTGAGTAACGTTTTCTAACCCATCTCTCAAGAAAAGGTTGTGCCGAGGCCCANAGGTCGAGTTGCGGGTATAGTTGACGGCCGAGACCNTCAACATTCAATAACGTCTTTTGCAATAACACGAGAGACGGTTGGACTTCCATATTGAATGTTCGCGCTGTGTTAAAGAGTTGAACCATCATGTGTCCCATTGAGATCTCATTAAGTGGCCNTTGAAAAACGGGCTCACAAACGGCACGGATGGCGCCTGTCAATTCATTGATTGAGGTGTCCTTGGCAACCCATCCAGAGCGGACATGAAGTTCAGCGACCAGTCGATAATCGCGCTTAAAAATTGCNAGGATNTTCCGTGCCATATAGAACTGATCTTCNTTACTTANTGAACCCATGATGGCGCAATCGATAGCAATATAGGTTGGTGATTTGGGATTATTGCAATCGACGAAGATGTTGCCCGGATGCATGTCAGCATGGAAAAAATTATGTTCAAAAACTTGCTGAAAAAAAATCTCTACTCCACGTTCGGCAAGCAGCTTCAAGTCAACGTCGGCGGCTCTCAATGCAGCCATNTCTGTGACNGGGGTAGCATGGATTCTGTCCATTACAAGAACGTTCTCATTGGAATAATCCCATAGTATTTCTGGAACGAATAGAAGGGGAGAATCTTCAAAATTATGGCGCAGNAGAGATGCATTGGCTCCTTCAGACTGCAAATTCAATTCGGTCAGTATCACATTTTGATAGTCGGAGACCACTTCGACTGGGTGCAACCTNTCTCCGTCAGGGCTATATTTCATAACCAATTTGGCAATAGTAAAGAGTAGCGCGAGATCCTCACGTATTATTTTTTCTATGTCGGGTCTGACGGCCTTGACAACAACTTCTCTTCCGTCAGGCATAACTGCTCCATGCACTTGGGCAATGGAAGCTGAAGCAAGAGGATTATCATCAAATGTTTTAAACAAAACGTCTATTCTCGAGCCAAGAGCGTCTTCAACAGTTTTTTTAAACAATTCAGTAGCAAATGGAGGAACGTCATCTTGTAACTTTGATAATTCTGAACAAATATCAGTCGGAACGAGATCTGGTCTTGTCGATAAAAGTTGGCCAAACTTCACAAAAATCGGACCTAGTTCCTCGAGGGCTTTTCGCAATCGAATTCCCCTGTTTGACTCATTATTTCCGAATAAAGCGGCAGGTGCTATCACTGCTCTCATAAACATGGGAAGCGCCTGTTTATCTAGCAATCTATCAAGGCGATATATGCTGACAACTCGCATTATCTTCAGCGCGCGTTTAACTTGAATCATTTTTCAGTGTCCTGCGGGTTGAATTAAAATGCGCTTCTAACCGGTCAACGCGGGAGGAGAGCAGCTGAATCTCCTCCGAGAAATTATTGAATTCGACTTTCGTGGGAGTTAGGCGAAATTCCTCTTGAGCAACTTCTATGGCTATTTCGCATATGCGTCTTCTGTTTTTAGATATAGCTGGTCGTATCTTGCTAACCGCATTAGTCACTAGATGGGCTGGCATTGGACCAATTAATTTTCCAATTGCTGACTCCCAATCGATATTTAACCCAGTCATTAACTTGTTTAATTTTTTTAATACTCCCGTATCTCCATTTGCGGTGATGCCAGTTCCGTAGAGTGTACTTATCTCATCTGCATCAAATAAGCCGGATACTAGAGCCACCAGCGATCCCGATAACGTAATGGTTTGCTCGATGTCACCTTCATTACTCAGCGTGATTTGATCTGCATAAATTTTGAGGTAAATAGTGAACTGGGGTGAGTGGCTAATAATCTGTACTTTTGTCCCCGACAATTCCCCAAGCGCCCGCAATGAGACCTCGTCATGGGCGAGCGCAGAATTAATGATTAAAGCTATTTTATCTAGCATTTGCGATGAAATTGTTTTGACGACCACTAAGATTTCACTCCGCGATGCAACGCCACGATCCCACCGCTCATATTATGATAATCAGTCAGTTCAAACCCGGTTTTCTGCATCATGGCCTTCAATGATTCTTGATCTGGATGCATTCTTATCGATTCCGCAAGATATTGATAGCTACCGCTATCATCGGCAATGATTTTTCCCAATTTCGGCAGAACATTGAAAGAGTAAGTGTCATAGATTTTATTGAGAAGGGATGATTTTGGTTTGGCAAACTCCAGTATCAGCAATCTGCCACCAGGTTTGAGCACCCGGAGCATCGAGGATAGCGCAGTTTCCTTGTTGGTTACATTCCTCAAACCGAACGCGATGCATACAATATCAAAAGTATTTGGTGGTAACGGAAGTTTTTCGACATCTGCTTGAACGTACCTGACGTTTTCAACTAAGCCAAGATTTGTAAGACGGTCTCTTCCAATGTGGAGCATGCTGCTATTGATGTCTGTCAAAAAGACCATGCCTTTTGGGCCGACACGACGAGCAAACTTTGCCGTCATATCGCCAGTACCTCCTGCGACATCTAATACGCACTGCCCGGGCTTTACAGCAGACATTTCGACTGCAATATGTTTCCAGATTCGATGAATGCCCACGGACATTAGATCATTCATCAAGTCGTACCGTGTAGCCACTGAGTCGAAGACATCGGCTACGCGACTAGCTTTACTTCTTAAAGGCACCGTTTGGTAACCAAAGTGGGTAGTTTTTTCCGACATAGAAATCTAATTTAAATTAACGTTGTCTTTGCTATTGTAGCGCTAGAGACTTAGGATAGGTATGGCTTAAAAGGATTCTTTATGGGTCAAACATTTTAATAACCCGCGTTTCAGGATCACGGGACTGGCCCGCTTTGTGGAGGCTTTTTAGGTAATGGGACCAATAGATGGCCTGATTTATAGCCAGATCATAAAGATAATCCCAAGAGTAAAGTCCGGAATCATGACCATCATCAAAGTTTATTCGCAGCGCATAGTTGCCGGTTTTCTGGATGCCCTTGATAATGACATTGCGTTTCCCGATCTGGAGCTTGGCCTCGTTTGATTTATGTCCTCTTACCTCTGCACTTGGTGACATGACTCGCAGCAGTTCGGCGCTGATCTGGACCGCATCGCTATCGGCAAACTTAAGAGAGATAGCATCCCTTCTTTTGTTTATTTTAATACTTTCTGGAATAGACATAGGTAAGAAAAGTTAGACTTACATGGTCATAGTATAAACCGGGTCAGATCTTCATTGCTCGCTAGTTCGCCCAGATTTTTCTCGACAAATTCACTATCGACTATAATTTTTTCTCCTCGGCCACCAAGATCTGCGGCGTCGAATGAGATTTCCTCTAGGAGGCGCTCCAAAATTGTGTGAAGACGCCGAGCGCCAATGTTTTCTGTCCCTTCGTTTACTTCATAAGCGATTTCGGCTATCCGCTTCACGCCGTCTTCAGAAAAGAATATCGACAGGCCTTCTGTCTCCATTAAGCCGCAATATTGTTTTGTTAGGGAGGCATTGGGCTCAGTCAGTATTCGCTCAAAATCGTTTATGCCGAGCGAACCAAGCTCCACTCTAATCGGAAGCCTCCCTTGCAATTCGGGAATGAGGTCCGAGGGCTTAGATAGATGAAAGGCACCTGATGCGATAAATAGAATATGATCAGTTTTAATCATTCCATATTTTGTCGATACAGTGCTACCCTCTATCAGGGGGAGCAAATCCCGTTGGACCCCTTCTCTTGAAACATCGCCACCACCTGTTTCCGCTCGACGGCAGACTTTATCTATCTCGTCCAAGAAGACAATACCGTTTTGCTCAGCCGCTTCAACTGCACGATGCTTTATTTCTTCCTCGTTGATAAGTTTGCTGGCCTCCTCTTCCTTGAGGTTTTTTAAGGCCTCCGCCACGCTTACTTTTCGCGTGGCGGTTTTACCTTTCCCCATAGAGCTGAACATGTTCTGCAATTGTGATGTCATTTCTTCCATGCCGGGGGGAGCCATAATTTCAACGCCAACTGGCGCCTGCCGCAATTCAATTTCAATTTCTTTTTTGTCCAGCTGACCTTCGCGGAGTTTTTTTCTGAAAACTTGCCTAGTTGATGATTCAGTTTGATCAGAGCTCCGGGCTGGTGGAAGCAATGCGTCAAGGATCCTCTCTTCAGCTGCATCCAATGCGCGCTGATCTACCTTGAGCATCTCATCCTCTCTAGTTTGCTTGACTGAGGTTTCAACCAAATCACGGATGATAGATTCCACATCCTTACCGACATAACCAACCTCGGTAAACTTCGTTGCTTCAACTTTAACAAATGGAGCGTTAGCCAGTCTAGCGAGTCGCCGCGCTATCTCGGTTTTACCAACTCCCGTTGGGCCAATCATCAAGATATTTTTGGGGGTCACCTCGTTTCGCATATTCTCATCAAGTTGTGCCCTGCGCCAACGGTTCCTCAGGGCTATCGCGACCGCTCTTTTGGCATCTTCTTGGCCAATAATGTGTTGGTTTAACTCGTGTACAATTTCACGGGGTGTCATCTGAGACATTTTTATTCCTGGTTTCTAGGTTTTGCATTCAAGAACTTCTATGGCATGATTTTGATTCGTATAGACGCATATGTTGCCCGCTATTTTCAGGCCTTCTGCTACAATTTCTTTTGCGTCAAGTTCTGTGTTGTCGAGAAGAGCTCGAGCGGCTGATTGGGCATATGGTCCTCCAGAGCCGATCGCAATAAGGTCATCTTCTGGTTGTATCACGTCCCCATTACCAGTAATGATAAGGGATGCGTCTCGATTGGCCACTGCGAGCAGGGCTTCCAATCTTCTGAGCATTCGGTCTGTTCGCCAATCCTTAGCGAGTTCCACGGCGGCCCGTGTTAGATTTCCTCTATGCTGCTCCAACTTTGACTCAAAGCGTTCAAAAAGGGTGAACGCATCGGCAGTGCCCCCAGCGAAGCCTGCTATAACTTCATCATTATGCAGGCGTCTTATTTTTCGAGCGTTACCTTTCATTACGGTATTTCCAAAGCTGACCTGACCGTCACCTCCAAGGACCACGATATCATCGCGCCTGACCGATAGAATGGTTGTTCCTCTGTATTGTTCCATAGCTTATCCACTTGTTTGTTATTTCTATAGATTGGGTCATGTGATTAAAATTCAACATCAGGAGGGTTAATATCGTCACCGCCCCCTCGTTTTTAAAACGGCCTTTTGTAAACCTTAAAGATTAGATTATTTAGTATTTTTTTCAAAAGATAAGACAAAAATGGGAAATATCTGCCTGTTTGGGCATATATTTTTCCACAAATAATGTTTTTAAAGGGATTTTATTGCCCAATCCATTGAAGTATTTTTGCCATTATCATGTATTTAGCTTGATTCTTTCTCCAGATTTAATCATATTTCACATGAAACGTTGCCCAATTCATTTGCCTCCGACGTTTCCTAAGCGCTGGTATTGGAGCAAGTGGTTGGTACTAGTTTTGGATTAGGATATGCTCTAGATTTGGTCTTTTTTTAGGATAGCTCATGGAAATTTCACTCAACGACATGTCACTTATACGGTGCCAAGCTTTTATAGACGGGCGCTGGGTGAATGCGGATAACAACTCCACCCTTGAGGTTTTCAATCCCTCAAATGGCGCCATCATCGCGTCAGTGCCGAATTGCGGTGCGGCCGAGACGGTTCGCATGATCGATTCGGCTCATAGAGCGCAAAAGTCTTGGGCAGAGCAACCGGCGAAACAACGGGCCCTGTTTTTAAGGCGATGGTATGAACTGATTGTGCTTAATCAAGAGGACCTTGCGCGGCTCTTGACTGCAGAGCAGGGAAAACCACTCTCGGAAGCCAACGGAGAGATTTTATATGGTGCAAACTACATTGAATGGTTTAGTGAGGAGGCAAAGCGGGTGTATGGAGATACTATTCCTCGCCCCTCTCATGACAAACGCATAGTGGTAAGCAAACAACCCGTTGGGGTTGTTGCGTGTATAACTCCATGGAATTTTCCTAATGCCATGCTCGCTCGGAAGATGGCGCCAGCGCTGGCAGCCGGTTGTGCTGTGATTTGCAAACCAGCAAATGAGACGCCCTTGTCCGCACTGGCCCTAGCCGTGCTGGCTGAGCGAGCCGGAGCGCCTGCGGGATTGATTAATATCTTGGTTGGTAGAACTGAAGAGATTGGTGCCGAGATCACCTCTAATTCAAAAGTTCGAAAACTCTCATTCACGGGATCAACCAGAGTTGGGAAAAAATTAATCGCTGACTGTGCTGGAACAGTCAAGCGGACCTCTATGGAGTTGGGGGGCAATGCTCCGTTCATCGTATTTGATGATGCCGATATTGATTCGGCTGTTAGTGGAGCTGTTGCCGCCAAATATCGAAATGCGGGACAAACTTGCGTATGTGCCAATCGCATTTTGGTTCAAGCCGGAATATATACGGAATTCACAGNAAAGTTAAAACAGGCTGTGTCAACCTTAAAAGTTGGCGATGGATTTGAAAAAGGCGTGAATGTGGGGCCGCTTATCCATTCTCAAGCGGCAAGTAAAGTGTGCGGCATTATTAACGATGCNANAGAAANGGGTGCGAGNGTATTGCATGGAGGAGGTTTGAGTCCACTNGGAGGGTCGTTTGTATCACCCACAATCTTAACTGAAGTGACTCAAGACATGCGACTGTTTTCAGAAGAAATATTTGGTCCGGTTGCCCCGGTTTTTAGTTTCAATGACGAAGCTGAAGCAATAGCACTTGCTAACGACACAGAATATGGATTGGCGGCCTATTTTTATTCTAGGGACGTTGGTCGNGTATGGCGCGTCGCCGAGGCATTAGATTACGGTATGGTTGGGATAAATGAGGGAATAATTTCTAATGAAATGGCGCCTTTTGGAGGAATGAAAGAGTCTGGAAACGGCAGAGAGGGCTCAAAGTANGGTATCGACGATTATTTAGAAATAAAATACCTGTGTATGGGCGGCATATGACTAATGTCTCCCGCAGCTAGACCTGCCATCTACCATCAGCATGCCCTTAATTAAAGAACCGCTAATTACTCATGCCACACTGGNTTNACACCGCTNTGTCAACGAGCAGATATCATTCGAATGCTTTTGAAGCTTGGTTGTAGCTGTTCATACATTTTCAAAAAAACTTGTGTATATAGTTGAGTGTAAATTTCCCCATTTCGGGTATTTGGCTCGAAACGTTTGGCCGCCTTGGTCATTTTCCTNGCAGCTGTTTTTAGGTCTGGAAANAAATCTGANCCCCCNGCTGCTGATATTGCCGCACCCAGTCCAGATGTCTCTGATGTGGAAGGACGTTCCACGGGCAATCCAAAGATATCTGCAGTTATTTGGAGGATTTGGTCGCTTTGAGAACCTCCTCCCGAAACAACGAGGCGCCGAATTTTTTTTCCAGTACGTTTTTCGATCTGCTCTTTTCCCTGCCGCAATGCGAAACCAATCCCCTCTATTATCGCTCTATAGATTTCAGCTCGGCCGTGTTCCTCGGTAAATCCTATTATGGAACCTCGTGCCTCAGAATCATAGTCGTTCGCGTTAGGCGACCATAATGGTTGAAGGATGAGGCCTCTTGAACCAGGACTGGTTTTTTCCAACAGATCGTCAAAAAGGGTCTCTGTGCTTACCCCGAGCTTGTCTGCCATCTGCTGTTCATAAAGGCCAAATTCNTGTTTAAACCAGTTCACCATCCAATATCCTCTCTGGACCGCCATTTCTATATTGAATGTCCCGGGAATAAGCCCAGGATAGGCAGGATGCCCTTTGATAACCTCGAGATAGTTATTGCTAAAAACGTTATATGTTGCNAGGCTACCATANCTGATACTCCCNACGTCAGGATCGAGACATCCTGAACCCAGTACTTCGCAAGCTTTATCGGAACCGGAAGCAATAACCGGCACCCCAGCCGGTATGCCCGTGTCCTTTGAAGCCGCCTCNGTGATTACACCAATGTTTTGCCCAGCATCCACTAGCTCGGGTAGCATCAAACCTGTTATGGGGAGGGCGCGCCATTTCCAGTCCCGCGGATCGGCCCAGCAATGGCGTTTGAAGTCGAATGGTAGGTAGCCAACTTGACTAGCTATAGCATCCTTGAATTGACCAGTAAGTCTAAAAATATGGTAGCCAGAGATAAGGAGATAATGTGCTGTTTTATTCCAAAGTTCGGGTTCCATTTGAGCAATCCAGTTAGATTCTGCGTTTTGGTGAAATGAATTTACAGCACGTCTAAGCCCAAGCATTTTTATAACCAATGATTCGACTGCCGTGAGAACTGGTTGGGTGTTTACCTTTCGTTGGTCGAGCCAACTGAAAGCCGGTCTAATGGGGCGAAANGTNTCATCTANCGCAANGGCTGTGGCTCTTTGAGTGGTNACCGATAGNGCAGCGATGCGGTCTTTTTGATCTTCTAGCTGGTGCCAGAGTCCTTGGCATGCGTCACATAAAGCAGACCAGAAATACTCTGAATGTTGCTCAGCCCATCCTGGTTGAAGGGAAAAATAAGGTTCTATNGGGATGGAATGTTTTGCAATAAGAGATCCTTCACTATCAAAAAGCATCGCTCGCACACTTTGCGTACCATTGTCTATGCTAAGTAAATAATTTTTATGCGGCGTCGGCATGAAGATTCCCGGGAAGGCTGTAATGCCGATTACAAATGTCTTGGTAACGAAGCAGTTCGATCTGCCATTTATCCCTATCCCAGCCAAGTTCCTCATAGCAAATAGATTGGAGCTTAGGCCAAATCTCTAAGCCGTGTGTTTCAAGCACCAGACCTAGCGGCGTTCTTCTCAATAGGAGGTCGTCAAGATGCAGCATGAATTCATTGCGCACTATCCATCTGCACTCCGCTAGACAAAATGAAGTATTAGAAATTCTCATTAGTTCATCCTCGGGCATCTGCTCGACTAGCGCGGCAGCAAAATTCCCATATCGCCCTATTAATTTTTTTGCCAAATCAAGGTCTTCCGGAAAGAGCTTCTCAGGTTCTATATCTACTTGCCTGAAAACGAGGTTTTGGTGATCATTCTTGGTCTTAGGAGCAGGAATATTAGCTGCATCAACAACCTCCTCTGAGAGCACTCGAAAGGTTGTTAGCTTTCCACCGCATACTGTTATCAAGCCGGGATTAGACCAAATAGCATGATCACGACTTTCGTTAGATGGGTTGCTCGCCTTGTTTTTATTTATTACCGGGCGAATCCCTGCCCATGTTGATAAAATATCACGCTCTCGCAAGGAATTATCAGGAAATTGGCTATTGAAAGCGGTTAACAGGTAATCTAATTCTTCAGGCTCAATGCTCGCCTCTCTAGACAGATCGGGAGAGTGATCCAGGTCTGTTGTTCCAATAACCGTTACTCCTTCCCACGGGTAGACGAACACGCCACGCTTGTCTGAGGGNTGAAAAAATGTGAGNACGTCTTTTATGGGCATGAGTTCANAGGGAATGACCAAATGACTGCCGCGGAGCGGTCGAACCTGNAAAGACGATTTNATTTGATCTTGTATTTTATCGGCCCAAGCACCTGTCGCATTAATGACTACTTTGCAGCGCAGCACTCGNATATCAGACTCGATNNCGTCTTTGACNTGAACCCCNCAAACCTTGCCTTGCTCATTTAAAAGCTTCTCAACATGTGCGTAATTGAGCGCATGTCCTCCATCGGATATTCCTTCCTGAATCACACGCATTACAAGACGTGCGTCATTTGTAATTGCATCACTAAATCGATAAGCGCCAGTTAATTTGGGCGAAGCTATTCCTGGAAAGAGCTTTTTGAATGACGAAGCGTTAATGAAGCCATGGTTTTTGATTCCGGCGAATAGGTCATAAAGGCTGAGCAATAGATGAAAACTCCATCGCCCTGGAAACTTGCCACGTATCAGAGTGAAATAGTAATCAATTCTCTCGATTAAACCCGGCGCTTCAGTTAACAATCGTTCACGTTCAATTAGTGATTCCCTAGTCAATTTCCAGTTTCCCGCGGCAAGATATCTAAGGCCACCATGAATCATCTTTGAGGACCTACTTGAGCTGCCCCAGGCAAAGTCTTTTTGCTCAAGTAAAAGTGTCCGATAGCCTCTGCGAGCTGCTTCCCTGAGTATGCCTGCTCCCGTGATACCTCCGCCTATCACAATCACGTCCCANTCTGGAGGGTTGCTGCCATCCAGTTTTTGGAGCAGCGATTCTCTATAGTTTTTTGTAAATCTATGATTCTTTTCTTCAGGTATCATGACTGGNCAGTAACTTGTGTGGATTCATTTGCCTTCTGGGATCGTACAGGTTGCANAGTGTCNGGATTGCCGCTATTCCAAGGTCACCTTTCTCCATTGGTAGATAATCTCTGTGGTCCATGCCAACGCCATGTTGATGACTAATGGTTCCGCCGCAGGCCATCGTCTCAGATGCGCCGGCTTTTTTGATCTTCTCCCATCGAGATAAGGCACACTCNTAACTGTCACCCATACGAAAAATNTAGGTGGTGTAGATGCTTGAGCCTTGTGGATAGATGTGTGATAAATGACTATAGACNAGCACTTTCTCTTTNTCGTCGGAGAGTGCTCCGCTTATAACTTTCTCGATTCGTTGGACTGTTTCTTTTACGCGAGACCAATTCACGGCAGTCTCCATGGTATCCGCGGCATATCCTAAGTCACCGAGCGGATCTCTCAAATACGGAGTTTTAAAACGGCCTGAGGCCCATTCATCCTCGCGGTAAATATCTGATGGTGAAACGCCATATTTTTTTGCTAATTCTTCTAATCTGTTTCGTGTTGATAAACAGTGATCATTCGATCCTGTGATCCCATAAGTTACAAGAACGCTCCCTAGTCCGATTTTTGATANAGACAGTGAGTCGCCACTCATAGCTTTATGGCTAGCAGTTTCGAGTGGGTTGCTGAGTCTGAGCATCGACAAGGGTATGCGTTGTTGAGCCACGTCTCTTGAGAAGGCGACACCTGTTTCCCAACAGGGCAAGTAGAGCGTTTCAAAATACTCTAATTCAGGCTCTTTAGAAACCCTAACTGTGACATCAGTTATGATGCCCATTCGGCCCTCGGAGCCTAGGATGACCTCGCGCATGTCCAATCCGGCAGCGGATGCAGGTCGCGGAGGAATCTCCAAGCGTCCTGATAGCGTCTCAACACTCGCGCCGGCAAGCAGTTGCTCTATTCGACCATATTGTAGGGATTGCTGTCCGCTAGAGCGAGATGCCACCCATCCACCGAGAGTTGAATGCTCCCACGATTGAGGGTAATGCCCTAACCTGAATCCAAGGTTACCAAGTTGTTTNTCAATACTGGGTCCGGTGGCGCCCGCCTCAATTGTGACCAATTCACTTTCCCGATCGACGGCAGTAACTCTATCCATTAAGCTCATGCTAATAGTAAGAATCGGCCTTTCGTCCGCAACAGGGTTGACATGNCCGACGACAGAGGTGCCGCCGCCATANGGTATGACACAGAGATTCTTTTTGTGAGCCTCGCGAAGAAGCTCTCGTAATTCCTCAACCGTTTTTGGTTTCGCCACGGCATCAGGAAAGACTCCGATGTCTCCACTTCGCATTGCCAGCCAATCCGGAAGACTCTGCCCNCGAGCATGCCTCAGTCGAACCTCTGGAGTGGTATCCATCAGAGAGTGTTCCTTCACTCGGGTTTCAGAGACTCTTTTAATTGCATCTGCGAGAGTCACTTTGCTTAAGGTCGAACCAANGCCTATGGTTGCTTCNAAAAATTGTCGTAGCTGTTGACTAAGTGCTTCAGGTACCGAGTTGCCTTCCCTGCCCCAACCGTTCCAACGCCTCATAATTGGCCTCAAGTTNTATGATCTATANCGCGTATTGTAGACTGATAAGGCNTGACTTGCGCAAATAACTANACTTTGTAGCNNTCTTTCCCATANCTAAATTGTNAGTTGGGANAATAACCATNCCGATTGTNTATTCNTATATATTATAAAAAATAAGTTTTTATTCTTTTAATCCCAGACTCGTCTCGGCTAAGATCAATCCCTAATTCGTCTTGCATCAATTTTTTTTCTGGAACCGGAGGATTTTTAATGAATTCAAATAGAGTCTTAATCTTTATCTTTTTTGTCATGCTTCAGTTCATATCTATCGCGTCCATCGCATTGGAAAAGGGTGGTCTGATCATTAGAGGAGGTTATACCAATGTTGATATAGCTGCTGACAATGGGAACATTGCGGCCGTTGGTGACAGCGGAACACCCACTCTCACCTTTACGTATTTGGTAACTGAAAATCTAGGGGTGGAATTATTGGCTGGACTTCCCATACATCACAGCATCTACGACAAAGCGCTCGGAACCGGCGTAAAAATTGGAAGCACTAAGCATCTTCCGCCCGCTTTGATGTTTCAGTACTATTTTTATCCAGGACCTCGATTCAGAGCATATATCGGAGTGGGCTTAAATCACACGGTATTTTTCAAAGAGACTGCAACTGGCCCTTTGAGCGGAGCAGGGATAGAGCTTGACGCGTCTACTGGTTTGGTTTATCAGCTTGGCATGGATTGGAAATGGAAGGACAACCTTAGTTTAAACCTCGATGTCAGACGATGGAATATTCAGACCACTGCTCACGTAACTGGAATCAAAAGTTCTTCGTTATCTACCACACTACCTGATCAACTTGTTTTTGATGTGCCCCTTGACCCTCTTACAATTGGACTAAGTCTAACATATGAGTATTAAAGCTACTTCTAACCATTACAATCTCAATTTCTGGATGTTCTGAATATCTAGATAATCCTAAAACCAATGAAATTATCATGAGTTTTTCTAAATCTAGATTATATGCGCTGGTATCGCAACGCTCCCGGATTCAACAGATGTTTTTCGATTTTAGCTTTGCTAGACTCGCAAGAGTGAAGATATTGAAAAGCTTAATTATTTATGAAAACCGATGCGTATATAGGTTCATCGCGTTCTAACAGAGAACTATTTCAATTGCTCGTATATATTTCGGACAGCTTAATTATGAATATGAGAATTCGTCCAGGGTCTCAGAAAAATTGGGCTTTAGCGCTGAGACAATGCGACGTTTTCCCGTTATATGTCAATTTGGTTTATAAGAGTCTATTAAGCCTAGTAATTTTTGAGAGGCTCATAATAATGAAGACTTTAAAATATTGGCCTAGCTAAAATTCTCTTTGGAGGAGTACCATGCGATTGCTTCTTAATTGTGATTTAGGNGAGTGGTCTGGCGTNGGAGCCGCCNNTAATGGGGAACACGTNATGCCATTCNTCGATCAGGTTAATGTAGCTTGTGGTATTCACGCAGGCAGCCCAGTGCTNATGAAAGAAACTTTAATCGCTGCTCGGTCGAATAGCGTCACAGTTGGAGCTCATCCAAGTTACCCCGATCGCGATGGTTTCGGTAGGCGTTCNATGGAATTGCCCGCTGAGGAATTGATAGCTGTCTTACAATATCAGGTAGCAGCACTCCAAGGCATGGCTAGGAATCTGGGGATGCATGTTAGATACGTAAAGCCTCATGGTGCACTATATACTGACATGATGGCTGACATACAGGTTAGACATGCGGTAATGCAAGCTATCTCGGAGAATTGTGAACCTCTAGAATTTATGCTTCAAGCAACTCCATTCGCTAAAGAGCATAAAAAAGAAGCTGAAGCATTTGGGCTTAGTGTTATTTTCGAGGCTTTCGCTGACCGTTGCTACGACGACGACGGTGCATTAGTGGCGAGGACTGAACATGGTGCTGTTCATGACCGCAAAAAAATGCTTAGGCAAGTTAGGCAATTAGTTGAACATGGCTCAGTAACGACCAAGAGCGGTAAATATCTGGCGCTANGTGCTGATTCGATATGCGTTCATGGTGATAATGTTGCTGCCATTGAAGCTATCGGAGAAGTCCGCACTCTGATAAGTTGAGATATCGATGAATCAAGGCGACTATAAAATATCTATTGCTGGCGAGAATTCTTTGATCATTTACTTTGATGACAGGGCGAGTGACANGAATTCTGCTCTGATAGCGGAGACAGTGAACAATTTAAAGGCTAGCATTGGGTGTTTTATTATCGATCTGATCCCGTCTTATGCCTCATTGCTNGTAATCTATGATTCGCTCCTAACAGATCATNATCTAATGAAACTNGAAATTGAAAAATCTCTAAAAAAGATTGTTTCCACCGAGTCCAGTAATAATGGAACTCTTGTGGAACTCCCCGTTTATTATAGCCCGGAATCTGGGCCGGACCTGCAGTCCTTGTCCAAATTAGTTGGACTCTCAACTCNAGAGATTATCGAGTTGCATCAGAGTATAGACTACAGGGTTTATGCAATGGGTTTTGCGCCTGGCTTTGCTTATCTGGGAGAGATTGATAGCAGGATCGCTGCGCCTAGGCTGCAAACTCCAAGACTCAAAGTTCCTGCTGGATCGGTTGCTATCGCTGATAGACAAACGGCTGTTTATCCTTGCCAATCCCCCGGAGGATGGAACCTAATTGGGTTATGTCCTGAAACTATGTTTGATATGGCAAAGACGCCTCCAACTCCGATTAAGGTTGGGGATCGTGTCCGTTTCCAGCAAGTGACTCGGCGNGAGTATATGGCCTTGGGTGGAGAGATATGATNTCGGGTTTCAAAGTGATCAAATCCGGCATTTTGAGTTTGCTCCAAGACGGCGGTCGATTTGGCTATAATCATTTGGGACTTTGCAATGGTGGTCCGATGGATAAGGAAGCTTTTCGATGGTCAAATCGATTATGCAGTAACCCTGAAAATTCAGGGGTCCTAGAGGTCACTATAGGCGGTTTGGTGATGGATGCGCAAGGCTCCAGTTGCGTAGCGTTGACGGGTGCAGATATTCCAATGCAAATCAACAAAAAGTGGGCGGCACCATGGCAAACGCATCTGATTGAGAGCGGTGACCGAATAGAACTTNGNTATGCCAGAACTGGGATGCGCGGTTATCTGGCAGTGAGCGGTGGATTTAGATGCGAAAAGANTTTTGGCAGCATGTCCACTGTTCCTCGTGATAAGCTTGGTGGGCAAAGACAAGACGGCAGTGCGATACAAGTNGGAGACTTNTTAAGTTGCCGAACCCGANAAATATTGCCCCANAGATATAAACTNTCTGAAGATTTACGTCCGGTTCGACCGCAAAGTAATGCGAAACTTCGAGTAGTTTTAGGCTGCCAACACGANANTTTCGATGACGATAAGAAGCAACTTTTTTTTGCAAGCGAGTACACTTTGTCGAAAGACAGTGATAGGACNGGATGTCGTTTAAAGGGTCCGGCAATAATGTCGAGCCTTGACGGCATTATTTCCGAAGGTATCTGTAATGGTGCAATCCAATTTCCGCCNGATGGTCAGCCCATTGTGTTGATGTGCGATCGGCCAACGATCGGAGGATATCCTAAGCTTGGCTCGGTCTTTTCTCGAGATATGGATAAACTTAGTCAGCTNGTTCCTGGAAGCAAATTGACATTTGCTCCTCTCGATATCGAAAGCGCGAGACTTACTTTAATTTCCCATGAGGCAGAGTTNCTTGCAATTGAACCGGAGGTAGCCGACCTCTGAGCTTGCAGTTAAATAGNATCATTGATCCTTTCCCGCAGAAATCTATCGGGCGAATAGGCGCTAAACCGATTTTCGTTTGAGCAAGCTAATCCCTTTAGGTTGGAAAAATTGAGAGTATAGCTAGCGTTTCTTGATGCGGGGGTTTCTTTGTCGCGATTGAGGAGATCTGAAGACNGTANTTNNCGGTCNTAAAAGNACTGTTGGCCAAATGAGTAATTTTTATGCTGGCAATCCGAAAAGAAATTGTTGGTTTTGAGTCGTTAAGTTTAGGACNATNTTNGCCCTTATGNTGAAGTCGAAAAAACCTGAAAAAGTTATTTTACAAAAAGATGGAGACAAATCATGAAGATTCTTCGGTNGTGCNNCATNAATTCAATTTTCGTTTTGAGCTTGATGGCCCCNNTNAATCAAGCTTCAGAAGCGCCTNTCATCAATCCGAAGACTAGATTTCATCCGGTATATGGAACACTAGGAATGGTCGTAACCCAGGAGGCTATTGCTAGTCAGGTGGGNGCCGATATTTTGGCAGAGGGTGGCAATGCCATCGATGCCGCGGTTGCGTCTGGTTTTGCCTTNGCTGTCACTCTTCCNAGGGCTGGAAACTTAGCGGGGGGTGGCTTCATGGTAATCCATTTNGCTNATGAAGATAAGNCAATTGCNCTNGATTATCGAGAAATGGCACCCGCAGAATCCCACCGTGAAATGTTCCTGAATGAGGCAGGAGATGTCGACAAGAAGGTGGCTAGATATAGTATAAAGTCGTCTGGCGTGCCGGGAACTGTCGCAGGGCTCTTGCATGCNCACAAATCCTATGGCTTGCTCAGTATAGAAAAGGTCCTGAATCCGGCCATAAAACTTGCGCGAGACGGTTTTAAGGTCAATCTTGATTTATCGTCCTCATTGACTTCAAGATATGAACGTCTATCCAGTAACCCTGCATCTAGAAATTATTTTTTTAAGCCAAACGGTGAGTCTTATCAACCNGGCGAAGTGTTAATCCAGCAGGATNTGGCGAACACACTTAAGCGCATTTCCGAATATGGTAGGGCGGGGTTTTATGAGGGTAAAACGGCTAAATTGATNGTTGATGAGATGAAGAACTTGGGTGGATTAATTACCTTGGATGACCTTAGAAATTATCGAGTCGTAACTCGCGAACCAGTATGTGGTGACTTTCATGGCAATANCATTTGTGCAATGCCGCCACCTTCATCTGGCGGGGTGCACCTCATACAGATGTTAAANATCTTGGAGGGATGGGATCTTCGATCGCTNGGNCACAACAGTGCCGCATATATCCATCGGCTTGCAGAAGCTATGCGAAGAGCTTATGCGGATAGAAGTATATACCTTGGGGACCCTGATTTTTATCGTGTCCCCATTGATGATATAACCGATAAAAATTATGCCAATGCTTTGCGGTCTGGAATTAACTTGGCCAAGGCGACTCCATCTGTCGACGTTCAGTCAGGTTTAGACATTGATCCCGAGATGCTCCAGGTTGGGAAAAAGCTCAGTGATGATGAATCTAGTGAGACGACTCACTTCTCCACCTGGGATCAGTGGGGAAATGTAGTATCGAATACTACTACATTAAATTTTTCGTATGGAAATGGGATTTCAATTCCGGGAGCTGGGTTTTTGATGAACAATGAGATGGATGATTTTTCTGCAAAGCCGGGTACGCCCAATGCTTTTGGTCTGCTAGGTGGAATAGCTAATTCTATTGAACCGGGTAAGCGACCCTTATCGTCAATGACCCCTTCCATTGTTTTTGATAAAACTGGGTCCCCTCTCTTGGTAACGGGCAGTCCCGGGGGAAGCACAATTATAACCACGGTATTGCAAACAATTCTCAATGTCTTGGTATTTGAGATGGGTATTGCTGAGGGTGCATCGGTGCCCAGAGTACATCACCAGTGGTTCCCTGATAGGCTGTTACTGGAATCAGGTATATCGCGTGATACTGTGCATCTTCTCTCAGTGATGGGGCATAATATAGGGGACGCAGAATACGTTCTGGGTGATACCCAGAGCATTCAGCGGGGACCGAAAAATAGCTTATTCGGAGCATCTGACCCAAGGAGGCCCGGGGCGGCGGCAGTAGCTCAGTAAGAGCTGGTTTGTCGATCAAAGCGCTGTCGGTTTTTTCAATTAGAGAGGCTTGTTTGATGACGAAATCATTACGGGACTGCCATAATTTCCATGATCTTAGGGAATTAGCTCGGCTTAGATTGCCCAGCCCCATTTTTCATTACATTGATGGGGCTGCGGACGATGAGGTGACCTACCGTCGTAACACCGCGTCTTTTGAAAGTTGTGATTTAGTGCCAAACGTATTGGCCGGGGTGGAAGAGATTGATATGTCTGTCAATGTAATGGGTTTTAAGCTTGAGATGCCCATATTTTGTTCGCCCACAGCTCTTCAAAGACTCTTTCATCATGACGGAGAGAGAGCAGTTGCGCTTGCAGCAGAAAAATTTGGTACGCTATTTGGGGTCTCGTCTCTTGGCACTGTGCGTTTAGAAGAAATTGGACAACTAATAAGTACACCTAAGATGTTTCAATTCTACTTCCACAAAGATAGAGGGCTGAATTCTTCAATGCTACAGATGGCTAAGGACGCTCATTTTGATATTCTTACGTTAACAGTCGATACAATTACAGGAGGAAATAGAGAGCGGGATCTGCGGACCGGTTTTACTTCCCCTCCTCGCTTGACGCCTAAGAGTCTGATGCAATTTGTCCTCAAACCATCGTGGGCGTTGAATTACTTTTTTCGAGAAAAGTTTGAGCTCTCGCAGCTCAGAGATCATATCCAAGAGGGATCGAATATAGCTATTTCCGTCGGTGATTACTTTTCATCGATGCTTGATCAGAGCATGGACTGGGACGATGTGGCAAAACTTAAGGATAATTGGGATGGAAGATTTTGTTTGAAAGGCATTATGAGCCCAAAGGATGCCCGCAGGGCTGTTGAACTGGGTGCTGATGCCATAATGGTTTCTAATCATGGAGGTAGACAACTCGACGGAAGCAGGAGCCCCTTCGATCAACTTGGAGAAATAATGCAAGAGGTTGGAGGAGATATTGAGGTGATTCTGGATGGAGGGATACAAAGAGGATCCCATGTCTTGAAGGCAATGGCTATGGGTGCATCGGCTTGCTCTGGGGGACGAATGTATTTATATGCGCTTGGTGCTGCTGGAAGAGCGGGGGTTGAAAAAGCGTTGGGAAATCTCAGGTCAGAAATTGAAAGAGACATGAAACTTATGGGTGTAAAGAGCTTTAGAGAGCTCAGTCCTGATATGTTGAGACATAGATAAGTGGACTAGAACGACGTCAGATAAAAAAGTTTACTGATTGTTAATATTTAAACTCGATTTTTTGCTTCGGCGGCCTGTTGCCTAGAACGCTAAAACAGCCCGACCACTTCACCATTCTTGTCCAAGGCAATATTATTCGCGGCCGGAGATCTTGGTAGACCCGGCATGGTCATTATGTCTCCGCAAACGACCACAATAAAACCAGCACCAGCACTAAGTCGGACTTCGCGAATTGCTACGACATGATTTGTTGGCGCACCCTTTAGGTTAGGATCGGTAGAAAAGCTGTATTGGGTTTTTGCAATGCAGACAGGAAAATTGCCATAGCCGTCGTCTTGAAACTTTCGGATTTGGTCACGAATTTTTTTGTCGGCAATAATATCATCGGCTCTGTAAAGTCGGGTGGCCACAGTTTTTATTTTTTCCCAGAGTGGCATTTCGTCTGGATAGATGGGTGCGAAACTGGCAGATCCGCTGTCAGCCATTTCTACTACTTCATTGGCAAGAGCTTCTGCGCCAGCACCACCGTGTTCCCAGTGGGTGCACTCAATAGCAGTGACGCCATTAGCTGAAGCTATTTTTTTAACGGTGGCTAATTCAGCATCGGTGTCGCTGGAGAATCGATTAATTGCGACGACCACTGGTACCCCAAAAGATTTAATATTTTCTATATGCCTGACGAGATTGGAACATCCGCTTTCCAGTAAGCCTCCTTCTTTTTGCGAGATATCGCCGTGCATTTTTAGAGCCCTGATGGTTGCGACAAGCACTGTCGCGTCCGGTTGGAGCCCTGACATGCGGCACTTAATGTCAAAAAACTTTTCAGCTCCCAAGTCAGCACCGAAACCAGCTTCCGTTACCACGTAATCGGCCATCTTTAAACCCGCTTTGGTTGCAATTACGGAATTACAACCGTGAGCAATGTTTGCAAAAGGTCCTCCGTGAATGATAGCGGGATTATTCTCAAGAGTTTGCACCAAGTTGGGTGCCAGAGCATCCTTTAATAGTACAGTCATGGCTCCAGTACCTAGTAACTCTGCAGCATGCACCGGTTTTTGCTCTCGGGTATAGCCAATTACAATTCGATCAAGTCTTGCCTTTAGATCGTTCAGGTCAGTTGCCAGGCAAAAGATAGCCATGACTTCTGATGCAACGGTGATGTCATAGCCATCTTGACGCGGAAAGCCGTTACCTGGACCACCTAGGCCGCAGTTTACGGTTCGAAGTGCACGATCGTTCATATCAATTACTCTTTTCCAGATAATCCGACGTGCATCAATTTCAAGTTTGTTGCCCCAATGAATATGATTATCGATCAAAGCTGATAGTAAATTATGAGCTGCTCCTATCGCATGAAAATCTCCAGTGAAATGGAGATTGATATCTTCCATTGGTACCACCTGAGCGTAACCTCCGCCTGCAGCGCCTCCTTTCATGCCAAAGCAAGGGCCTAGGCTCGGTTCTCGCAGACAGGCTACGGATTTCTCTCCTATTCGATTAATCGCATCATTTAGCCCTACGGAAGTAGTGGTTTTACCTTCTCCGGCAGGCGTGGGACTTATGGCTGTAACGAGAATGAGTTTTCCATCTGGCTTGTCGCTTAGGGATTCGATATGCTCTGGGTCGATTTTTGCTTTAGTCCTTCCAAACGGAATTAATGCACTCTCTGGTATGTCGAGTTTCTTCGCGATTTCAGCTATTGGTTGCGTTTTCGCTTGCCGTGCTATTTCTATATCACTCATTAACCTCTCCACTACTAATGTCGCAGGACGGCTGCAAATGACCACCGTTCTTCAGTCAGTTCAGATCGAATCGGTATAATCTATATGTAATGGAATTAATGATTTTCTCAGACCGACAGATGGTGTCTCAAAAACGACGAAAAGTACAATGATTGGTGCTATGAAATGATGACGCTGAAGCATAAACATCTGTCGCAATCAGATGTGTTTGGTCTGCCAACGCTCGTTAAACTGGGCCGATTATCATCGTGAGGCTTCTTAATGAAAGCAAAAACTAAGGTTGTGGTTATTGGCGGTGGTGTGGTGGGTGTAAGCGCGCTTTATCATCTTGCCAAGAAAGGATGGAGTGACGCAGTGTTGGTTGAGCGTAAAGAACTTACTTCGGGCTCCACTTGGCATGCTGCTGGCTTACTTCCACTTTTCAATATGAGTTATTCGGTCGGTAAACTACATCAGTATTCTGTTAAATTTTATCAAGAGCTTGAGCAAGAAACAGGACAAGATGTCGGTTTTCGCGGAGTATCAAATATCCGTTTGGCTACGAATCAGGATCGTATGGATGAGTATCTATACTATTCCGGAGTCGCCGAGACTGTAGGTGTGAACGTAAACTTTCTGACTCCCGAGCAAGTTAAGAAAGCCTGGCCGATGGCTAATATAGAGGGATTAGTTGGTGCGATTCAGCATCCTGATGATGGTTATATCCAACCAGCTGATTTAACCCAAGCTCTAGCAAAGGGTGCCCGAGCTCGGGGAGCCGAAATCTACCGCAACACTTTGGTTAGAGCTCTAGAGCAGCAGTCTGATGATACGTGGTTGGTTAAAACTGATAAAGGTGAGATCGCTTGCGAGCATGTCGTTTCCTGCACTGGAAATTTTGCTCGCCAAACCGGCCAAATGGTCGGGTTAGATCTGCCGGTTATTCCAGTAGAGCACCAGTACATCGTCACTGAATCCCATCCAGATGTAATAGCCCGCAGAGATCAAGGTTTGCCTGAGCAAGGAGTCTTGCGGGAATCAGATGCGGGCTATTATCTTCGAGAGGAGGCGTGCGGATTTATACTCGGACCTTATGAAGAAGGTGCACCTTGTTGCTACGTGGATGGTCCCAGTGCTGCTTCTGAATATGAGCTTTTTAATGGCGACCTCGATCGATTGATGCCGCATATTGAGGCATGCATGGAGCGAGTTCCAGCATTTGCTGAGGCAGGAGTTAAAACTGTCTACAACGGCGCTATCGCTTATACTCCCGATGGTAATCCAATTGTTGGCCCAGCATGGGGTATAAAAAACTTTTGGTTGAGTGAAGGCCATAGTTTTGGAATTACGGCTGCCGGCGGCGCTGGTTGGCAGTTAGCAGAGTGGATAGTTGAAGGGGAGCCGACTGTCGACATGATGGGTGTGGATCCTCGTCGGTTCGGTCCTTACGCGGCTCGGGGGTACTTGCGCGCAAAGAATGAGGAAGCATATAACCATGTTTTCAAGAACCATTACCCGGACGAAGAACGAAGTGCGGCGAGGCCTTTGAAGACTTCTCCTTGCTTTGAAAGGATGAAGAACTTGGGGGCGGTTTTCGGTTCGGTTTATGGATGGGAAAGACCAAACTGGTTTGCACCTCAAGACTATGCCTTGTCTGAGAGCGATCTAAATAAACCAAATGCGCTGTTAAATAAAAATCATTCACCTCCTATAGAGGATGGACGAATAGTTGAAAAAAACTCCTTTCGTCGCTCTAACTATTTTGACTTTGTTGGTGCAGAGTGTCGTCACGTTCAAGAACATGTTGGACTTCTGGATATGTCTGCTTTCGCGAAGTGCTCGGTGACAGGCCCCAACGCTGAATCTTGGTTAAACGGACTTGTTGCTAATATTGTTCCCAAGACAGTTGGAAGAATAGGGCTTTGTCATATGCTCTCAAAAAATGGTGGCGTGCGCTCGGAATTTACGATCTATAAGCGATCGCAAAATAATTATTATTTGGTATTTGCGGGAGCGCAGGAGCGTCATGATTGGGACTACCTGAAAAAACTAGCTCCATCAGATGGGTCTGTAATCATGCAAAAACTTACCACGCAAATAGGTGTGCTTGTGCTTGCAGGCCCTAAGTCAAGAGAAGTCCTGCAAAAGCTTACTGACACTGATTTAGGCAACGATAATTTCAAATGGTTATCCGGTAAGCGCATTGATATTGGATATGCGCAGGCAGAGGCTTTAAGAGTAAATTTCATTGGTGAACTGGGGTGGGAACTTCACCATCCAATCGAAATGCAAAACTATATCTTTGACGCATTGATGGCAGCCGGTGCTGAGCATCAAATCAGACCATTTGGCATCCGTGCGATGGAAAGTATGCGATTGGAAAAGTCGTACCGCTTAATTCCCCGCGAATTGTCCATCGAGTACTCGGCCCTGGAGTCCGGATTAGATCGATTTATAAAGTTGGATAAAGAGCAAGATTTTATTGGGAAGCAGGCTTTGATCTCGTGGCAGAGACGCGGCTTTAAATACCGTTTTGTTACATTGGAGGTGCATGGGACTAAGGATGCTGATGCAAGAGGGTCGGAAGGGCTCTATGAAAAATCTAGATTGGTTGGTCGAGCTACTTCAGGTGGGTATGGTTTTCGGACTAGCAAGTCTCTTGCACTTGGTCTGGTGGAAGCTGAATTGGCAGTCATAGGAACTGATTTGGAGATTGAAATTTTGGGCGAACGCTATCCTGCGACGGTAATCGAAGAGTCACCGTACGACCCAGATAATGAGAGGTTGCGGGCTTAACAGTTTTTCGGTCGTTAACGGACAAACGGAAGTCGCAATCACGTATGCGACATGAGAAAAACGCTAATAGACTGCGTGCCTTAGATGACCTTGTTTAGCAATGATTTTTGGCTGTTGTAGGTGGATTTTATGTCAGAACGGTCGAGGAATAGCAGAACCCGAAGGGCAGTCGGTGGTCGTCAAGGTAGAAAGGCTTTACGCGAAAATGCAGTTGCTAAGGTTGCGCCCTTTATAGAACGAAAGATTCCCTACTTCGAATATCTTAGTGAGCACAGTCTTCAATTAATCGAAGATAATGCAGACGTTTTGCTTGAAGAGATTGGCATTGATTTTCTTGATGATCCAGAAGCTCTTGAAATGTGGGTCGAGGCTGGGGCTGATGTAATTGGTTCCAGAGTTCGCTTCCCTAAGGGTTTGTGTCGCCAAATAATAAATTCTTCCGCCCCTAGAGAATATGTCCAGCATGCGCGAAATCCTCAGCGAAGCGTAATTATTGGTGGCGATCGCACTGTGCTTGTGCCTGCCTATGGCTCCCCATTTGTATTTGACATTGATAGAGGAAGGCGCTACGCAACCATCGAAGATTTTCAAAATTTTGTGAAGCTCGCCTACATGGCTCCCCATATACACCACTCAGGTGGAACAATATGCGAGCCTGTCGATTTGCCAGTAAACAAGCGCCATTTTGATATGGTATACAGCCATTTCAAATACAGCGATAAACCGCTGATGGGTTCGGTGACGCACGAGGACCGAGCTCAGGATACTGTGGACATGGCAAAGCTTGTTTTTGGAGGCGAGTTCGTAGACCAGAATTGCGTTCTGACTAGTCTGATCAATGTGAATTCACCTATGACTTATGATGCTACTATGCTAGGTAGTCTTAAGGTGTATGCTCGCAATAATCAAAGCACGGTAGTCTCACCATTTATCTTGGCAGGGGCAATGTCCCCGGTGACTGTAGCAGGCACGGTGACGCAGATTCTGGCTGAAGCTCTTGCCGGAATGGCGTTCACCCAGCTCTGTCGTCCCGGTGCGCCAGTGGTGTTTGGCACATTCGCGGCCGCGGTATCCATGTCGTCAGGAGCTCCAACCTTTGGGACACCCGAGCCTAGTCAAGTGACTTATGTGGCAGCCGCACTAGCACGTCGCCTAGGAGTGCCCTTTAGGAGCGGCGGCGGTCTTTGTGGCTCCAAATTGCCAGATGCGCAGGCTGCTTATGAGGCAGCCAACACACTACAAACTAGCGCACTAGCCGGAGTCAACTTTATGCTGCATACGGCCGGCTGGATGGAGGGTGGCTTGGTTATGGGTTATGAAAAATTTGTGATGGACTGTGATCAAGCAGGTATGTTGTCTGTGTTATTGAGCGGGTTGGATATGTCCGAAAATGGACAGGCAATGGATGCTGTGCGAGAGGTCGGCCCCGGGAAGCATTATCTTGGTTCAGCCCATACCTTAAGGAATTTTGAGACAGCTTTCTATCGATCAACCCTAGCCGATAACAATAGTTTTGAACAATGGGAGGCTGATGGATCTTTAGATGCGTCCCAGCGAGCTAATGTTCTATTTAATAGTATGCTCAATGAATACGAACCACCGCCTCTTGATTCTGCTGTTGACGAAGCGCTGTTAGATTTCATTGATCGCCGAAAAGGGTCGTTTGAGGACCGTGACTACTAGTCTAATAGGGAGGATATGCCATGTCTGAAGAGGCAGAAATCGTGCTTGACGAATTGTCTGATGACGATCTGGTTTTGCAGATGCATGACGATCTTTATGATGGCTTGAAGGAGGAAATTGAAGAGGGGACACAGATCTTACTCGACCGAGGCTGGACGGCGGAGCAGGTTCTGGGCAAAGCATTAGTGGATGGCATGACTATAGTCGGTATTGACTTTCGAGACGGCATTTTATTTGTGCCTGAGGTTTTATTGGCGGCAAATGCGATGAAGGGGGGTATGTCGATTTTGAGACCTTTGTTGGCGGAGACCGGTGCAAAACCATTCGGCACGATGGTTATAGGTACTGTAAAAGGTGATATCCATGATATTGGAAAGAATTTGGTGACCATGATGATGGAAGGAGCGGGTTTCGAAGTTTTCGATATTGGGATTAATAATTCGGTTGAGGATTACATAGATGCGCTAAAACGTCATGATCCAGATATTCTCGGCATGTCAGCTCTACTAACCACCACAATGCCTTACATGAAAGTAGTTGTGGATGCGTTGAGGGAACAGCATCTGCGAGATCGTTACATTGTTATGGTGGGAGGCGCGCCATTAAATGAAGAATTTGGCCTTGCTGTTGGTGCTGATGCCTACTGTCGCGACGCTGCAGAGGCAACCACTACAGCAGTTCGTTTGGTGAAAGAAAGCCGAGAGAGGCAAATCACTGCATGATGCATGCGGCTTCAGATACAGGAAGACCGTTCGCAATCTTAATAATTGCGTGTGGTGCACTGGCAAAGGAAATTATGGCGCTATGCAGGTCTAACAATTGGCAGCACGTTGATCTTAAGTGCATTAATGCTGATTTGCATAATAAGCCAAAATTGATTGCTGGCAAGGTCAGAGAAAAGATTGCCTTGTATCGCAACCAATATGAACAAATATTTGTTGCTTATGCTGATTGTGGAACCGGGGGCGAGATAGACAGAGTCCTTAAGGAAACAGGAATCGAGCGCTTACCGGGTGCTCACTGTTACTCTTTCTATTCGGGCGAATTGGTATTTAAACAATTCTCGGAGGAGGAACCCGGAACATTTTACCTGACAGATTTTCTTGCAGAGAATTTCGATCGAATAGTAATTAAGGGCTTGCGGGTGGATGATTATCCTGAGCTATTGGGCGATTATTTTGCGAACTATCGACGGGTTTTGTACCTTTCTCAGACAGAAGACGATCGACTGTTACAAAAAGCAAAGATTGCAGCACAAACACTTGGACTGGATTTTGAACATTATCATTGTGGATATGGACAATTGGAATCCGGTCTGAAAGCTCAGGTTCTGAGGTTTGAATAGTCTTATTTTGCCATTGTTATTAGGGTAGTTCGGGATTTGAAAAAGATTCTGGTTTGTTGGCGTGATATCCCGTCACAGGTGATGGTGCAGCGTGGCCGCGAGCGAGGCAAAGCGCTGCTGAGTCATCGGTTTCAAGCCGCTATTGATCGTGCTGCCATGAGAGCAGGGAAAGGCGGAAGCAAGGAATATCTAGAGGACTGGCGCAGAACATCCGAGATGATTGATGAGGCAGGTTCTCCGCAGGAGTTGGCCGATAAGATTGCCGCTACTATTGAACAAGATTTCTCCTCTGCTGATCTTGCAATGTTGGTTAAGCAAAAGGGCTTTAATTAGCCGGATAAACAAAAAGATAGGTCCTCTGAATAAGCGCATATATGCTCGTTCCAGAAGAACCGACAGGTATTTTTTTAGTGATGCAAGACGCCCCTAAGACACGAAAACAAGCACTTATGGATCTGGTCCGAGATGCGAGCTTGGAAGTTACTCCTGCTGGCGCTGCTAAGGTAACTGAGTTTGGTGAGGTAGTGCGAAATGGTTGTACCATCTATGTCACTTTTCTGCCGGGTTCAGATTTCATGGAAACAATTCGAACAGTTCGCCGACTGAAAACCGAAGGTTACAACGCAGTCCCCCATTTTGCAGCCAGATCGATTCCATCAGCGAAATACTTAGAGAAGAATTTGGCTGTGCTTCAGGGTGAACTAGGTGTGACTGAAGGACTTCTAATAGGCGGTGGCATTGATAGTCCATTGGGAGATTTCGCTGCCTCTATCGAGGTGCTTCGAACAGGTTTGTTTGAGAAGTATGGTTTTACAAAGCTCGGTTTAGCAGGGCATCCCGAGGGCAGCCCGGATATATCGGAGCTAGATTGTGATCTGGCTGTTAAGCAAAAAAATGATTACGCAAAAAATACCGACATGACTCTCTACCTCGCGACACAATTTGTATTCGAGGCTAGTCCGGTATTGGTTTGGGAGAAGAAGATCCGTGAGGAGGGGAACCGGTTAGAAATATGCGTCGGTATTCCGGGTTTGGCGACAATCAAAACATTATTGAACTATGCAAGACAGTGTGGTGTGGGTCCCTCTGTTAGATTTTTGACCAGAAGACCGATTGACATGGTTCGTTTAAGTCTACAACAATCTTTTTTGGGACGGTACTTTAGCGCTCCGTCCGCAGAGCCCAGTCAGTTGTTATATGACTTGGCTACTGCAGTAGAAGGGGACCCAGGGTGTTTGATTCGTCGCTGCCACATTTACCCGCTTGGAGGACTTAAAAAATCTGCAAAGTGGATTTATGAGGTCCAAGATGGAAACTTTGAATTCTCAGGTCGAGGTTTCGATGTTATCTCAAAACTTCCATGATTAAGACCTTTTTTGATTGTAACAGTTAACATTGATAGCTAAGGAAAATCATGACTACTACGATATTAAGTTCACCAACCAGAGAGGTCAGAATAGGATTCGATGAGCCGTTTGTAATAATCGGCGAGCGCATAAACCCAACTGGCCGGAAGATACTCGCAGCTGAAATGAAAGAGGGTAATTACAGTCGTGTTGAGTCGGATGCATTGTCTCAGGTATCCGCTGGAGCGCATATGCTCGATGTTAATGCGGGAATACCATTAGCTGATGAACCGCGTATTCTGTCTGAGGTTATCCAACTAGTCCAATCGGTGACCGACGTGCCGTTGAGCATCGACTCATCTATTGTCGAAGCACTTGAACAGGGGTTAAAGGTCTATCAAGGTAAGGCGCTTGTTAACTCTGTAACTGGCGAAGAAGAGATCCTCGATAGAGTGTTGCCGCTCGTGGCAAAATATGGGGCATCGGTGGTCGCAATTTCGAATGACGAGACAGGTATCTCAGAAGATCCGGATGTGCGTTTCGAAGTGGCGAAGAAAATTGTTGAACGGGCGGCTGATTACGGAATTCACTTCAGTGATGTGATTGTGGATCCTTTGGTCATGCCAATTGGAGCGATCAACACAGCCGGTTTGCAAGTGATGCATATTGTGCGTCGCCTGCGAGAAGAATTAAAAGTTAATTCGACGTGCGGGGCATCAAATGTTAGCTTTGGGTTACCAAATCGTGAGGGAATCAATGCGGCCTTTTTGACGATGGCTATGGGGGCTGGCATGACCTCTGCCATAACCAGCCCGCTGCATTCTGAGGTAATATCGGCTGTGCGGGGCGGAGATGTTATGTTAGGCAAGGATCCAAATTGCTCTAACTGGATCAAAGCATATCGAGAACCAGTGGTTGAAGGCGAGGGACGAAAACGCAGTGGTCGGCGACGGAGGGGCTAATGTGAGTTTGCGCGACCCAGTAAAGGTCGTTTTTACTCCTTCCGGCAGGCGCGGGAGTTTTCCGGCAGATACGTCGGTTCTAAATGCAGCGCGTTCTTTGGGCGTTGACATAGATTCCGTTTGCGGTGGGCGCGGAATATGTGGTCGCTGCCAGATCGAGTGTTCCGAGGGATCTTTCCCAAAACTTCAAATCAATTCTTCGTTGGACCATCTCTCGGACAAGAGTGAGGGGGAGAAGAAATTTGAAAAGCTCAGAAATCCATTGGCAAAAGGCAGACGTCTTGGTTGTCAGGCACTGTTAGTTAATAATGTTGTAATCGACGTCCCATCTGAAAGTCAGGTTCATCGTCAAGTGATCCGGAAGGAAGCATCGAGTCAGGACATTCATATGGATCCAGCTACTCGACTTCATTATGTCCAGGTGGCGGATGCAGACATTAACGAACCAAAAGGGGATATGCAGCGGTTGCTGGTGGCGCTGGGTGAGGAGTGGGGACTCCCTGAATTAACTTATGATAGTCATATTTTAAGGGACCTGCAGCCTATCTTGGCCGAGGGCAAGCGTTCAATCACAGTGGCGGTTCACAAACAAACTGAAGTCGTTGCTCTATGGCCAGGTTTCAGGGACAAAGCTTTCGGTGCCGCAGTAGATGTTGGATCCACTTCCATCGCTTTGCATCTTTGCGATCTCGCGAACGGCAGAGTACTGGCGAGTGCGAGTGCAATGAACCCCCAGATTCGCTTCGGAGAAGATCTGATGAGTCGTGTATCTTATGCAATGATGCATCAAGAAGGGACTCGCGAAATGACGAAGGTGATTCGTGAAGCATTGAATGGCCTTATCGTTGAGGCTGTGAGTCAAGTAGCTTCCGAAGTGGAGGATGTTCTTGAACTATCTATAGTAGCGAACCCTATCATGCACCACATACTCTTGGGTATAAGTCCGGTAGAGTTGGGTTGGGCTCCGTTTGCGTTGGCAACAGATTCGTCCTTGGAAATCTTATCAACAGAGTTGGGTTTGAGAGTCAACCGCGGCGCACGAGTTTATGTTCTGCCATGTATAGCTGGTCATGTTGGTGCCGATGCAGCGGGCATGATACTCTCAGAGGAGCCGCAAAATCAGGAGAAGATGACTCTTTTGGTTGATGTCGGGACTAATGCTGAAATAATATTGGGTAACCATGAGCGTCTCGTGGCATGTTCAAGCCCAACGGGGCCAGCATTTGAGGGAGCACAGATTAGTTGTGGGCAGCGAGCTGCTGCTGGCGCTATAGAGAGGGTAAGAATTGATAGGGAAACTTTGGAGCCGCGATTCAAGGTGATTGGATCCGATTTTTGGTCAGATGAGAAGCCATTTAAAAATGCGCTAGAGGGCAAAGTAATAACCGGAATCTGTGGTTCAGGCATCATTGAAGTTATATCGGAGATGTTCTTGGCTGGTATTGTTTCGGAGGATGGTGTCATTGATGGCGATCTGAGCCAGCGTTCAAGTCGAATTATCTCAGATGGTCGAACATGGTCTTATTTATTGCATTCGAATGTCGACAGCAATGCACAGATTATTGTGACTCAAAATGACGTGCGGCAGATTCAATTAGCTAAGGCAGCTTTGTATGCTGGCATCAAGTTGCTAATGGACCATATTGGTTGTAAACAGATTGAACGGATTCGTTTGGCAGGAGCCTTTGGCAGTCAGATTGATGTGCTTTATTCAATGGTATTGGGTCTGATACCAGACTGCACTTTAAGTGAGGTTTCGTCCGCCGGTAATGCTGCTGGCACGGGTGCGCTGATAGCGTTGTTGAATAGCCACTCGCGAAAGATCATCGAGAACCTTGTGCAAGAAATCGAAAAAATTGAAACAGCCACGGAACCAAATTTTCAGGACTATTTCGTCGACGCAATGGCTTTCCCGAACAAAACAGATCCTTTTACAAATCTTTTTTCAGTCATTGACAAGCCCGAGCAGAAAGCGAAATTATCCTCTAGGCGCCAAAGCCGAGGGCACCGCCAGCTCTAGAACCATGCTTGCATAAAAAATACTTCCTCACAGCGCAATAGTCTGTCTATAATTCAATCTAAAGGTCGAGAAATTCGAAAGCAAATCAGTTCATCTAGTATTTTGAGCATTGAAACAAAAGGTCTTAGGAGTTCTGTTGTGAGAAACGGCTTAGATGCTTCCGGCGCAGGCTTAACACTGCATATTGGCTTTCTGCTTATGCCAGAATACACACTAAGTACTTTCGCAAATGCTATTTCTGTTCTTCGAATGGCCAACCGCATCAGCGGTAAAGATCTTTATAAATACTCAGTTTTCACCTCTGACGGACTTCAAGTCACGTCAAGCTCGGGCATTGAGGTGATTGTTGACAGCCTGCCAGCCAATCCTGACGATTTAAATATGCTTGTAGTATGCGGAGGCTATAACATCGGCAGTCATTGTGATAAGAATTCCATCAATGCATTAAGAGCTTATGCTAAGAAAAAGATTCCCATCGCTGGGATATGCACTGGTAGTTATGTTTTAGCCGCGGCAGGCCTGCTGGATGGTTATCGGTGCACGATCCATTGGGAAAACTTATCAGCTATGCGAGAGCAATTTCCTCAGCTCGAGATCTCGTCTCGCTTATTTGTAATTGATCGCGATCGTTACACATGCTCTGGCGGTATCAGTTCGATCGATTTGATGCTGAACCTTGTAGCCAGTATCCATGGGCATGATTTGGTGCAGCAGATTTCGGAACAATTTACGTGTGAAAGAGTTCGTACAGAAAATGATCCCCAGCGAGCACCTCTAAAATATCTTATCGGCGCTAGTCAGCCTCGCCTCATAGAGGCCGTCGCCATAATGGAGACCAACATAGAGGAACCATTGGGATTAGATGCGATTTCTGAGTCTGTGGGAATTTCGAGAAGGCAGCTCGAGAGACTTTTTAACCGCTATTTACACCGGTCGCCGTCGCGTTATTATCTTGAATTACGGTTGTCCAGAGCACGTTTGTTACTTCTCCAATCATCAATGCCCATGATAGAAATAGCGATTAGCTGCGGTTTTTCTACCGCGCCTCATTTTAGTAAATGCTATAGCGATATTTATGGTAACCCTCCAAGCAAAGAAAGGAGTTTGCGAGCTTGATCGGCGACTACTGCTGCACTAAAATGGCATCGGCCTAATGGGTCATGGAATGGGCTTTTCACTTTTCTTCATTTGTCCCGTGTTCGGATATCCTAACTCGCTGCTGGGAACTCGTCGAAGGCTAAACAATTTTATCCGATCTGCGCACTTACCGACTGTTTGATATGAAACGATACTCAGGATTTAACCTCGTAAAGAATGCTCTCAACTACAACGAGCATTGGCAAAAGGTGTGGCGTAGCCCGACCCCTAAAGAGCGTTATGACATCATTGTTGTCGGGGGCGGAGGGCACGGTTTAGCTACTGCTTATTATTTGGCTAAAGAGCACGGAATCACAGATATAGCTGTTGTTGAGAAGGGTTACCTTGGTGGTGGTAATACCGGGCGAAATACCACGATTATTCGTTCAAACTACTTGTGGGATGAGGCAGCTCACCTTTATGAGCTCGCGCTCAAACTTTGGGAAGGTTTAAGCCAGGAGCTAAACTATAACGTCATGTTCAGTCAACGTGGCGTGCTTAATCTTGGGCATAACCTGCAGGATATGCGTGATATTGAGCGGCGCGTAAATGCCAATCGACTGAATGGTATAGATGGGGAGGTTGTGTCCCCTCGACGGATAAAGGAGATAGCGCCACTCATAAATATTTCACCTAATTGTCGCTATCCAATTCTTGGAGCCTCCTGGCAGCCTCGTGGGGGAGTCGCTCGCCATGATGCTGTGGCCTGGGGGTATGCAAGGGCTGCCGATGCAATGGGAGTTGATATTCTTCAACAGACTGAGGTTACTGATATCAGCGTAAAAAATGGCATTGTAGAGGGCGTTGAAACTAACAAAGGTTTTATTCGAGCGCAAAAAATCGCATGTGTGCCAGCGGGAAATTCTGGAGTGGTTGCTGGATTGGCTGGATTGCGGCTGCCAGTCGAATCGAGGCCACTGCAAGCGCTCGTGTCGGAACCGCTAAAACCTTGCTTAGATACGGTAGTAATGTCAAATGCAGTGCACGGATATGTGAGTCAATCCGACAAAGGAGATTTGGTTATCGGTGCAGGTGTTGATGGCTACAATGGCTATGGTCAGCGCGGGTCATTTCACGTTATTGAGCATACCTTGCAAGCAATTTGTGAACTCTTTCCAGCTTTCAGCAGAGTGCGAATGAATCGTCAGTGGGGTGGCGTTGTAGACACATGTCCAGACGCATGTCCTATTATCAGCAAGACTTCAGTGGAAGGATTGTATTTTAATTGTGGATGGGGTACCGGAGGCTTCAAGGCTACACCGGGATCTGGTTTTGTTTTCGCAGATACGGTAGCTAATGATCGCGCCCATCCTTTGGCTAAGGCCTTTGGTCTAGATCGATTTAACACCGGTGCGCTAATAGACGAGCATGGGGCAGCAGGGGTTGCTCATTAGAATTATTGTAAGTATTTGGACGCAGAGTTATGTTACTAGTTTACTGCCCTTACTGTGAGGAGTTGCGTGAAGAGGAGGAATTTATCTACGGCGGAGAGGCGCATATAAAGCGACCCCTTGAGCCTGAGAAATTAACGGATGAGGAGTGGGG
>NZXB01000026.1 GCA_002701765.1 Porticoccaceae bacterium
CACACTAAAGCCTATCAAGACTATACCAAGCCCTTGGGAAAAAACCTATAACCCGGAGACTACCATGCATTTCTACTTTATCATCGTGAAGTCGAGATGACGAGCAAGATGGGCGCCTCGAGCTACATTCAGCCAATTTCCGATTGATATCGACAAGGAAGATAATGATTCGTGAGAATTGGTTCGCGATAATGGAATTTTTTTAAACTATCATAACAGCTAACCAAAGTAAGCCCTTATTGACACGATTACCCGGAGTTCTTGCGGAGAGAATTTAAATTCCGGAAAGTCCTATAAATCTGAACGACTGGGGCGTATACTCCGTCTCCTCCCTCAATCTGGGGGCTAGCACGCAAACCATAGGCAACCAAATGTCATCCACTGATTTTCAATCTCTGGGCCTTTCCGCCCCAGTTCTGAAGGCCGTTAAGCAGCTGGGCTATGAGCAACCATCACCTATCCAGGCACAAAGCATTCCAATTCTAATGGAAAAGAAAAATCTGTTGGGTACAGCGCAGACTGGCACTGGAAAGACCGCGGCTTTCGCTCTCCCATTTCTTAGTCAAATTGACGATAATCAGAAAAATCCGCAAGTTCTTGTGCTGACGCCTACTCGAGAACTAGCCATTCAGGTTGCTGAAGCTTTTCAGACCTATGCTAGGCATATAAACGGCTTTCGTGTGTTACCAATTTATGGTGGCGCCGATATCGTTGCTCAATTGCGTGGGCTTAAACGCGGCGTTCAAGTGATCGTAGGTACTCCGGGCCGAATACTTGATCACTTACGTCGCCGAAGCCTCGATCTGAGCACAATCAAGGGACTCATTCTTGATGAGGCAGACGAAATGTTGCGAATGGGCTTTATTGATGATGTTGAGACCATTCTTTCTCAAACGCCAGTTAATTGCCAACGGGCACTTTTCTCAGCAACTATGCCAAACAAAATTCGGGATATCTCCAAAAAATACTTAGGAAACGCAGAACAGATCAGTATTAAAACCACTACAAAAACCGTAGAACAGATTGAACAAAAATATATCACTGTAAAAAATCATCAAAAAATGGATGCCCTAACTCGGGTTCTCGAAGTNGAAACCTTCGATGGCATGATTATTTTCGTGCGCACCAAGTCTTCCACGATTGATATTGCCGAGCGTCTGGAGGCTAGGGGCTTCTGTTCAGCTGCCATGAATGGTGATCTCAGTCAGGCCTTGCGAGAACGAACCATAAATCGGCTAAAAAACGGCCAGATTGACATTATTATAGCCACTGATGTTGCTGCCCGAGGCTTAGATGTTGAGCGTATCAGCCATGTAATTAATTTTGATATCCCTTATGATAATGAATCCTATATTCACCGTATCGGCCGCACAGGTCGAGCAGGGCGTGAAGGTAAGGCGATTTTATTTATCACCC
Organism: Porticoccaceae bacterium; assembly: GCA_002701765.1. Lineage (GTDB taxonomy): Bacteria > Pseudomonadota > Gammaproteobacteria > Pseudomonadales > Porticoccaceae > TMED48. Next base: position 1,417 of record NZXB01000026.1, read on the forward strand.
CCAAGGAAACCCGTCTGTTACGCTCGATTGAAAAGTCGACGCGACAATCCATTGCACCGCTTACTATGCCCACTAACCAGCAAGTTAGCGCACAGCGCATCCTGCAATTTACTGATCAATTGATTAAGACTCTGGAGTCACCCCGCTTGGACAAATTCCGCCATCTAATTACCAACTTCGCGGCAGAAAACGAGCTTGACATGGCAGATATAGCCGCTGCATTAGCCTATGAAAATCAAAAGGAACGTCCACTCTTTCCCAAATTGGATAATATTGTTGCACCTCGCGGAAAAGACCAAAACCACAAAGAAAACGCAGCAAACAATCCGAATCAAAAATACAATCAGCGGGCAGAAGTTTCAAAATCAAAGCGACCGAATACTAAAAAAAGAGACGATAATATTCCCATGATTACTTATCGCCTCGAAGTAGGCCAAAATGACAAAATCAAGGCGTCACATATTGTAAGCACATTAGTTACCGAAGCTGGGATAACCAGCCGTTATATAGGGGCTATCAAACTGCATGACAACTTCAGTACTATAGATCTACCACAAGGAATGCCCAATTCACTACTAAAGCATTTAAAAAAGGTGAAAATTTTCGCAAAACCTNTGCGCTTAAGTATTTATAGCCCTCAACTAACAAATGAAAACGGCGCGGCTAGAAAAAACAAACGATCCCGAAAAACGACAAACTCGAAGCCNACTAAAAGTAAAGAAAGCAACCGAAGAACACAAANAAAAACAAAATCTCTTCGAAAANAAAAATCAGCTTCTGCAAGCTAGCCCGATGTAATCGTTGGATTTTCCTTTGCTATTTTATATTGCTNATCACAGGCGAACGTTACCAACTTANACCTTTTCATTTAGNGATGGCTTGATAACTTTACCCATGGCATTGCGAGGCAGTCTATCTAATACTTTTATTCGCTTAGGTATTTTGTAAGCAGACATTCTTTGAGAACACCAATTCTTAAAATCTGCATATTCGAACTCGGCACCAGAACGTAAACAGATACAAGCCACGACAGCCTCTCCCCATATATCGTCAGGAACGCCAATNACCGCTACTTCACTTATATTCTCATGGGTTAGGAGAACACCCTCTATCTCTAGCGCTGATAACTTGTAGCCACCCGATTTAATAATATCGATTGATGATCGCCCCATTATGCGAAAATAGCCATCCTCTATAACTGCAATATCGCCGGAGCAAAACCAACCATCTTTAAACGCTTCTTGTGTGGCCTTTCGGTTATTCCAATATTCCTTAAACAGATTATCGCCTTTCATACGAATTTCTCCGGGCGCACTATCCTCAGTCACAGGCATATCCGATTCATCAAACAATTTCACTGTTACCCCGGAAAGTGGCTTACCCACGAACCCAGCCCGTCTTTCTCCGGCATAGCCGTTGGATATTGCCATACCCACCTCTGTCATCCCGTAGCGTTCAAGAAGAATTTGTCCGGTTAGCTCTTTCCATTGGTTGAAAACATTGACCGGACAGGCTGCAGAGCCAGACACATTTAAACGCATTCGCCCAAAACCATCTCCGATAGCCCTCGAGACATCGATATCTAGGAGTTCTAAGTGCTCTATCAGTTTCACATAGATCGTGGGTACTGCCATAAATATGCTATAGGTGTCCGATACCACCTCGGAGCAAATTCCATCCAGATCAAGTTTCGGCATCATATGCACTTTGGCCCCAGACCAAAGTGCACAGCATAGGACGTTGATTATGCCGTGAACATGATGTAGCGGAAGAAACAATGGAATAACATCTTCCCTTGACCACTTCCATGCATGAAGCAAAGTTAAAATTTGCGCCCGAATTGCTTTGTGAGTTGTGAGTACTCCTTTCGGCTTATCCGTAGTACCACTCGTAAAAAGTATCATCGCGGATCTTTCCGGAGAAAGGCTAGGCAAATCAATGCACTCAAGAGCCAACACTTCATCAATTGCAAGAAGTCTAATCTCTAGCTGCCTACATAGCTTACGTAGCTGGCCATGGCATTCAGCATCGGCAATCAATCGAGTTACACCAATGCTGCCGAGATAATGCTCAAGTTCAGCCTCTGCGGACGAGATATTTAGCGGTACCGCAATTCCACCCGCGCGCCAAATGCCTAGGAGGGCAGTTACATAATTCAGGCTTGCTGGAATAAGAAAGGCGATACGCTCTTCTTGCAAATCTTGCCTGTCTTCAAGAATACCCGCAGCGAACAAAGCTATTCGAGCATTTATGCTGTCATATGTATGGGCGCCATCGGAATCCACTAAGGCAATCTTATTATTGTTTTTTGCAATTCTAGGAAAAGCGTCTTCAATCATATTTGATACTTCAAAGAGAAGCCGGCTAAATGAGGCCAGTCGATTTTGCTCCGCATGACAAAAAAGCTCCTGTCAACATGTTCTGATCGAAAGAACCATAGTCAGATTTTCAGAATTCTATGACTGACATATTAGTGAATCGCATTGTTATGTCTAAGCCATACGAGAGCCATTGCGGGCCTGTTTATCAGGAACAGCCAAAATAATGTCCCCACCACTTTGCACAAACCCCGTNACCAGACATTCCGACATGAATGGACCGATCTGTTTTTTCGGAAAGTTAACAACTGCCACAATCTGTTTTCCAACTAATGTCTCGGGCTCATAATGATCCGTGATCTGTGCGGAGGACTTTTTAATTCCTATTCCGTTACCAAAATCGATACTCAGCTTGATGGCCGGTTTGATGGCCTCTGCAAAAAATTCTGCCGAGACCACCGTTCCAACTCTAAGGTCGACCCGTTCAAATTCTCTCCAACTAAGAATATCTCGGTCTGTCATTTTGTAGCCACCTCATGTCTACGAACAATATCTGACCATCCATCGTCAGTCGAGAAGATAACTATCTCAACTCAGAGTAACATTCATTTATCGATAAGTATCAGCTTGCGGTACTCTAACGCAGGATATCGCACTGCCAGTTGATTCTGCAATCATTGTTATACAAGGGCATATATTTGGGCACCCGTTAATGCTCCCGGTTCGCCTGCCAGGCATTAGGATGCAAAGGCACGGGCAGCAGACTCTCATTTCCAGTACTCCAGTGTCAAATAAACCGACGCTTGCTGATCAGAGGCCTCCTACAAAGGCATCCACGCCGCTGGGTACCGCGAATTTTTCGCAGCTAAATAACGGAACGATTCAATAATTTGAGCCATGAATAAATTTCTGATAATGGGTCAACACATCCTGAGGAGCCTCTATATGAGGGTAATGGCCAATCTTCGAGAGCTCAACGCAATAATCAAGTCGGCAATACAACTCTTTGTAACGGCACACCATGTGAATGCCGGAAACGGGATCCGCCGAACCATTAATGAGCGCGAGAGGAATGCTGGATTTTTGCAGCACGGACACCCAGCGCTCTCGATGATGCATGCGGTCACGCATATAGGTAATCAGATTATGAAAAATATGTTTTCCATTGTTGTAATTAATCAGCCACCAGAATTCGTTTAACTGATGCTCAGAGGGCTTAGAGTCGTTGCCAAAGATAGAACTGAAACTGCTACAGAATCTGGCATAACCATTGAAATAATTGAGCAACCCACCTAGTGGACTTAGCAAAATTTTCTGAATAAAGAGCGCCCGGTGAGTCTCTGGAAATAACCCGCCATTTAAAAAACAGCAGGACAGCCATTCTCCCGCGCCTGTACCTTCTAATTGACGTGCCAAAAGCTCTTGAGCAACAGTGTCCCCATAGTCATGAGCTAACACATGAAAATTCTCAAGTCCTTTTGCAGTTACTAATGCCTCAACAATGTCAGCCTGACCGTGGATACTATAGTTATGGTTATTTGGTTTATCAGAAAAACCGAATCCCAGCATATCCAGTGTAATAACCCGATAATTTTTTCTTAGACCTCCCCATATTGGTGCCCAGTCCCAGCTAGAAGTGGGAAACCCATGGAGCAACAATACAGTGGGTGATCTCGAATTAAAAGACTGATTTGAGCCACTATCCATGCAGAAAATCTGATGACCCAGAAGCGATTGATATTCACCACGTGAACGCCATAGCTCTGCTCTGAAACTGGGTTTTGCGGACGCTAATACCATAGTATTTTTTCGATCATGTATCTTATATTGATATAAAACAGTCCGAGTGTCCATTTACTCTCTTGAGTCAGATTAATCTTGATGCAATACTCTGATTCTCTGATTCATGGTCAGTTTCGTGACCCGAGTTATATAACATTAAAAATTACAAGAGCAATACAATGACTCAATCCCAGTCGAAACCGTTCGACACATTGATCAAAAATGCGAAAGTTTTTAACAGGGGCGAACAACCCGTGATTGAGGATGTCGCTGTTGCTAATGGCCACATCATTACCCGCGGGAAGGACCTGGATGCCACACAAGCAAGTCGAGTGATTGATGCACAAGACCTTTGGTTGATGCCAGGATTGTTTGATATCCACACTCATTACGATCTCGAATTGGAATTGGCCCCGGGACTTCCAGAATCCACGCGCCATGGCACGACATCCGTGGTGATTGCTAACTGCAGCCTTGGTCTCGCTTTTGGCGCCCAGCGCGACGGAACTAATGATCCTATCGTTAGCTGCTACGCCCGCGTCGAAAATATTCCAAAACATGTCCTGCGCCACTGTGCCGATAAAATTAGTTGGAGCAGCCCGGGGGATTATCTAGACCATCTGGAACAGCTTAACCTGGGCCCAAATGTGGTGGCGCTATTTCCCCATTCAATGCTTCGCATCGAGAAAATGGGCTTTGAAAATAGTATCACTCGTGACCCAACGAGTTATGAGCTAAAGGCAATGAAAGAATCGCTTCGCGAAGGCCTTCAGCTTGGCTATGCGGGACTCTCTACCGATGCACTGCCCTTCCATTATCTAGCGGCGCAACCACATTGTGAAAAAACCATTCCCACCCAGTTTTCTAAGTTTTCAGAGCTCAAAGCGCTTGCGGGAGTGGTGCGAGAGCGAGGTGCCTTATGGCAAGCCACTCCACCAAAAGACAGTGTAATCGGTACATTAAAAACTTTTCTACTAACCAGCGGCCGCTTGTATGGCAAACCCTTGCGCACTACTGTGGTTGCAGCCTTGGATATAGCAAACAACTGGCGCCTTGCCCGTCTGGCTAAGATTTTGTCCCGATTGCTCAACTCTTGGTTAGTCAAGGGAGATTTTCACATGCAAGCCCTTGGCGCGCCGTTTAAAACTTGGGCAGATGGTGCAGTGACGCCACTGGCAGAAGAAATCCCCGAGCTGCGCCGCCTCAATGAAACTGACCTCGAGGATCGAGAAGGTCGCCGCGCAATTCTCGATGACCCGAACTACGCCAAATCATTCAAGGCTATGTGGATGAATGGTAAGAATGGCTGGACCCTTGCTCGTCTGAAGCGAAAGTTCAATTTGGAGGACTATGCCTTTAATCGGACTCTCGCAGATATGCAGTTGGAACGGTGTCCGCAAACTAGCTGGGAAGGTATGGATTTTCAGGCAGTACTCGACCGGGTAAACGAAATCAAATCAGGTCAGTATCCTCCAAATATGCAAGAGAGTGAGCTTCAAACGGTTCAAAAGGAATTCGCGTGGATCGAAGACGAAGGAGACTTTATGCTGCAAATGCTACGCTCCTTTGACAAGGATCTGACTTGGAGCACCATTACCGCCAACCGCGACTTGGAGACGGTACGCGAGTTACTTATGAACCCGTTTCTTCTGCCGGGCTTTAATGACAGCGGGGCCCACCTAACCAATATGGCGTTCTACGATGTCAACTTGCGAAGCCTTAAGCTGGCATCTCAAGGGGGGGACCGGGATGTCAGCTATATGGTTAAGCGCCTGACAAAGGATGCAGCCGATTTGTTTGGCGTTGAAGGCGGTACCATCGATCAAGGTGATGTGGCAGACCTCGTTTTAATCAACCCCAAAACGCTCGCAGAATATAATGGCGAAGCAAGTACCAAGCGCATTTATCGTAAAGAATTTAGCCATGAACAACTGGTCAACCGATCGAACGGTGTGGTCGAACTGGTAATGATTGGCGGCCAGAGTGCTTGGGAAAATGATCAATTTAACGCTGATCTAGGACAGAAGCCGATGGGTCGTTTACTGAGAGCAGTGAATTCGGCGAGGTGAAATCTCGCAAGGCTATGGCTAAAGATCAGCTCTCTAGCGAGCAGTTGCTCATGAGCTATAAAGTGCTATATCGACAACAAAAATAGAAGCTCATTTGTCTTTATCGCTATCGTTTCAAGAGTTTTATCAACTCATCAATCTTTTCATCTGACTTTTCCGAATCAATAAGAGATTCGCGCACACAAGCGGACATATGTTTACCTAAAATATTATGTTCAACGCTAGAAATAGAATTTTTAACAGCTTTTAGCTGATCTAGAATATCGATGCAGTATCTTTTGTCCTCAATCATGGCGATGATACCTCTAATCTGCCCCTCGATTCTTTTCAAATTGGCGATTCTATCTCTGTGACAGGGATTCTCCATGTCCGACCTCACGATTACTTTAATAGTGCGTTTTACCCTGCGGGGGTATTGCTTAACAAATTCAGACCATTACATTACCCCAACATATGAACTTGGAGCGAAATGATGCGTCGCAGACTAGTATATCTTATTCTGCTTTTTCACGTTGGTACTTGCATTGCAGGCTACTCCGCTATTGAACATGCTCCCATCGGTATCATGGGAGATCACTTCCACAAATCTGGCGAGTCGATGCTGTCAGTAAGATACAGTTACATGTCGATGAGAGGGAACCGTTTTAAGGGGGCTGGAATATCAAATGAAGACGTGAAGGTAATGCCCAATCCACTATCTGCAATGCCTCCAAAATTATCAATCGTCCCCCAGAAGATGACCATGTCTATGGGTATGATCGGAGGAATGTATGCCCCTTCTGATTCAGTTACGCTAATGCTAATGGGCATGTTTATGTCTAAAGATATGGATCTAAATACTTATGAGCCTATGATGGGCCGAAAGTTGATTGGTTCCTTCTCTACCTCCTCTAGTGACATTTCAAATTTTTCGCTTGGTGCTCTTTTCAAAATCCACGAGACCCCCTCGAACCGGTGGCATGGCGAGATAACGATTGACAAATCTGTTGGTAACATCAGCGAACAAGGTGCCGTCCTTACGCCCATGAATATGCGGAAAAAAATGATACTACCCTATGGAATGCAAATTGGGGACAAGGCGACACGACTGATAGGAGCCATTACAAACGTAAGGCACATGCAAAACAGCTGGGCAGTTGGCGGCCAAATAAGGGCCAAATCCGTTGTTGAACATGAGGATTGGTATTTTGGTGACACACTCGAACTCAATGCATGGGTTCAGCACAAACTGAAACGGGCAATATCAATTTCTGCAAGGGTTAATTTCAAGCATGAAGATAAAATTTCAGGCAGAAACTCTATGATTTCTGGACCGGTCCAAACTGCAAATCCGGAAAATTATGGCGGGAAACAAATT
>NZXB01000027.1 GCA_002701765.1 Porticoccaceae bacterium
TCAAAGCAGTGCGTGCGATTACCGGTCTCGGTCTCAAAGAAGCGAAGGGTATGGTGGACGGTGCTCCTTCAAACGTCAAGGAAGGGATCTCCAAAGATGAAGCAGAAGATGCAAAGAAGCAGTTAGAGGAGGCTGGGGCCAGTGTGGAGCTAAAATAAGAGTTTTTGTTTTGGTCTATTTATAACGAAATCTAACCGGATTTATCGTACTCTGATGAATCAAGTTTTTCTTTTTCATTTTATGACAAGAAAAACAAAGGTTTTAAAATTGCGAAAAATGATTACTTCGAGGAAAAAAGATGGCGTACTCATTTACTGAGAAAAAACGAATCCGTAAGAATTTTGGTAAGTTACCAAATGTTATGGATTTGCCATATTTGCTTGCTATTCAAATTGATTCCTATAAAAATTTTACTCAAATAGGAATTGCATCAGATGCCCGAAAAGATACAGGATTGCATGCAGCGCTCGATTCAATCTTTCCGATTGTCGGTTATGCTGGTTACGCAGCTCTAGAATATGTTGATTATATTTTAGGGAAGCCCTCTTTCGATGTTGATGAGTGTAAGCTTCGTGGGGTTACTTTTTCCGTCCCTCTCAGAGTGCGAGTCCGATTAGTCATTTATGATAAAGATTCGCCTAACAAAGCAATTAAAGATATTAAAGAGCAAGAAGTCTACCTCGGTGAGATACCTTTGATGACTGATACTGGTACTTTCATAATCAATGGAACCGAACGTGTAATCGTTTCTCAACTGCACCGTTCTCCGGGCGTAATATTTGACCACGACAAAGGCAAGACTCATTCTTCGGGGAAATTGCTTCATACCGCAAGAGTTATTCCATACCGTGGTTCATGGTTGGATTTCGAATTCGACCCTAAAGACTTGCTATACGTGCGCATTGATCGCAGACGTAAGCTTCCTGCCACCATATTGCTCCGTGCGCTAGGATATACCAGTGAAGAAATTTTAAACACGTTCTTTGAGGCCAGCGTTTTTCACTTTAAGAAAGGAAAATTTATGCTGGATCTTGATCCCGAGCGGCTGCGAGGGGAGATCACTGTCTTCGAAATCAAGGACAACAAAGGCGAGACCATCGTTGAGAAGGGTAGACGCATTACTGCTCGTCACATACGTCAATTGGAGAAGGGTAAGGTATCTTCACTTCCGGTACCTGAGGAGTATTTGCTAGGCCGAGCCTTGGCAAAAGATGTTGCAAATGAATCGACCGGAGAACTGCTTTTTGAATGTAATACTGAAATTACAACTGATGTATTGAGTAGTCTTTTGGATGCCGGCGTGACGAAAATTGAAACTTTATATACGAATGATTTAGACTGTGGGTCCTTTATATCTGATACGCTTCGTATAGATCCTTGTAGCAGCCCACTAGAGGCAATGGTCGAAATATATCGAATGATGAGACCAGGAGAGCCTCCAACCAAAGAAGCTGCGGAAAACCTCTTCTATAATCTATTTTTTAATGTCGAGAGATATGATTTGTCGGCAGTGGGACGCATGAAATTTAATCGTCGTCTGGGACGTAAAGAGGAAAAAGGAGCAGGCGTATTATACGATAAGCGTTATATTGCCTCTTTAAAAACAGATGACGCCAAAGAAATGATTGAGCAGTATGAAAATGATGCTGACATAGCAGATGTTATGAAAACTTTAATTGGTATTCGTAACGGTAAAGGAGTGGTAGACGATATTGATCATTTGGGGAATCGTCGAATAAGGTCAGTTGGTGAGATGGCTGAAAATCAGTTTCGCGTTGGGCTAGTGCGTGTGGAACGAGCAGTTAAGGAACGTCTTGGGGTGGCGGAATCGGAAGGACTAATGCCTCAGGATTTGGTCAATGCAAAACCCGTGGCAGCGGCAATGAAAGAGTTTTTTGGTTCGAGTCAGTTATCCCAATTTATGGATCAAAATAATCCGCTGTCAGAGATTACGCATAAACGGCGTGTTTCAGCTCTCGGACCTGGTGGTTTGACTCGAGAAAGGGCGGGGTTCGAGGTTCGTGATGTTCATCCTACTCATTACGGTAGGGTCTGTCCTATTGAAACCCCAGAGGGCCCAAACATTGGGCTCATCAACTCTCTAGCCACTTNTGCNNGNANNAATNANTATGGTTTNATTGAGACACCTTATAGAAAAGTTGTGGGTTCTAAGGTTACTAATGAGATTGATTACCTATCCGCAATCAATGAGGCTCAATTTGTGATAGCACAAGCTTCTTCATCTCTCGATGAAGAAAATAAACTTGATGAGGCGCTTGTAACCGTCAGGCATCAAAATGAGTTCACTGTCAAGCCGCCAGATGAAGTAGATTTTATGGATGTGTCGCCGCATCAAGTGGTATCTGTGGCGGCGTCACTAATTCCTTTTCTAGAGCATGATGATGCGAATAGAGCGCTGATGGGCTCCAACATGCAACGTCAAGCGGTGCCCACATTAAAAGCAGAAGCGCCATTTGTGGGCACGGGAATCGAGCGCACTGTTGCCAGCGATTCTGGTGTTTGTAAGGTGGCTCTTCGGGGCGGAGTGATTGAGAGCGTAGATGCTGCTAGGATTGTAGTTAGGGTCAATGAAGATGAAATAGCCTCTGGTGAGGCCGGTGTGGATATATATAACCTCACTAAATACACGCGTTCAAATCAAAACACTTGCATTAATCAGCGCCCCATTGTTAAACAGAATGATGTTGTCGCGTCTGGTGATGTCCTTGCCGATGGCCCTTCCGTAGATCTTGGAGAGCTTGCGCTAGGGCAGAACATGCGCATAGCATTCATGCCTTGGAATGGGTATAACTTCGAGGACTCAATTCTTATTTCTGAACGCGTCGTAGAGGAAGATAGATTTACAACCATTCACATTCAAGAACTGACCTGCATAGCGCGCGATACCAAGTTGGGTTCTGAAGATATAACCGCGGATATACCAAATGTGGGAGAGGCAGCGCTATCACGCCTTGACGAATCGGGTATCGTTCACATCGGAGCTGAAGTAAATGCTGGCGATATATTGGTTGGAAAAGTAACGCCTAAAGGGGAAGTACAACTGACCCCTGAAGAGAAATTACTCCGAGCCATTTTTGGTGAGAAGGCATCTGATGTAAAAGATACATCCTTGCGTGTTCCTAGCAGTACAAAAGGTACCGTAATCGATGTGCAAATTTTTACCCGAGATGGCCTGGAAAAAGATCAACGGTCATTGGACATTGAAAATGCAGAGCTCGAGCAATTCCGGAAGGACCTCAACGATGAATACCGTATTGTCGAAAATGCTACTTTGGGCAGGTTACTCCAAAGTACTCAGGGACAAAAGATTTCAAAGTCTAAGAATCTCTCCAAAGGAGCGCTGATCGACGTGCAGGAGGCGAAAGGTTATACCGCTGAGGAATGGTTTGAATTGCGATTTGAAAACGCGGAGCTAAATGATCTGGTGCTCGAAGCCCAGAAGCAGTTGGACGGCCGGCGAGCACTGCTAGATGAGCGTTTTGAAGAGAAGAGGCATAAACTCCAAAGCGGTGACGATCTCGCGCCCGGTGTTTTGAAGACCGTGAAAGTCTATTTAGCTGTTCGAAGACGCATTCAGCCAGGTGACAAAATGGCAGGAAGACATGGCAACAAAGGCGTCATATCTGTAATCAAGCCTGTTGAAGATATGCCTTATGACAAAGATGGTGTGCCGGTAGATATTGTGCTTAATCCGCTGGGTGTCCCTTCTCGCATGAACGTGGGCCAGATCTTAGAGACGCATTTGGGCATGGCTGCAAAAGGCCTTGGTGTGAAGATAAATGAGATGCTTATTGATAATTGTAAAGCGACTGAGTTGCGAGGCTTTCTGCAAGAGATCTATGATGTCGGGGATGGCTTGTATGATGTCAATTTACAAACTCTAAGTGATGCAGAGGTTCTAGAACTAGCCAAAAATCTTCGAAACGGAGTGCCAATTGCGACTCCAGTTTTCGATGGTGCTAGCGAATCAGAAGTCAAGACACTCTTGAGTTTAGCTGGTTTGCCGGAGACGGGCCAAACTACACTATATGATGGAAGGACTGGAGATAAGTTTGATCGGCCAGTGACAGTGGGTTACATGTACGTGTTAAAACTCAATCATCTTGTTGATGACAAGATGCACGCCAGATCCACTGGCTCATATAGTTTGGTCACGCAGCAGCCTTTAGGGGGTAAAGCCCAGTTTGGTGGACAACGCTTCGGGGAAATGGAAGTTTGGGCTCTGGAAGCGTACGGAGCGTCTTACACGTTACAAGAGATGTTGACGGTTAAGTCGGATGATGTTGCGGGTAGGACTAAGATGTATAAAAATATTGTGGATGGTGATCACCGCATGGAGCCCGGAATGCCCGAATCCTTTAATGTTCTTGTTAAAGAGATCCGTTCATTAGGCATAAATATAGAGTTGGAGCATGAATAGCCGTGGAAAGGAAGCAAAGTTTTTCGCGAAAGCGACTTAAGCAAACTCACACACTGGAGGGAAGATCTTGAAAGACTTAGTAAACTTGCTCAAGCAACAAGATCAGAGTAGCGAATTTGATAACCTTCGTATTAGCTTGGCATCGCCAGAGATGATTCGCTCGTGGTCCTTCGGTGAGGTCAAAAAGCCGGAAACCATTAATTATCGCACTTTCAAGCCCGAGAGAGAGGGTCTCTTTTGTGCCAAGATTTTCGGACCAGTTAAAGACTATGAATGTCTATGCGGTAAGTATAAGCGCATGAAACATCGCGGTATTGTTTGCGAAAAATGTGGTGTTGAGGTGACACTCACTAAGGTGCGCCGAGAACGAATGGGCCACATCGAACTTGCATGCCCAGTTGCTCATATTTGGTTTCTTAAGTCATTGCCTTCGCGCATAGGTCTTATGCTCGACATGACCCTGCGCGAGATAGAAAGAGTTTTGTACTTCGAATCATTTGTTGTCACTGAACCAGGCCTGACGACTNTGGAAAAAGGACAATTGCTCACGGATGAAGAGTATTATGACTCCGTCGAAGAGTATGGGGATGAGTTTGTTGCAATGATGGGAGCNGAAGCGATTCAGATGCTCCTACGAGAAATTGATTTAGACGGCGAAATTGCNACTATTCGTGAAGANATTCCCAACACTAGGTCCGAGACAAAGATAAAGAAAGTTTCCAAACGTCTTAAATTGCTTGAAGCCTTTCATGGCTCGGGAAACAATCCCGAATGGATGATTCTAAAGTCGCTCCCCGTATTGCCCCCTGATCTTCGTCCTTTGGTTCCATTGGATGGTGGTCGATTTGCGACTTCAGATTTAAATGATTTATATAGGCGAGTCATTAATCGCAACAACCGACTAAAACGCTTATTGGAATTAAACGCCCCTGACATCATAGTAAGGAATGAAAAGCGCATGCTGCAGGAATCGGTAGATGCGCTCCTCGACAATGGTCGTCGAGGGCGAGCTATCACTGGTTCCAATAAAAGGCCTTTGAAATCTCTTGCAGACATGATTAAAGGCAAACAAGGGCGATTTAGGCAGAACCTGCTGGGCAAACGAGTGGATTATTCTGGTCGCTCTGTTATTGTAGTTGGACCTACACTGCGTCTCCATCAGTGCGGGTTGCCAAAAAGGATGGCACTTGAACTTTTCAAACCATTTATCTTTAGCAAGCTTGAGTTGCGAGGGCTAGCAACAACGATTAAAGCGGCAAAAAAAATGGTTGAAAGAGAAGAATCGGTTGTTTGGGATATACTGGATGAAGTAATTCGGGAGCACCCGGTTCTGCTCAATCGAGCGCCCACTCTTCATAGGCTTGGAATTCAGGCTTTTGAGCCTGTTCTGATCGAAGGTAAGGCTATCAACTTGCATCCATTGGTTTGCGCAGCTTACAACGCAGACTTTGATGGAGATCAAATGGCCGTGCATGTCCCCCTCACTATAGAGGCTCAAATGGAAGCACGAGCCCTCATGATGTCAACAAATAATATCCTTTCACCAGCGTCCGGAGAACCGATTATTGTTCCCTCTCAGGATGTGGTCCTCGGGCTATACTATATGACCCGAGACAGAGTTAACGCNNTAGGTGAAGGGATGGTGTTCATGGATGTTCGGGAGGTCTCTCGCGCTTACTACTCAAAATCGGTGGATCTTCAAGCTCGCATAAAGCTGCGAGTGGCTGAAGTATTAGTCGACGAAGAAACTGGAGAGCGGATCGAAANTTCTGACATTTTGGANACAACGGTTGGAAGAGCTCTTCTTTGGGAAATTGTNCCTCAAGGCGTNCCTTTTAGTATGGTNAATAAACCAATGGTTAAAAGAGCGATTTCGCAAGTAATAAACGAGTGTTACAGGCGAGTCGGTTTGAAGGATACGGTTATATTTGCCGACCAGTTGATGTACACCGGATTTGATTTCTCNACCAAGTCAGGAGCATCGATTGGAGTGGATGATTTCGTTATTCCCCAAGACAAACAAGATATTATTGGTTCAGCAGATGAACAAGTGAGAGAGATTGAGGCTCAATTNGCCTCAGGGCTGGTAACTCAGGGAGAAAAGTANAACAAGGTCATTGATATTTGGTCGCAAGCCAATGATCGTGTGGCGAAATCAATGATGCAAGGAATAAGTAGNGAGATCATAGTAAACAAAGATGGAAATCAGGAGGAACAAGATTCTTTTAACTCTGTATATATTATGGCTGACTCGGGGGCCCGTGGTTCGCCNGCTCAGATTAGNCAACTNGCNGGAATGCGCGGACTTATGGCTCGACCCGACGGTTCTATTATTGAAACGCCGATAACGGCAAATTTTCGTGAAGGNCTTAATGTGTTGCANTATTTTATATCTACGCATGGAGCTAGAAAAGGACTTGCTGATACGGCTCTTAAAACAGCTAACTCCGGTTATTTAACCCGTAGACTAGTAGATGTTGCTCAAGACGTTGTCGTTACTGAGACAGACTGTGGAACTGAGTCNGGACTTCTTATGACTCCCGTTATAGAAGGTGGCGATATAATCGAATCATTGGGTGACCGTATCCTGGGTCGAGTTGTAGCAGTTGATGTTAAAAAGCCGGAGAGTAATGAGATATTGGTTCCTTCAGGCACNATGATTGATGAGCAATGGGTTAAACGCATTGAATCATTGGGTGTAGATGAGGTTAAAGTTCGTTCTCCAATCACGTGTGAGGTGCGTCATGGTATCTGCGCAATGTGTTATGGTCGCGATTTGGCCAGAGGCCACCTAGTCAACCAAGGTGAATCTGTGGGAGTTATAGCAGCNCAATCTATTGGGGAGCCNGGAACGCAGTTGACGATGCGTACTTTCCATATCGGAGGNGCTGCTTCTAGAGCTTCNGCGGTTGATTCTGTCAAAGTAAAACAAANCGGTGCTGTGCGCCTTCAAAATGTTAAGACAGTGCAAAATAAAGATGGGAATCTGGTGGCGGTTTCGCGATCTGGCTCTTTGGCAATCGCAGATGTTAATGGAAGAGTCCGAGAAAGCTATAAATTGCCTTATGGCGCCGTNATAAATGTGGAGGATCAATCCTCGGTATCTGCAGGAGATNTGATAGCGAGCTGGGACCCTCATACCCTCCCTATTGTCACAGAGGTTTCAGGAGTGGTTGCTTTCTCGGGCATGGAGGAAGGTTTGAGCACGCGGCAACAGACNGATGAAATTACTGGGCTTACCAGTATTTCAATCATCGANCCGAATGAGCGACCCGCGGCAGGAAAGGACCTGAAACCAATNATATCTCTGACTGATAAGGACGGAAAGCAACTTATATTNCCCAATTCTTCAGTNCCAGCTCATTACCCCTTGCCAGCCAATGCAAGCATAAGTGTTATTGATGGCGACGTTATAGATGTTGGTCAGATCGTCGCCCGTATTCCACAAGAGAGTGGTGGTACNAAAGATATAACTGGGGGGCTTCCTAGGGTAGCTGATCTTTTTGAAGCCAGAAAGCCCAAAGATCCTGCCATTCTGGCAGAAATTAGTGGCACTGTAACTTTAGGTAAAGAAACNAAAGGGAAATTGCGNTTGGTTATAACTCCCGAAGATGGGAAGCCATTATCAAATGGTAAGCTCCAATATGAAGAATTAATACCAAAATGGCGGCAACTTGGAGTTTTTGAAGGAGANCATGTGGAAAAAGGTGAAGTAATTTCGGATGGCCCACTCACTCCGCATGATATTTTGAGACTTAAAGGGGTCAGTGAACTAGCTCGTTATATTGTTAATGAGATTCAGGAGGTATATCGACTTCAAGGAGTTAAAATTAACGATAAACACATAGANGTAATTACTCGCCAAATGCTGCGTAAGGTGGAAGTTACTGAGGTCGGAGATTCAGCCAGAATTCGGGGTGAGCAGGTAGANTANCGGGATTTGACCGATGAGAATGAAAAGCTAAGAGAAGAAGGCCTTCAGCCAGCAAAATATGAACGACAACTCCTAGGTATTACCAAGGCCTCTTTAGCAACGGAGAGTTTCATTTCGGCCGCTTCTTTTCAGGAAACGACTAGGGTTTTAACTGAAGCTGCCGTGACAGGCAAGGCTGATTCCTTAAGAGGCCTAAAAGAGAATGTCGTTGTAGGCCGCTTAATTCCTGCAGGTACTGGTTTGGCTTATCATAAACAGAGACGTATAGATCGGGCGGCAAAAGATGAATCTGCCAAGAGTGCAGCTGATGTGGAAGCAGCCTTGATGGAGGCATTTAGAATGGACACTGTTGAGGATTAGGGCTGTAATTCCGCGTTGATGGAGTAAATTTGATTCTCTAGTCCTATTGACTCAGATAGCCGTGGTCTTTAGAATCACGCTCCGCGTTGGGGCGACTATTTTGGAGAAGTTTATAAAGGGGCAGAAGCGCAGGCGCGCGATTTCGAGATAAGAGAGCAATTCATATGGCGACAATTAATCAGTTAGTGCGTAAGCCGAGAANGCGCAAGGAAAGCAAGAGCGATGTTCCTGCCTTGCANGCATGCCCGCANCGAAGGGGAGTNTGTACTAGGGTTTATACTACCACNCCCAAAAAGCCTAANTCNGCCTTGCGAAAAGTTTGCAGAGTTCGTNTGACCAGTGGNTATGAGGTGACCTCATACATAGGAGGCGAGGGCCATAATTTGCAGGAACATAGTGTTGTGCTCATCCGAGGTGGGCGAGTGAAGGACTTGCCTGGAGTGCGCTATCATACTGTTCGAGGAGCTTTAGACACAGCTGGAGTGACTGGTCGAACGCAGCGTCGGTCAAAGTATGGGACAAAGCGGCCCAAGAACTAAATTGTAATTAGCCTCAGATTGGTTCGTCATAATTTTTGTTTGAGAGAATGGCTCGAACTGCGCAGTGCGTCAGATTAATCAGTTAAAAAAGGAAGCATCATGCCAAGAAGGAGAGTGATAGCAAAGCGGGAAATTCTTCCGGATCCAAAGTTCGGTAACATCATGCTAGCTAAGTTCATGAACCATGTGATGATAAGCGGCAAAAAATCTGTTGCTGAGCGAATTGTTTATGGTGCTATGTCAGTAGTTGAAGATCGTTTAAAGAGAGATCCGCTGGAAATTTTCGAAGAAGCTTTGGATAACATCGCTCCCATGGTAGAGGTAAAATCCAGGAGAGTAGGAGGGGCGACATATCAGGTCCCTGTAGAGGTCAGGCCTTCAAGGCGAACAGCCCTAGCCATGCGCTGGCTAGTTGACTATGCTCGGGGTAGAGGAGAAAAATCCATGCCGCTGCGCCTGGCAGGTGAGCTAATCGACGCGGTTCAGGGAAAGGGTGGTGCGGTAAAAAAGCGCGAAGATGTGCACCGCATGGCCGACGCAAACAAGGCATTTTCTCACTTTCGTTTCTGAGTTATTATCCCCAGCTAACCTATCATCTAGTATAACCGTCTAGACATTTGCCCTGCGCTGTTCAGAGAGGAAAATTCGTGCCCCGTTCCACATCTATAAATCGTTATCGAAATATTGGAATCTGTGCTCATGTGGATGCGGGAAAGACTACCACAACAGAGCGGATTCTCTACTATACTGGTTTGTCGCATAAAATTGGTGAAGTGCATGATGGTGCCGCGACAATGGATTGGATGGAGCAAGAGCAGGAGCGAGGAATTACCATAACTTCTGCGGCCACGACCTGTTTTTGGCGTGGAATGGATGCGCAATTTCCAAATCATCGCATCAATATAATCGACACACCTGGCCATGTTGATTTTACAATTGAGGTTGAACGTTCTCTTAGAGTATTGGATGCGGCAATCGTAGTGCTATGCGCTGCCTCTGGTGTGCAGCCTCAAACCGAAACGGTATGGAGGCAATCGGAGAAGTATGAAGTGCCGCGTATGGTTTTTGTAAACAAGATGGACAGGGCCGGCGCAGACTTTTTGAAAGTAGTTAAACAATTGGAAGAACGTCTGGGTGCTGCGCCAGTGCCTCTCCAAATGACCATTGGTTCTGAAGAGAATTTTCAAGGCGTGGTCGACCTAATAAAGATGAAGGCAATTTATTGGGACGAAAACGATCAAGGTATGAGTTTTGTTTACGGAGATATTCCCAGTGAGCTAAAAAAACAGTGTTCACAGATGCGTGAATATATAATAGAAAGCGCTGCAGAGGCAACCGAGGAACTGATGGAAAAATACCTCGAAGAGCAGCCATTGCAAGAAGAAGAAATAATGGCGGGACTCCGTCAAAGAGTTCTGGCGAATGAAATTGTTCCAGTTATAGGAGGGTCTGCTTTTAAAAATAAAGGCGTGCAAGCCTTGCTAGATGCCGTGATTCAATATCTTCCCTCCCCTAGGGAGGTTAAAGCCATTGAGGGTGAACTGAAGAACGGATTGAAAGCGATGCGGCATGCAGATGATGATGCTCCATTTTCCGCTTTAGCATTCAAGATTGCCACGGATCCTTACGTAGGCTCACTTACNTTCATCAGAGTTTATTCGGGCACTCTTCANAGCGGAACTNCGGTTTACAATTCCGTGAAGATGAAGCGTGAGCGAGTTGGTCGAATGGTCCANATGCATTCAAACAGCCGTGAAGAAATTAAGGAAGTTTTAGCGGGAGATATCGCTGCTGCCATCGGTCTTAAAGACGTCACTACCGGAGATACCCTNTGCTCTGAAAANGANGNGNTNATTCTTGANCGAATGAGTTTCCCTGATCCGGTAATCTCGGTTGCGGTTGAGCCACGATCTAAGTCNGATCAAGANAGCATGGGGGTAGCTCTNGGAAAATTGGCGCAAGAAGATCCGTCCTTTCAGGTTCATACTGACGAAGAAAGTGGCCAGACAATAATATCTGGTATGGGTGAGTTGCANCTTGATATTTTGGTGGAACGGATGAGGAGAGAATTTGGAGTAGAAGCAAATATTGGTAAACCTCAGGTGGCTTATCGTGAGGCNATAAGCAAGAGGTGTGAAATCGAAGGGAAGTTTGTTCGTCAGTCAGGTGGCCGGGGTCAATATGGACATGTATGGATTAGATTTGAACCGATCGAAGGCTCATTGCAAGTAGGTCTTGAGTTTGAAAATGAGATAGTTGGTGGAGCAGTACCAAAAGAGTATATCCCTGCGGTATCTAAGGGTATAGAAGAACAAATGCGAAACGGCATTTTGGCNGGATATCCTCTTTTGGGNGTTAAGGCAACGTTATTCGACGGTTCTTTCCACGATGTGGATTCGTCCGAGATGGCNTTCAAGATTGCAGCTTCGCATGCGACAAAAAAGTTATCAGAAAATGGCGGNGCAATTCTTCTTGAACCGGTAATGAAAGTTGAGATAGTAACTCCNGAAGAAAATATGGGTGATGTNGTGGGAGACCTAAATCGTCGCCGCGGAATCATACTTGGNATGGCTGATAGATCGCACGGAAAAATAGTTAATGCTCAAGTTCCTCTAGCGGAAATGTTCGGTTATGCCACTGACNTGAGGTCGGCCACTCAGGGTAGGGCTACTTTCACAATGGAATTTGAAAAG
Organism: Porticoccaceae bacterium; assembly: GCA_002701765.1. GTDB lineage: Bacteria > Pseudomonadota > Gammaproteobacteria > Pseudomonadales > Porticoccaceae > TMED48. Next base: position 11,968 of record NZXB01000027.1, read on the forward strand.
TACTCTGAGGCTCCCAAGACTGTCACCGATAGCATGGTTGCAAAGAATCTAGGTGCCTAAGATTTCGCAAGGATTCACTTNTTAGCATCTCTCTCCTTTGAAGCAGCNATGACNTCCACGGAGATGTTTTGTGGGCACGGTAAGTAATGAGAAAATTCCATAGAGAATTGGCCGCGACCTGAAGTCATTGTGCGCAAGTGACCGATATATCCAAACATCTCGGATAGCGGCACCTCCGCCTTAATTCTTACACCTGTCTTGCCCGGTTCTTGATCTTTAATCATGCCCCGCCGGCGATTTAGGTCTCCAATGACGTCGCCCACGTGATCTTCAGGTGTAAACACGTCCACTTTCATAATCGGTTCAATAAGCTGAGGACCAGCTTTTGGCATTGTTTGCCTGTATGCAGCTTTTGCAGCTAGCTCGAAGGCCACAGCGGATGAGTCGACAGCATGATAAGCACCGTCATAGATCTCTATTNCAACATCNAGCACAGGATATCNAGCAAGCGGTCCTTCCATCATCATGCTTTTGAAGCCTTTTTCGATTGCAGGGAAGAATTCTTTAGGNATNTTCCCCCCAACTACAGTCGAACTGAAGGCAAACCCGCTTCCGGGCTCGCCCGGTTTGATCCTAAAATCAATCTTNCCAAACTGCCCCGCTCCTCCTGTTTGCTTCTTGTGAGTATAACTGTCATCCACCGGCGCCGTTATTGTTTCCCTATAAGCTACCTGAGGTTCGCCGACCAACAGATCTACCCCATAGGTGCGATGAAGAATGTCAACCTTCACGTCTAAATGCAATTCTCCCATTCCTTTGAGGATGGTCTCTCCTGAATCCTGATCCGTTTCAACATGNAAAGAGGGGTCTTCGGCTACCATTTTTCCGATTGCTATACCCATTTTTTCCGAACCACCCTTATCCTTCGGCTTAACGGCGATAGAAATNACTGGATCGGGAAACACCATGGATTCCAGATTCACTGGATGTTTGGGATCACANAGGGTGTGACCTGTTTGCACATTCTTCATGCCAATTATTGCAATAATGTCTCCNGCTTTAGCTTGCTCGAGCTCATTACGATCGTCAGCATGCATTTCGACCATTCTGCCGATACGCTCTGTTTTTCCTGTATACGAGTTTAAGATCGTGTCACCCCTTCGNAGGATTCCCGAATAAATCCTGATAAAAGTAAGTGCNCCAAATCGGTCATCCATGATTTTAAATGCTAGCGCTTTAAATGATTCTTCNGGAGCGACTATTGCGTATTCGCCAGTCTCACTTCCCGTATCATCAGTCAGCGGTTGAGGATCGACTTCTTTAGGGTTGGGCAGATAGTCCACAACGGCATCAAGGACCAATTGAACCCCTTTATTTTTGAACGCTGATCCGCAGTAAGTTGGGAAAAAATCGAGCGATATGGTGCCTTTACGAATACAATTTTTGATTTCATCTATGGAAACCTCTTCTCCTTCCATATATGCCATCATGACGTCGTCATCTTGCTCCACAGCAGTCTCGATGAGCTCTTCTCGATATTTTTCAACAATATCTGTCATTTCATCTGGAATATCTACGATCTGATAATTTTCAGGCAAACCGGTGTCGTCCCAAACATAAGCTTGACGAGTTAAAAGATCCACCACGCCAACAAACTGGTCTTCTATCCCTATAGGGAGGCACATTACGACAGGCTTAGCACCGAGAACGGTTTTGACTTGATTGACGACGCTGTAAAAATCGGCGCCAATTCGATCTAGTTTGTTTACAAAGATAATTCGTGCAACTCCTGAATCATTAGCATAGCGCCAATTGGTTTCTGATTGCGGTTCTACCCCCCCAGAGCCACAAAAGACGCCGACACCGCCATCTAGAACTTTTAGGGATCTATAGACTTCGATGGTGAAATCGACGTGACCCGGAGTATCAATAATATTGAGTCGATGCTCATGCCAGTAACAGGTTGTGGCAGCTGATTGGATCGTAATGCCACGTTCTTGTTCTTGTTCCATAAAATCAGTAGTAGCGGCACCATCATGTACTTCGCCAGTTTTATGTATTTTACCCGTTAGTTTCAAGATCCTCTCGGTAGTGGTTGTCTTTCCGGCATCAACATGCGCGAAAATGCCAATATTCCTATAATTTGATAAGTCAGTCATGTGGTTATGCTCAAAGTTTAAAAGCTTTAAATTCGACGCGCGCGAGTATACCGGATATTAGGCGGCTATATAAAAAAAAATCGTNATAAAACTTAATTTTTGCAACAAAAAGTGCTTTTTTNGANGCCTCTCTNNTTAAAATGNNAAACTGCGNTTTGCAATCTATCATTATTNCCTCACAAACATGAATCGTCNTTAATTTCGACATTGACTATTACCAANTTCGTTATACCATGACTTGCTGTTTCAATCCTTCCTTGGTAAGGAAGAGGTCACCGGTTCAAATCCGGTTATGAGCTCCATGTTTTAGATGAGTGAGGTAGCTGAGCCGTTAAAAGAAGTGGTGGTACTGTGTCAGGATTTTATGTTTTTAATGAGTAATAAATAAACTCATTATGTTAGCAATTGCGTTTGCTTAGGAGACGTCGAAATGGCAAAAGAAAAATTTGAAAGAAACAAGCCGCATGTCAATGTTGGTACCATTGGTCATGTTGATCATGGTAAGACCACTTTGACGGCTGCTTTGACGAGGGTTTGTGCTGGGGAATATGGTGGAGAAGTTAAGGCTTTTGACCAGATTGATAATGCTCCTGAAGANAGGGAGCGTGGGATAACAATTTCCACGGCGCATGTTGAGTACGATTCTCCGGATCGTCATTATGCCCATGTGGATTGTCCTGGACATGCTGATTATGTGAAAAATATGATTACCGGTGCGGCGCAGATGGACGGTGCAATTTTGGTATGCGGTGCCACTGATGGCCCTATGCCTCAAACGCGCGAGCACATACTTTTGGCGAGACAAGTTGGTGTTCCCTATGTGATAGTTTTTTTGAACAAGGCCGACTTNTTAGCTGATGATTGCGGTGGTGTGGGCTCGGAAGAATATGATGAAATGGTTGAATTAGTTGAGATGGAACTACGTGAATTACTTGACCTTTATGAGTTTCCAGGTGATGACACGCCTATTATTATTGGATCTGCGTTGATGGCATTAGAAGGCAAGGACGATGACGGATTAGGCACATCTTCGATAACTAAGTTGGTTGAAACGCTTGATAGTTATATACCAGAACCAGAGCGTGCGATTGATCAGCCATTTTTGATGCCAATAGAGGATGTTTTCTCTATTGCGGGCCGAGGCACTGTGGTTACGGGTCGTGTTGAGCGTGGGATTGTCAAGGTTGGAGAAGAGATTGAAGTAGTTGGGATCAATGAGACTAGCAAGACTACATGCACGGGTGTGGAGATGTTTCGTAAGCTCTTAGATGAGGGCCGGGCNGGAGAGAATGTTGGAGTGTTATTGCGCGGGACGAAACGTGATGAAGTAGAACGTGGCCAAGTTCTGGCGAAGCCCAATTCGATAACACCGCATACGTCCTTTGAAGCTGAGGTATATGTTTTGTCAAAGGATGAGGGCGGTCGTCATACGCCCTTCTTTAAAGGGTATCGTCCACAATTTTATTTTCGGACCACAGACGTGACTGGTGCAGTTGAATTGCCAGATGGCGTGGAAATGGTGATGCCTGGTGATAATATACAGATGTCTGTCACGTTGATTGCACCAATTGCGATGGAAGATGGATTAAGGTTTGCAATACGCGAAGGTGGGCGAACAGTGGGTGCTGGCGTTGTATCGAAAATTGTAGAGTAATTTCTGCGAGGAGATCTAAAGCAAAATTTGATCGATTATTGCGGGTTCCGTTGTTCTCACCAGCATATCGTGCAAACGTTTAGGCCAGTAGTTCAATTGGTAGAGCGTCGGTCTCCAAAACCGAAAGTTGGGGGTTCGAGTCCCTCCTGGCCTGCCAGTTAAATTCATAAAATGTGTACAAACAATGAGTGCAGTATTACAAGATAAAGAGTTCCGACTCGATTGGCTCAAGTGGATCATCACTTTGGCTTTAGGATCGGCGGCAATTTATGCCAACTGGTATTACTCTGCTGAGTCAGCCTTATACAGAGTCATTGGTCTTCTTTTAGCTTTGGTAGTTTGTGCTTTAATTGCTTCAAGGACAAAACATGGAGTGGCTGCGATTGATTTGGCTATGGGTTCGAGGACCGAATGGCGAAAAGTGATTTGGCCGACGGCCGAAGAGCGCAATCAAACCACATTGATTGTGGTGGCTGTAATCATTATCACGGCTTTAATTTTGTGGGGGATAGATTCTCTGCTTAGTTGGTTAGCTTCTATAATTATGGGGTAGGAGAATTGCATGGTTATGCGCTGGTATGTAGTTCACGCTTACTCAGGCTATGAGAAAAAGGTTGCTACTGCGCTACAAGATAGAATTGAGTTGCATGGCTTGAAGGATCGCTTTGGAGACATATTAGTTCCTACTGAAGAAGTCGTAGAAATGAAGGCCGGTCAAAAACGCACCAGCGAGCGGAAATTTTTTCCTGGTTACGTGTTGGTCCAGATGAGTTTAGACGATGAAACTTGGCATTTAGTGAAGGAGACCCCCAGAGTAATGGGCTTCATCGGTGGTAAAGCTGATAAACCTGCACCGATTACCGATAAAGAAGCTGATTTGATCCTGCAAAGGATGCAGGATTCAGAAGAAGCTCCGAGACCAAAGACTGTTTTTGAAGTTGGTGAGAATGTTCGAGTATGTGATGGGCCGTTTAACGACTTCAACGGAATAGTGGAGGAAGTTAACTACGCAAAAAGTAAATTGCGTGTGGCCGTGTCCATCTTTGGTCGCTCCACCCCAGTTGAATTGGATTTTGTGCAAGTCGAAAAAGCTTAAAAAGTTATACTAGCTGCCTTTTGAATTATAAGAAGGTATTGGGAAGCTGAAGATGTGCTCGCCAAGCGAGTCGATTATTAGGCGCTATCACCCGTAACTGGAGAAAGATCATGGCGAAAAAAGTACAAGCCTACATCAAACTGCAGGTTCCAGCAGGTCAAGCCAATCCTAGCCCACCGGTTGGTCCAGCACTAGGCCAGCATGGAGTGAATATCATGGAATTTTGTAAGGGTTTTAATGCTCAGACACAAAATATAGATCCTGGGTCGCCAGTTCCGGTTGTTATAACGGTGTATGCAGATCGGAGCTTCACATTCGAGATGAAGACGCCACCCGCCTCTTTTTTACTTAAGAAAGCTGCTGGTGTTGCGAGTGGCAGTGGTGAGCCAAACACTAAGAAGGTCGGCGTGGTAACGCGAGCACAACTTGAAGAAATTGCAAAAATAAAGACGCCAGATCTTACTGCTGCTGGATTGGAAGCCTCTGTTAAGACCATTGCTGGCTCAGCCAGGTCAATGGGTATAGAAACTGAGGGCTTGTAGACATGAGTAAGATTACCAAACGGCGACGTGCTATCAGCGAAAAAGTTGAATTTCGAAGAATGTACCCAATAGAAGAAGCAATAAATATCTTAAAAGAGGTTGCAACCGGTAAGTTTGTTGAAACAGTTGATATTGCAGTCAACCTAGGGATAGATTCCAGAAAGTCTGATCAGGTAGTGCGAGGGGCTACAACGCTTCCATATGGGAGTGGGAAAGAGGTGAGAGTATGCGTATTTGCGCAAGGTGAGGGTGCAGATTTGGCCAAGTCTGAGGGTGCTGAATATGTTGGTATGGATGAATTGGCAGATCAGCTAAAGAAGGGCGAACTGACCTTCGACGTCGTTATAGCAGCGCCGGAAGCCATGAAAGTTGTCGGCGCTTTGGGAAAAATTCTGGGCCCCAGAGGACTTATGCCTAACCCTAAATCAGGAACAGTCACTGCCGATGTTGCTACTGCAGTGAAAAATGCAAAGTCTGGTCAAATTCGGTTTCGTGCTGACAAAAGCGGTATTGTGCATGGCGGCATAGGCATGTTGTCCTTTGAGTCGGAAGCTATTAAGGGTAACTTGAAAGCTTTAATCGCTGATCTAACGAAGATCAAGCCAGCTTCGTCTAAGGGGGTTTATTTGAAGAAGATTACATTGTCCTCAACCATGGGGCCAGGACTCATAATTGATAAAGCGTCGCTGGATATATGAGATTGCTCAGTTTTTGCTGGGCAAAAGACTTTGGGGTCACGTCTGAATATATAGAGGCGTTGACTGTCAAAGACCGCAGGTTCCTGAAAAGGTTTAATGATTTGTTTTCTCCTGCGCAGATAGTGGACCTGTATTGGGATTTAAAGCCCGACGGAGTTGCACTTGGGTGATCGCAGATTAGTTATTTGCGGTTTTGGTGGGTTTCGAATGTGGATTTAAAGTTATGCCATTAAATCTTGATGAAAAAAAGGCTATCGTAACCGAAGTTCGATCCATGGCAAACGATTCACTGTCTTTGGTTATTGCTGACGCTCGTGGTGTAAATGTAGGTGCTATGACCTCATTGCGATCAAAGGCGAGATCGGAGGGAGTAGAATTGCGTGTTGTTCGCAACACTCTTGCCAGACGGGCTTTTGTTGATACCGAATATGCGTGTGTGGAAGAGTTATTGGTTGGACCGTCATTATTTGCCTTCTCTATGGAAGATCCGGGAGCAGGCGCTCGATTATTTAAAGAATTCTCTAAAGAGAATGAAGATTTTGAGATCAAAGCTCTATCTGTTGGTGGTAAGCTTCTTGGCAGCGAGAGTATTGATGTGCTGGCCAATTTGCCCACGCTTGAGCAGGCCTTAGGTATGCTCGCGTCTGTTGCTTTAGCTCCTGTCATAAATATTGTGCGTACTCTAAATGAGGTGCCGACTCAAGTGACGAGAACGATGGCAGCAATTCGTGACCAAAAAGGGGAAGCCGCTTAAGGGTTCCCCACTTTCTGTTTATAAAAGGAGGCTTGTAATGGCCCTATCAAATGAAGATATTTTAAATGCTATATCAGAGATGAGTGTTATGGACGTGGTGGCCTTGGTCAGTGCGATGGAGGAGAAATTTGGAGTGTCTGCACAAGCCGCTGCTGCTGTTGTTGCTGCTCCAGCGGGTGCGGGAGAAGTCGCTGCCGAAGAGCAGACTGAGTTCAGTGTGGTTCTCACTGCTACAGGCGACAAAAAAGTCAATGTCATCAAAGCAGTGCGTGCGATTACCGGTCTCGGTCTCAAAGAAGCGAAGGGTATGGTGGACGGTGCTCCTTCAAACGTCAAGGAAGGGATCTCCA
>NZXB01000028.1 GCA_002701765.1 Porticoccaceae bacterium
TGCCGGCTGGATATTTTTCACTCAGCTCGGATCAACATGGTCGGGCTTCTACTTCTAACAGCCTAGACCCGGAAAGTGAGGATACTGCTCTTATACTGCACACATCAGGAACTACGTCTAGACCAAAAATTGTGCCTTTAACCCATGCTAATCTCACAAACTCGGCCGCAAATATTCAACAGGCGCTGGAACTGTCGGAGAGGGATATATGTATGAATATAATGCCTCTGTTCCATATTCATGGATTAATCGCCACTGTCTTATCCTCAATATCGTCTGGAGCATCGGTTTGGTGTAGTTCTGGTTTTAGTGCGTTGAATTTCTATCAGTTGCTCGATGAAGTCAAACCTTCATGGTACTCCGCAGTGCCGACCATGCATCAGACAATTTTAGCGAGATCTGAAAGGAATAAAACAGTTATAGAAAATTCCTCATTAAGGCTAATAAGATCCTCCTCAGCTTCATTGCCGGGACCGGTGATGCGACAGTTGAGCCAAACCTTCCGAGTTCCGGTCATCGAGAGTTACGGGATGACTGAGGCAACGCATCAAATGACCTCAAACCCTCTAACAAATGGATCTCAAAAGCCTGGCTCAGTCGGAATACCTGCCGGACCAGATGTTGCTGTTGCTGATCCGGCGAACAATCGTCTTATTAAAGGCATTGGAGAGATCGTTATTTCAGGTAAAAATGTTACCCCGGGTTATGAGGGAAATGCGAGTGCGAATGAACAATCCTTTTTTTATGCTCATGACAAACGTTGGTTTCGGACAGGAGATCAAGGGCGCTTTGATGAGGACGGCTATTTAATTCTAACTGGTAGACTAAAAGAGATAATAAACAGAGGTGGAGAAAAGATTGGACCATTGGAAGTTGATGGAGTTATAAGCAGTCATAGCGACGTTCTACAGGTCGTGACGTTTGCTATTCCGCACCCTACTCTTGGAGAAGAGGTTGGGGCTGCGATCGTGCTGCGGGATGGAGCGAATATCACCGAGAAAGATCTTAAAGCCTTTTGTGCGTCAAGCTTATCCGCTTTTAAAATTCCTTCGAAGATTGTTTTCGTTGATGAAATTCCGAAAGGAGCTACCGGTAAATTACAGAGAATTGGATTGGCTGAAAAGTTGAATCTTACCTAACCAATCCTTCGGGAGATAATACCCATATGAAGATAACTGTTTTTGGGGCAGGGGCGATAGGCGGATTTCTTGGTGCTAAATTGCAAAACTCTGGTGCAGACGTTAGCTTGGTCGCAAGAGGGCCACACTTGTCAAGTATCCAGAACGNTGGGTTGACTCTGATCGAGAATGGGAAGTCGACCAACACAAAAATTAGGGCGGTGGAGCATGCGCTAAGTCTCGGTCCCCAGGATTATGTATTCATCACTTTAAAGTCACATTCAGTTGCAAAGGTTGTGGAATCAATTGCGCCAATGCTGCACGATAAAACCGCGATTGTGTGGGCTGTGAATGGGTTTCCGTGGTGGTATTTTTATGGTGTTGACTCACAATTAGAGAATACTAGGCTACACTCTGTTGATCCTCAAAATATACTCTGGAATGCATTTGGTCCTGAAAATATTTTGGGCTGTGTTGTCTATCCCGCAGCCGAAATAATCGAGCCTGGAGTGATAAAACATACTGAAGGCAACCGATTTTCGCTAGGTGAGCCGAATGGGGTTAAATCGCAACGAGTAAAAAAATTGTCAGAGATTTTGACTAATGCATCGCTTCGAGCGCCCGTCAGATCGAATATTAGGACTGAAATATGGGTAAAGTTGTGGGGTAATTTATCATTTAATCCAACATCCGTTTTGACGCATGCCACCTTAGACAAATTATGCACTGACTCCGGCGTGACAAATATAATTCGTCTCATGATGAAGGAGGCTGAGGAGATNGCGAATAAACTTGGTGTAACTTTTCCGATAGATGTGGAGAAAAGAATAGAGGGCGGTGCGGCGGTAGGGGCCCATCAAACTTCAATGTTGCAAGACATTTTATCTGGCAGACCTCTCGAATTGGACGCCATGTTGGGCTCTGTGCAAGAGTTGGGTCGTCTTTTGAAGATACAGACACCAACCATTGACATTATTTTCGCGTTGACCAAATTGCGAGAGACTATGAATTTTTCTGCACGCTAGCAGGAGTCTTTGAGGTTGTTCATGACATTACCTATCAACTTTTCTTGATAGCACGATATGACTGAGAGTTTTTTCAACGCCATCCAAATTAGCGATTTGGTCNAGGATTTGGTCCAAAGTCTGAGTCGTTGACTCGGTTATTTTTGCTATCATGTCGTATCGACCGCTAATTGTGCATAGCATTTCCATTTGAGGAATGCTGAATAACTGACGGACTATGGTGTTGTTTTTTTTCGGGACAACCGAGATCATCACATATGCGCTAACGTTTTGACGTTCNAGAANTGGGTTGATCTTTATTGTATAACCTTGGATCACTCCCGTTCTCTCTAGACGTTCCATTTTGTGTTGGACTGTCGCGCGGCTCAGGCCCATCTTTTTAGCAATGTCCGACACAGTACGACGGCTATTTTCTTGAAGAAGTTTTAGTAAATCCTGATCGGTTTTCATATCAATATGGTAAATTGTAAGTCAAAATGATNAAAATTNTATTTCAAAATGGCAAATATGGCTATACATATTGATTAAATATGCGATTAAAATGCTACTTTATTTGTGNTGACTAATNCTTGNGATATCATCATGACTTCAATTTTAAAATTTGATCGCGANAGTCTTAATTACGATGCTNATNAACCAGATCGCGATTCTGTATTNCAGNNTAATCGATGTNCTAAACATNTAAAAGGCTACAACGGTCCCGTCTTAGTCATCTCTAAAAAACAGCTCAGAGGTAATGTTGCGCGATTCAGGTCGGCGATGCCAAATGTCAGGCCTCACTACGCCGTCAAAGCAAACCCCAGCAAAGAAGTTTTGCAGGAGGTCCTGAGCGCAGGCTCTTTTTTTGAGGTTGCATCGATTTCTGAGATTGATCTTATGTTGGATCTAAATGTTGATATGGAGACCGTTCTATATTCGAACCCAGTTAAGTCAGTTTCNTCGATTCGTCATGCTGCAAAAGCTGGCCTAATTTGGTATAGCGTAGATTGTGCAGAGGAAGTCAAAAAAATCGCCAGCTTAAAATCAGATGCAAAACTATATCTGCGTATTAAAGTTTGTAATGAGGGTTCAATTTGGCCCCTTTCCGGAAAGTTTGGTGCCGATTCCAACGATACAGGGTTGATAATTCGGACCGCCAAAGAATTAGATGTGAAAATTCTTGGGGTCACTTTCCATGTGGGGTCTCAGTGCACGAATCTCTCGAACTGGACTAGCGCGATTAAAATGGGTGCAAATATTTTGCGAGAGTTATCAACGCATGGATTTAAGCCAGAAATGCTGAATGTAGGTGGCGGTTATCCTTTGCAAATTGATGGCACAGAGCCAACTATCGAAGATATAGGGAGATCCATTACNAAGGCTGTCAATTGCTTACCACCTGATATTCAGGTTCTTGCTGAACCCGGCCGTTTCTTCGCAGGCTCGGCTGGTTATCTAGTAACCCAAGTTGTTGGTATAGCAAACCGCTCAGGAAAACGGTGGGTATATCTTGACGCCGGAATCTATGGCGGCCTAATGGAACTCAAGGCCGATTTTCCGATAAGCCTTGTGAGTGAAAGATTTGGAGAGCAAGCGCTTTGGACCGTCGCCGGTCCGACTTGCGATTCCTTGGATGTTATGGGAGAAAAATGGTTGCCTAAACATACTCAAGTTAATGATTTGATCTACATACCTAACATGGGTGCCTACAGCACAAGCTGTGCTACGAGTTTTAATGGCTTTCCTCCTCCCACCCTGAGTATGATCAATTAAAAAACAGCTAGCCTGTGGTTTTCAGTTATGGATTGATTAGAGTTGGTTTGAATGTTCATTGGTGNNNTTATTCCGCTAAGTTATCGTTCCAAATATTTGAGTTTNNTTGNCACATTGGCCCAATTTTCATGATCAGGCAGAGGATCTGATTTTTCGATTATNTTAGGCCATATCTCCGCTAGTTCTGCGTTTAGCTCAATGAACTCCTCCTGTCCAGACGGAATTTCATCATCAGCAAAAATTGCTTCGACTGGACATTCGGGCTCGCAAAGGGCGCAATCAATGCATTCATCGGGATGGATCACTAAGAAATTCGGCCCCTCGTAAAAACAATCGACAGGACATACCTCGACGCAATCTGTATGCTTGCATTTAATACAATTGTCGCCAACTACAAATGGCATGGGTGATTTCTCTCTTTTAAGCTGCNTTNTTTGAAACTGTCAACCNAGTAAGTATACCATTTCGAATATAATAACAGTTTCTAAATGCTGCTTATTTTCGCCGCTTAATTGCAGACATGCTATGATTTTTCGGAAATTTGTTTAATTTTATATACGAAATCCAGAGCAGCTTTGGGTGTCATCGTGTCCGGGTTGATATTATGAATAAGCTCATTTAATTCTTCCCGCAAAGGCAAAGATGGGACATCTTTTTTCATGGTCGATTCTAGTTCACAGGTCTTGCTAGAGAGTTGCTCACCTTCATGCGGGGTTTTAATAGATTCTAGCGTTGAGAGCTTGGCTAATGCTATGTCAATCACCTGCCTAGGAACGCCTGCCATTTTAGCTACTTGAATACCATAACTTTTGCTAGCTGGACCCTTCTGTATACTGTGTAAAAACACAATCTCATCATTATGCTCTGTAGCATCGAGATGCACATTTGCCGCATTATTGACCTCATTAGGTAAGTTGGTTAGCTCGAAGTAATGAGTCGCGAAGAGCGTCATTGATTTAACATTCCGCGCTAAAGAATAGGCGCATGCATATGCTAGTGACAGACCGTCAAACGTACTAGTGCCGCGACCTATCTCATCCATTAAGACCAAACTTTGGTTGCTGGCGTTATGCAAAATATTGGCTGCTTCAGTCATCTCAACCATAAAAGTTGAGCGCCCACCAGCCAAGTCATCCGAAGAACCGATACGCGTGAAAATTCTATCTACTAGGCCAATTTCCGCAGTCTTCGCAGGCACATAACAGCCTATTTGAGCCAGAATCACAATAAGCGCAGCTTGTCTCATATACGTTGACTTTCCGCCCATATTTGGTCCTGTAATAACTAACATTTTTTGGGATTCATTGACTAGCAAATCATTGGCTATGAATGGCCGATCGAGGGAATTCTCAACAACGGGATGTCTGCCTTGTTCTATGTTGATACCGGATTCATTTTTTAGAGATGGTCGACAGTAGTTTAGCGCATGCGCTCGTTCCGCAAAGGTTGTTAGAACATCCAGTTCTGAAATTGCGATCGCACATTTTTGCATTTCATTGAGATCTTCGTTTAGCTTCTCCAATAACGATTCATACAATTGTTTCTCTAGCGCAAGCGAACGGCTTTTTGCACTCAAAGCTCTATCTTCAAATTCTTTTAATTCGGGTGTAATAAAGCGCTCGGCATTTTTTAGTGTTTGCCTGCGGATATAGTTTGTTGGAGCATTTGCGGTTTGCCCACGAGATATCTCAATGAAATAACCGTGCACGCGGTTATATCCAACTTTAAGCGTAGATATTCCCGTGCGTTTTTTCTCAAGCTCTTCGAGCTCGATCAAAAAGTTACCTGCAGAAAAACTGAGTTCTCGGAGTTCATCCAATTCCTCATTATATCCGTCAGCTATCACGCCCCCCTCTCGAATGACCATAGGTGGATTATCTTTAATAGCTTTCCTCAGAAGTGAATCTATATGTGGCAGCGGTTTAGCACATGAAGCCAGTCCGACGAGGCATTTTGCGGAGCACTTGTTGAGCAAGCTCTCTAGATCTGGGAGGACCGCTATTGAATGTTGAAGACGAACAAGATCTCGTGGTCTAGCAGATCGAAGGGCGATACGAGTCAAGATTCTCTCCATATCGCCTATTTGCTTTAGTGGCGCCTGCAGTTTTTCATAAAGATAAGCATTTTGCAGTTCGGCAACACAATCTTGGCGTGCCTGAAGAGCATTCAGATCTCGAAGAGGCCTATTGATCCATCGACGCATTAGGCGGCTACCCATTGACGTGGCACACCGGTCTATAACGTTGTAAAGTGTATTTTCTTGACCACCTTTCAGGTTGGATACGAGCTCTAAATTGTGCCGGCTCGCCGAGTCTATTAGAACACTATCATCCCGGTTTTCGCTTTTAATTGTATGGATATGTGGTAGTGAGCATCGCTGAGTACCTTTGGCATATTGAAGTAAACATCCTGCTGCTGAGATCGCTAAAGACATATGCGCGCATCCAAATCCGTTTAATTCAGATGTTCCAAATTGCTTATTCAAGATTCTATGGGAATTGTCAAGGTCAAATTCCCATGGTGGACGTTCTCTAATTACCGCTGATTGCAGCACTATTTTTTTGCCTGAATGCTCTGGAATAAGCAATTCAGAGGGAGATACGCGCTCTAATTCGCTAAATAATTCACTCTGGCTACGCACCTCTGTAATTAGAAGTTGTCCCGAGCTCATATCTAACGTGGCCAACCCAAATTTATCGTCATCCATTGATATCCCTGCAAGCAGACTATCATTTCGATTATCTAGCAGGGCTTCATCAGATAGGGTGCCTGGAGTGATGATTCGAACGACTTTGCGTTCTACAGGTCCTTTACCTGCATTCGGGTCCCCAATCTGCTCGCAAATGGCCACCGAAATGCCTTGCTTAACGAGTTTAGCTATATAGCCTTCGGCTGCGTGATGAGGTACACCGGCCATTGGAATAGGCTCTCCGTTTGCTTTGCCTCGCGAAGTCAGAGTTACTTCTAGCAATTCACTGGCTAATTTCGCATCTTCGAAAAATAATTCATAAAAATCCCCCATCCGATAAAACAGCAATGCATCCTGATGTTCGGCTTTAATCTGCAAGAATTGCTGGATCATTGGGGTGTAATTTTTTGCAAGCGTGGCATTCATAGTAATGTTTTTAAAAGATTAATATGCTTCGGTTTAAATCTCATAGTGTGCTTGATTGTGATTGAAAGTATAACGAAACTTAAAACATTTTTTATTTTTTAAATAATGAGAATGCGTTACTCTATCTATTGTTTCACTGTGATCTTTGTTACAAGCAACATTTAGGAGTAATAGATTTCTAATTAAACAGTGAATAGGTTTCGATTACTTATTCATAGTGAACTTTTGTCTCACAAAAAAGTATTGCGATTGTATAATGAAAGATAGTATCGCTGAATTATCAAAAGACCTTGGCTTGGAATTATTGAATAACTGCGCATCGGTAACTGTCGCAGAATCCTGCACCGGTGGGGGTTTGGCATCGGCTATCACTGAGACGGAGGGGAGTTCACGATGGTTTCGAGTTGGCTTTGTGACCTATTCCGATTTTTTCAAACAAACATTGTTAAATGTTCCGGCCACGTTGATTGAGAGAGAAGGATCAGTGAGCGAGGCAGTTGTTCGATGTATGGTGGAGGGTGCCGTTAATTTAGCTCAAGCGGATTATGGAATTGCTGTTAGTGGAATCGCCGGACCAACTGGCGGTCGTCCCAGCAAACCGGTCGGGACCGTTTGGTTCGCATGGAAAAGCATTGACGGTATTGGTTCTAAGCGGCTTATTTTTTCTGGTAACCGGAGCATGGTAAGAACTCAAGCTATCGAATTTTCTTTGAAACAACTCTTGCATATAGCAAAGCGATCTAATACTGTATAAGTATCCAGCTCAGGAATCCTACTGTTTTATCCATGACTACAACATTTTTATAAAAGAGGTGATATCGATGGACGTTAACAAAGAAAAAGCACTGCAGGCCGCCCTTAGTCAGATCGAGCGTCAGTTTGGGAAAGGAACGGTGATGCTGATGGGCGAAGATAAACGACCCGCTATCCCTTCTATTTCAACTGGTTCTCTGGGGCTGGATATAGCATTAGGCATTGGGGGGCTACCAAAAGGCCGTGTAGTCGAGATCTATGGTCCTGAATCATCAGGAAAAACAACCCTAACTCTTCAGATTATTGCCGAAGCTCAAAAAGCGGGTGGTACCTGCGGTTTTATTGATGCAGAACATGCTTTAGACCCTGTTTATGCTGAAAAACTTGGCGTCGCAGTTGATGATCTTATCTTGTCTCAACCTGATACTGGAGAGCAAGCGTTGGAAGTCACAGATATGTTAGTTCGTTCAGGTGCAATCGATGTTCTAGTGGTTGATTCGGTTGCCGCTTTGACGCCTCGTGCTGAGATTGAGGGTGAGATGGGCGACACGCACGTAGGATTACAAGCAAGATTGATGTCCCAAGCCCTCAGAAAATTGACTGGTAATATAAAAAGTGCCAATTGCCTAGTGATTTTTATCAACCAAATCAGAATGAAAATTGGTGTAATGTTTGGCAGTCCCGAGACTACTACCGGAGGAAATGCACTGAAATTTTATTCATCTGTTCGTTTGGATATAAGGCGCATTGGCGCGGTAAAGGAGGGCGATGAAATTGTTGGCAATGAAACGCGGGTTAAGGTGGTAAAGAATAAGGTCGCGCCTCCTTTCAAACAAGCTGAATTCCAAATTATGTATGGGCAGGGCATCAATTATAATGGTGAATTGGTGGATCTAGGGGTGAAACATGATTTTATCGACAAATCTGGTGCTTGGTATGCATATAAAGGCGATAAAATGGGGCAAGGTAAAGCGAATGTTTGCAAGTTTTTAGAAGAAAATACATCCATTGCGGCGGAAATCGAAGCCCTGATAAGAGAAAAAGAACTCGGAGGGTTAACGCCACAGAGTGAGCCGAGCGAAGAAAGTATTAACAGTGATTAAATCGCCAAACTAAAGATGTCTGTTTGTATCAGTTGGATTAGCAAGCTGAAAAGTATTGGGTATTTCAGTGAACGAAACTGATTCCTCTGCCCATGAAAAGAAGATTCGGCAAGCAGCGATGAACATGCTGGCGAGAAGAGAGTATTGTAGACGAGAGTTAGAAGATAAACTTTCTCAAAGGTTCGCAGACTCATTCGCCGTGACATTGGTAGTCAATCGGCTTCGTACTGAAAATCTCCAATCGGATAGCCGTTATGTCGAGGCTTTCGTTAGAAGTAAAATAGCCCGAGGTCAAGGTTTCCTGAAGATACAGGCACAACTTCTTCACAAAGGCATCGATGAAGAGCTATTTAAAAATATTTGCTTGGAGATGGAGATTGATTGGAATACCCTAGCTAAACAGGTAGCATCACGAAAGATTTTTCACCGGAAACCAAGTAACCACAGAGAAAGATCAAAAATAATCCGTTTCCTGCAATATAGAGGTTTCACCTTAGCAGAAGCTATGAAGGCAATGGATGAAGTTTGTGAATCCAATTGACAAGTTACCATGAGATTATTTATTCAGACTAAGACAGCGATGGTGCTCAAAAATTTCGACTAGCTTTGTTTCGATCCAACTGTTGGCTAGACAATCTTTAATGAAGCCGCAATGACCACCATACTTTTGCAAGTTTATCGCAAGCGCAGTCGGCGGATTGATTCGGCTAATGTCAGAGCTTGGGATCACGGGATCGTCCTCTGCAGCAATTAGATAAGCTTGACTATTTAATGCTGCAAGGCGATTGCCAGTAATTGCATAAGCAGCAAAGTAGGCGGTCGGGGTTGGATATCGAGTATATCTTGGGATGAAAAGTTCGTTCAGGTCGTTGAGAGATCTCGCAGCCGTTAATTCGTTAAGAAAGTCATATTCCGGAAATGCGGCCTGTTTCGCTTTAAGAGAATGCTTCCATCGCTTGTAAAAGTACCTCTCGTATATAAACAAGGCTTTATTTAACTTGGCCATGGTATTGACAGGATCAACAGGTGGAGAAATAGCTGCAGTTGCAGAAAGCTTTAGTCTATCTCCTTGGTCTGCTGCGATTCGCAAGGCAAAACTTCCACCCAAAGAAAATCCTGCCAAAAAGACATGCTGATAATTATGTCCATTTAAAAATATTTCTATGGCTTCAGCAACTTCTTCGCTCATAGTCGAATTGAAAAAATGACGATTTAAATGATGGCTGCCGCCATGGTCTCGAAAATTAATTCTTAACACGTCAAATCCATGTTCAAGAAGCTTAAATGCTGTCGTTACCTGATATGCAGATCTGCTCGAACCCTCCCACCCATGGAGCAATATCACGATTGTTTTGTTACTAACTTGCGCGCAATCAAAGTCAGCTATTAGACGAATATCATTGCGTGATTTTAAAATGAGCTGGCGAGTTGGGAGTTTTTTTTGTATCAAAATAGAGCGGTATTTTCGTGGTCCTATACTATTCATAATGCTTTGTATATGAGCATTTTTTAGATGGTTGGGCGGATGAAAGTCGTTTGAACTAATCATGATCATTGAAATGTAGCTGACTAATATAATAATTGTAAGATTAATTGTTGATAATGTATCTTTATAAATATTAAAAGTAGATTTGATTATCCTTAGTTACAAGAATTTCTTTTGGAGTTTGCTTCATGGCTTTTTATCAATCGGTCACTCTCGTTTTGGTCATTTTAATTGGAAACCTATCTTGGTCAGAGATTATTACTGATCCGACCAACGAGCTGTTGAGGACAGAATCGCAATTAAAAAATGGCGTAATGGAAAAACTTCTATCAATTAAAGATGCTAAACATTCTGATTTTGGGATAAAAAATAACTGTATCAATACTAGCAGGATTCGAAGCTTGAATTTTGTCGATGATCAGATGGCATATTTGGATGTTGGGCGAGGGCGTCAAGTAGTATTATCTTTGAGCGATAAATGTCCTGGAATAAAGGTCCGTGGTTTTATTCATAAGACACGGGCTAATAGATTATGTGCTCGTTTTGATTCATTTGAGGTGATTGATACTGGAATGAGATGTCGAATACAATCGCTCGAACCACATATTACACTAGACGCTGATGACTAAAAGAGCTCCGATTTTTCTTACCAAACTCCGTCTAGTGGCGCCTAACCTATTGTTTATCTCATGGTTGCTAAATTGTGGCGCAGTAGTCGCCGACACTGTCGGACTGGAAATACAATATCCAACTGCATGGCAAGGGCGGTGGATTCAAGGGGGCCTTTTGGTTGGAGTAGCTCCTGAGGGTCATAAGGTGTTATATCGGGGAACTGCATTGCCGCTAACCTCTGGTGGCCAGTTCATAGTGGGTTTGTCACGCAACGCAACGCAGACGGCAGAGATCGTGTACGTAAAACCTGATAACACAAGATACCCTCAAAGCTTTCATGTTGATAACCGTAATTACGAGACGCAAATTATAAATGGTGTGCCGCAGGATAAAGTAATGCCTCCTCAATCTGCTCTAGAACGAATCGCAAGCGATTCCAATGCTGTCAAAGAGGCTAGAAAGAAAATCACTGAGCACGAGTGGTTTGTTGATGGTTTCATACGACCACTAAACGGACCCATAACCGGCGTTTATGGGAGCCAAAGAATTTATAATGGGATTCCAAAACAACCTCATTATGGTGTTGATTATGCTGCTCCTAAGGGAACGAGGGTGAGAGCGCCAGCGGGAGGGATTGTGACGCTTGCTCATCAGGACATGTATTTTTCTGGTGGCACAATCATTGTTGATCATGGTCATGGGTTAAGTTCAACATTCTTACATTTGAGTGAAATCCTCGTAAAGCCAGGAATTTATGTCTATAGAGGAATGGAAATAGCTGAGGTGGGTGCTACGGGTCGAGCTACTGGTCCTCACCTGGATTGGAGAATGAATTGGAGAGATGTTCGCATTGACCCCTTATTAGTGCTGGAGGCTCTGCCTTTCACAAAAGAGTAGTATGTATAAGTTAGGTGCTCTGCATATGGAGATTGCAGCGAATTTTTATTACACTGGCGTATCTATATTAGGGTGGACGGCATGGACAAAAAGTTACTCAGTATTTTGGTCTGTCCAGTGAGTAAGGCGCCCCTCGTTTTTAAGAAAGAAAGTCAAGAACTTGTATGCTCGGCGAGTGGTTTGGCATACCCGATTCGGGATGGTATTCCAGTTATGCTTGAGTCAGAGGCACGTTTGCTGACAGTTGATGAGAGATTGAATAAAACGGATAAACTAAAGCAATAGAGGGATTAGCTTTATCATGAACGAGCCGTCGGTTACTTTATTTACTCGAATTATAAATGGTGACATACCTGCTGAATTCGTTTACGAAGATGACGAATGTGTTGTAATAAATGATATTGCTCCGCAAGCTCCTGTTCATATGCTTGTAATCCCGCGTAAGCCTCTTTCCCGTCTGTCGGACGCTGGCTTAGGCGACAAAAATTTGATGGGTCATCTGTTATGGGTGGCAGGCGAAGTTGCGAGAGCTCAGGGTATTGATAATGCATTTCGGCTGGTTGTTAACAATGGAGCAGAGGCAGGTCAAACAATTTTTCATTTACACCTTCATGTTCTGGGTAGAAAGTCATTTGATCACGCAGATCTTTCTTCAATTTAATCATTGTTTACCTACTTTTTTTGGGGTCGATCATGAAAAGTGCTGAGATCCGAAAGGCTTTTTTGGATTATTTTTCAAGCAAGACGCATGCTGTGATAAACAGTAGCAGCCTGGTTCCAGAAAATGATCCAAGTCTCCTGTTTACTAATGCGGGAATGGTTCAATTTAAAGATGTGTTTCTAGGCAAAGATAAACGAGCCTATTCAAGAGCTGTTTCTTCCCAAAGATGTGTTCGGGCTGGCGGGAAGCACAATGATCTTGAAAATGTTGGCTATACAGCCCGCCACCATACATTTTTTGAAATGTTAGGTAACTTCAGTTTCGGTGATTACTTTAAAGAGGATGCAATTCGGTTCGCCTGGGAATTTCTAACAGATATTTTAAAATTGCCTGAGGACAGACTATGGATCACTGTTCACGTTAGTGATCAAGAGGCTGAGGACATTTGGTTAAATGAAATTGGTATAGACCCTGAACGGATTACTCGCCTTGATGAGGATAATTTTTGGCAAATGGGCGATACAGGTCCTTGTGGCCCATGTACGGAAATATTTTGGGATCACGGAGAACATGTCTCCGGAGGGCCTCCTGGTAGTCCGGACGATGACCTTGATAGATACATCGAGATCTGGAATTTAGTCTTTATGCAGTTTGAACGAGGTTCCGATGGACAGATGGTTGCGCTTCCTAAACCCTCAATTGATACCGGAATGGGTTTAGAGCGAATCTCAGCGGTGATGCAAGGTGTGCACAGTAATTATGATATTGACCTTTTTAAATATCTGATCAATTCAGCAGCCAAAATTGTCAGATGTGCTGACATTGGCGATGACTCTTTAAAGGTTATCGCTGATCACATTCGTTCATGTGCATTTCTGGCTATGGATGGAGTGATTCCTTCTAACGAGGGACGAGGCTATGTTCTCAGACGGATTATTCGACGAGCCCTTCGGCATGGCCATAAATTAGGGGCAGATTCCTTATTTTTTTACCAGCTCATCCCTGCACTCGTTGAGGTTATGGGAGACGCATATCCGGAATTAAAAAATCAGCAAAACCGATTATCATCAATTATTCGTTCAGAGGAGGAACAATTTGCAAGGACTCTTGATAATGGTATGCAGGTGTTAAATGACGCGATAGATGCCATGCCCGGAAAAACCCTTCAAGGAGAAGTGATTTTTCGCTTATACGATACTTTTGGGTTCCCCACGGATTTAACGAATGATATTGCGAGGGAACGTTCTATTAAATTAGATATGGAAGGTTATGAAAAATGCATGGAGCAGCAAAGGCGGCGTGCAAGAGAGGCTAGTAGATTTGTTGTCAGTGCTGCGAGCACGAAAAGTATTGATGGATCAACAGAATTTATTGGACATAATTTCACTGCAGGTGAAGCAAGAATCTCTGCCATTCTTCAAGAAGATAAATTTGTCGAGGGTTGTGAGATCGATAAAGAAGTGATTATGGTACTCGACCGTACACCATTTTATGCTGAATCAGGTGGGCAGATCGGCGACGGTGGTTCTATTTATGTTAATGGCAGCGAGTTTGTAGTCACTGATTGTCAGAAGAACAACGACCATCATTTGCACTTTGGAAGAGTAGTTTGCGGCGAATTCAAGTTGGGTGATAGTGTAAGCACTTCAGTGGACACTCACAAACGGTTGGCAGTATCCAACAATCATTCTACCACACATCTGCTTCATGCGGCCTTGAGGACAGTATTGGGCCAACATGTAACTCAACGAGGCTCGCTAGTTGGTCGCGATAGATTACGTTTTGATTTTTCTCATAACGAACAGGTATCTATTGAACAGATCCGTGACATTGAGCAGATTATCAACGAACAAGTAATCGCAAATACAGAGGTTGAGACGTCTGTGATGTCAATGACAGAGGCAAAAAAATCTGGAGCAATGGCGTTATTTGGAGAAAAATATGGTGACGAGGTTCGTGTGGTGAGGATAGGCGGAGAATTTTCGGTCGAATTATGCGGAGGCACTCACGTATCGCGGACCGGCCAAATTGGACCAGTACGAATTTTTTCAGAGTCCAGTGTTGCATCTGGTGTTCGTCGAATTGAGGCGGTCACGGGTCTTGATGCTTTGGTTTATGCCGACCAAGCTGAATCGATTTTAGAGAAGGCGTCTTCAATTTTGAAGGGATCGAGGAGCACTATTTTAGATAAATTGAATGCACTTCTCGTTGAAAATAAGCGGCTTCAACAAGATATGGACACATTGAAAGTTAAAGTCGCAAAGTCCTCAGGCGCCGACTTATTATCCAATGTTGAAAATGTTAATGGAGTTGCGGTGTTAGCTGAAATTGTTCAAGGAGCAGATGTAAAGAGTCTTCGAGTTTTGGCAGATCAAGTCCGATCAGAACTAGTTCGGGGAGTTTTTGTGTTGGCTGCGATAAATGGTGATAGAGCATCATTAGTTGCTGGCGTTACGAAAGATTTAACAGATAGTATTAAAGCGGAAGAGCTAATGAAATTTTTTGTTGGTCAGGTCGATGGGAAAGGAGGAGGTCGAGCAGACATGGCACAAGGATCCGCCTCAAATATCGAGGCGTTACCAAAAGCTATTGCATCAGTTCCGATCTGGATTTCGGCAAAGGTTGGTTAGCACAATGGAGGCGTCTGCGATAGTTTTATGGCAAGTGCTATTTTTAATAGATAGCTTCGTGGTGCGCTTATGACGTTAATAGTTCAAAAGTTTGGGGGTACTTCGGTTGGCTCTATTGAGCGAATTCAAGCCGTTGCCTCAAAGATTGCCAGATTTCACAGAGATGGTCATCAGATTGTGGTTACTGTCTCTGCCATGAGTGGAGAGACGAATCGTCTCATCGCATTATCGCAAGAACTTCAAGACCGGGTGAGTTCCCGAGAATTAGATGTGCTGGTGTCGACTGGCGAGCAAGTGACAATTGCGTTGCTATGTATGGCTATAGAGGCATTGGGGCTAAAGTCTCGATCATACACGGGCGGACAAGTGCCAATCATTACTGATAGTGCTTTTGGGAAAGCAAGAATCGAGAGAATTGAACCCAGCAATATCAAGAAAGATCTTGATTTGGGAAGAGTGGTGGTGGTAGCAGGTTTTCAAGGAGTTGACTCGGAGGGAAACATAACGACCTTGGGCAGAGGAGGCTCGGATACTACAGCGGTAGCTTTGGCGGCAACACTGAAAGCAGATGAGTGTCAGATTTACACCGACGTCGACGGCGTATATACAACGGATCCGCGGATAGTAATGGAGGCGCGCTTGCTGCCTGAAATTACTTTTGAAGAAATGCTGGAAATGGCAAGTCAAGGGTCGAAAGTGCTCCAAATTCGTGCGGTTGAGTTTGCAGGCAAGTATGGAGTCCCGCTCCGAGTTAAATCGAGCTTTAATGAAGGCGAAGGAACATTAATAACATTAGAGGGGCAAAAAGATATGGAGAAACCTATGGTTTCTGGAATTGCTTTTAATCGGGATGAAGCCAAATTAACTATCAGAGGAATCCCTGATCAGCCAGGAGTGGCGGCAAAAGTTTTGGGACCGATAAGCGACGCTAATATTGATATTGATGTGATAGTTCAAAACGTGGCCAAAGATAATTCGGCTACCATTACCTTCACTGTTAATCGAAGTGAACTTGAATCAGCCGCTGAAATTCTCTCAGTTATCGCCAATGATCTCGGTGCGGAAGAGATTATCGCAGATAGCAAAATCGCGAAAGTTTCCATCGTTGGCGCGGGTATGAAATCACATGCTGGTGTGGCGACACGAATGTTTGAGTGTCTGGCAAGCGAGGGAATAAATATTCAGCTGATTACGACGTCGGAAATCAAAATTGCTGTCGTTATCGAGGAACGTTATTTAGAACTTGCAGTGAGAGCTCTTCATGCGAAATATGGGCTTGAGGCTAGTTATTAGTAACTATTCTTTGTAAATCCAGACTTAAATCAGTAGCATTGCATGTGTTCATGTTTTACCGGGAAGGTTTCCGCTGGTTGTGTTGTTCAAGCAAAGTGAAAGTTAAAATCGATTGCCTTGGCAAGGGATATGCTCAGATTTTTGTTTTTTGACAAATTAAGGTAAGCAAACAGGAGAGTGCAATGTTGATTCTGACTAGAAGGGTTGGGGAAACGCTAGTGATTGGTGATGATATTCGCATTACAGTTTTGAGTGCCAGAGGTAATCAGGTAAGAATGGGAGTTAATGCGCCTAAGAACGTTGCCGTGCATAGAGAAGAGATATATCAGAGAATACAGTCCGAGAAGGATTCCTCACAACCAATTTCAGAATTTGATCGAGAATGACGGGCTAAACTCAATTTAAATAATAAAATTTTATTTCAATACGGTGCGCCTTTATCTTAAACAACATACCGAGCAGTAGGAAAAAAATAGGTACTTTGTGTCTTCTGATGAATCAAACAAAGTAATAGACTTGCATGCTCACATAGTTTTTCAAGAGACTATGAATCGAGCGGGAAGTTTCGGTCCGGAAGTATGTACCGATAATGATGGCATCGTCTTTTTTCGTTTTGGTGGGTATCAAATGAAACCTATGGACTACAGCAAAACGATTTTTATGGATGTGGCTATGAGGTTAGAGGAGATGCATCGCCACGGTATTGATCTGCAACTTTTATCTCCCAACCCGTTGACTTTTTTTCATCATATNCCTGCGCAAGACGCAATTAACTTTTGCGCAGCCCAGAATGATGCGATGGCTAATATTGTTTTAAAACATCCTAACAAATTCCTTGGAGCTGCCGCCCTCCCAATACAAGATATAGACGCGTCTGTAAAGGAAGCCGANCGTGCTGTGAAGCTCCTTGGGCTTTCCGCTATCTACATAGGCACCAACTTCCCATTCGATATTGATGACCCATGCTTAGATCCCTTGTATTCTGCTATAGCAGAACTGNATGTTCCACTGTTTATGCACCCTGCTTCNAGCGGAGGTCCCGGAGGTCCAGATGATTCCAGGTTGGCTCGTTTCGATATGACACTAATTCTTGGTTATGCATACGAGGAGACTGTTGCCGTGGCNCAATTAGTCTTAGGCGGTGTGATTGACCGTCATCCAAACTTGGATATTTGTATTTCTCATGGAGGGGGGGTGGNTTCNTANCTGTTCCCNAGATTNGAAGGTTGGTCCACTTTGAGGGATTGGGCACCAGATTCGGTAAAAGAACACGGCTTTGCACATGTTTTAAAACAATTATGGTTTGATTCCCATGTTCCTGGGACACTTCATAAAAAAATGCTACTTGACCTCGTTGGAATTGACCGTTGCGTCTACGGTACCAATTTTGGGGGTTGGGATACCCCGAAAAAGGCAGATGCCTTTGCTAAAAGTTTAACTCCAAATGCAAAAAAATTAATGAGGCTGGAAGGCCAGGAAATCTAAGTTCATGAGTTGCTGAACACGGAGGATATTATGAACAAACAAACGATTTTTTCTGAAGCGACACTGTTTAGAGGTCTTGATGAGTCGGTAATTAAAAATGGCATGATCTGGGTTGAAGGAGACCGTATTAAATATGCTGGTGAAGCAATCGATCTGGAAAACATAGATTCATCAGTAGAGCGGGTGGATCTTGGTGGCAAGTTTGTTATGCCTGGGATGACTGAATGCCACGCACATCTCTCTTTTACTGATGCAAATCCCTTTCAGCTTGGAGCCCAGACGCCTGAAGAGGCCACATTAACTGGAATCCGAAATGCTCGTGTCATGTTGGGATCTGGATTTACGTCTGCGTTGAGTTTCGGGAGCATTCATAGGGTGGATATTACGCTCAGATCTGCTATCAACGACCGCAAGATTCCTGGCCCTAGATTAGCTGCCGCGGGAAAAGATTTAGGAGTTTCCGGAAGCACAGTTGATTCAGGGGTTTTCGATGGTCTGGAACAGATAGCCGATGGGCCATGGGAACTCAGAAAAGCTGTTCGTCAGCAACGTCGAGACGGTGTCGATATAGTTAAAATCTTTATTGATGGAGAGGGCGTCTGTGAGCACTGTACTCAGCATGAGTTGTCATTTCACGATGATGAGGTCTCAGCAATCGTTGATGAGGCTCATCGCCATGGCCTCCGCGTAGCTTGTCATAGTCGATCAGCGGCCGGAGTTAAACAAGCAGTTCGTTATGGTGTTGACTACATAGCACACGCTAATTTTCTCGATGAAGAAGCTGCAGACATGCTCTATGAGGCCAGAGATCGAGTGTTCGTGGGCCCAGGAATTATTTGGGAGNTAGGGCTTATTGAGCATTGCGAATCCCTTGGTTTGACCTCGGAATGGGTTAGGGAGCGGGGCTATGAGGATGAAGTCGAAGCCAGTATCAAATCTGTCCAAATGATGCTGGATAGAGATATACGAATGATGGTCGGCGGAGATTATGGTATCTCAGTGGCTCCGCATGGCACGTATGCTAAAGATCTCGAAATTTTTGTGGACATGTTCGGTATGTCGCCAGGCAAAGCACTACTCTGTGCGACGCGAGATGGAGGTGCGGCAGTTGATCCAGATGGGAGCTTGGGAACTCTTGAAGCTGGGAAATATGCGGACATTCTGATAGTCGANGGGAANCCNATNGACGANATCAAAATNATGCAGGACCACTCAAGGTTTTCCGCCATAATTAAGGGAGGNATNATATANCGTGACTTGNTGGATGATTTCGATTTNACTATCCGAGCGAGTGACATANCTGCCAAAAACNTCTGATAGNCGTNAGTGGCAATTATCAACTTTTTTTCCAAACATAGGTNCTTNNGCNATGCTGACTATTCNGAAAGGGTTAGCGTTTAATGAGAAAACACTTGTTCATCACAGGNGCNGGCGTCAGCGCCGATAGTGGTATTCCGACTTTTAGAGGTAAAGACGGTTTTTGGACGATTGGNAGTATTAATTTTACTCCCCAAGAAATGGCTACTCGGCAGATGTATATAGAGAAACCTGCTGAATTTCTTCATTGGTACTTTAAACGTTTTGCTGNGTACAGGAATACACAGCCAAACATGGTTCATGAATGGTTGTCGAAAAAAAAATTGATCACTCAGAACATTGATGGCCTTGATGGAAAAGCTGGAAACGCTGGCTATATCCCAATCCATGGGAGGCTTGACAAGGTCACTTTATTTGGACATCAAGAGAAGCAATTGGAATTAATAAATGCTCCATGGGATGAGCTAGCCAATGAAATTGGTTCGGACTGCTCTGATGCTGTTTTGAAGGATCTTCTGCTTGACGTATTCCGAATATCTAGAATAACTANGAAACCTGAGGTGGATGTTTCCCTCAAGCCTTTCGTTCTTCTTTTTGATGAGTATTATACAGATATGTATCGGATGTCAGAGGCGGTTGTTTGGTTGGATGGGGCCACCACGATGGTCTTTATGGGCACGTCCTTCAGTGTGGGTATTACCGCTATGGCGCTAGAAATAGCTAAAAGAAATAATACTGATATNCATATAGTTGATCCTGAACCAATAGATTTGGGTTTAAAGGGTGTTAAATACCANAGAATGANGGCAGCTGAATTCATAGAAGTAGCCGTTACTCTNGGCATGTGAGCAGATATCTGAACCAGACNGCTAAACAGATTAATGATGTGAAAAAGCACTGNATTCCTTAACTAGATCTTTTGTAAATAATCATGGCAACTAACTTAGTTGAATGAAGGCGGCTGTTTTATCAGTTACCTACTGGAGTATCATATAATAAGTAAACGAAGTATCATGCGGCGCGNGTCGGACTTGTGGAGAGGTGGCCGAGTGGCTGAAGGCGCTCCCCTGCTAAGGGAGTATACGTTAATCGCGTATCGAGGGTTCGAATCCCTCTCTCTCCGCCATATGNTCTTATGTATGATTTTTNATTTANGTTCCAGTAGAATACCGCCGCTTTGAGAGCCATAGGACTCCCTCAACATGCAAATACCTAAACGTGCCTTTTCAGCTTACCCATCAATGGAAGACGAAAAATCTAGTTGCGGTGATACCAGTTGTTGTCCTCCNANANCACCAATTAAAANGGATGCTCCAAAAATTGGTCNCAACGATCCCTGTGTCTGTGGTAANGGTCGAAAATTCAAAAAATGNTGTGGAAAAAATTTATAAGCTGCCTGAAAACTTATTCGTTAATAATTAACAGTGTTCGAATGAGCCAATAATAACATCTCGTCTTCTTAGACAAGACGGTATGTGTTGATTTGATCTGGCGACGCAGATTGACCATTTGGTCTTATAAGTCTATGGCTATTAGATCAATACAGGAGTTCACTAGGATTTTAATTAGCGACGCAAAACCATTGATTCTGAATAGAATAATATGTCTACTTTTGCAGCTATAGTTTGGCCATGAAATATCTATCTTATGCCTATGGCAATTCATTTCTTGTTATGCAAAATTTATCTCAGTCTTGCTAGTTATGATTATATTTTTCAATTATTCGAGACCGATTTTTAGGATCCAGATTAATCTTTGATAAATCACCTTGAACGTGGGGTAGGGCAAGAAGTCTATTATCCATTATCCGAAACCAGACCCATGGAATGTAAGCTAGCAAATACATTCCTCCATATCCAGTTGGAAGTTGAGGTAAATCGGAGAAGGTCCGGAGACTCTGATACCGCCTCGTTGGGTTGGCGTGATGGTCAGAGTGCCTTTCTAGGTGAAAAGTCACGAGGTTTCCAATGATATGATTTGAGTTCCATGAGTGATGTGGTTGACATCGTTCGTAACGGCCATTTTCGTCTTTTTTGCGGAGCAAACCATAGTGCTCGATATAGTTTGCTGAGGTAAGTTGAAACCACGCCCACCCATTATGAATTGCCAGAAATGGTAACATTATCCAGCCAAATGCCAGTAACAGACTACCTTGGAATACGAAAGTTATCGCATAAGATTGTAGGATTGCATTTTTTAAAGACCATGTGCTTCTGCCTTGTGTTGCAAGGCGAGCTTTTTCAAGGCCCCATGCTCTAGCAAAGGTTTCAGGTATCTCGCGAAGCGCGAACGAGTATATTGATTCTCCCATCCGGGAGCTCGCTGGGTCATCTGGAGTTGCAACTAGCACATGATGGCCACGATTATGCTCAACACAAAAATGTCCATAACCCGGTACGGCTAAGGTTATTTTTGCCAAGAGTTGTTCATGCTTGGTCTTTTTGTGGCCCAGTTCATGCGCCGTGTTAATGCCAAGCCCGCTATACCCCCCGGCAACAATCGCAGTGACTATTATGGATGGCCAGTCTAGATTATGCGTGGAAATAAAGTGGCACATGATAGTGAGCACGATGAAATGCAGGGGTACGGTTAAATATGTTAACCATCGATAATAGGGGTCCGACTCAAGTTGAGGCACAATGTCCTCGGGTGGATTAGTTTCGTCTGTGCCAATTAACCAGTCTGCAAGAGGTATGACTCCATAGCTAATTAGCAGAGGGAGATACAAGGACCACTCCAATTGTGTTCTACTGAATAAAAATATTCCTGTAAGCGGCAGCGTTGGGAGGAGGAGTGAGAGAATCCAAAGGTAACGCTTCTTATCTTTGTAAGGAAGCGCCTCTATGTTGCCACTGTCTGTTCTGTATGCAGTCATCTAAATGCTCCTATTAAACCTTTCGGGAATAAAAGCCTTGTCGCCCAATATTATAATGCCGGCTTGACGATCCAAGCGAGCAATTATTTGGCTGAATGGGTTCGAATTGCAAGAAAATTGTTAAGGTGGCGCTATCGGTTTGAGCGTTATAGCCCAATTGATGGTAAAAAAGCAGTGTTCTTAAGTAAAGTCAATATCATCAAGGTTTGGGTGTTGTGAAATATCGATTCCCATTAGAAAATTATTCTTAACATAAAGTGACTTTAATTTAGGCAGCTTTGAAATGTCCAACTTAGTAAGATAATTATTACGACAGTTAAGTTTTTCTAATTGAGGAGTATGTGAAAGGTCCAGCTGGCTGAGTTTATTGTGATAGCAGCAAACAGTGGTTAGGGCGGGGGTGGTCGATAAATCCAACTCATCCAATTCATTCCAATCACAAAACAATTTTCGCAAATTAACCGCCGGCGAGATATCAAGTTGCGACAAATTATTTTTGTAACAAAAAAAGCGCAGTAATTCAGGAACGGGTGAAACGTCGATCTCGGCAAGCTTATTCCCGCCACAGTGCAGAAGTTGCAATTCTGGAGTGTGAGACAAGTCTAGCTCATGGAGCCTGTTGTTGTGACACCATAATTCTGTCAGGCGAGGAGTATGGGACAGATCAAGTTTGCTCAAGTTGTTGTTCGAGCAATCGAGTTTTGTAAGGTTAGGAAAAAAAGAAAGGTCAATTTCGTTCTCTTCATTCCAATCGAGGTTAATCTTAAAAGGATAAAGACTCAAGCGGCTCAGATCTAGCTCTCTTATCGAGCGGTCAATCTTATTGGATTTAGGCGCTGAGTCTCCTAGATTTTGATTCGCAGNGGCTTGCGCCTGAGGATTGATTGGATGCTTGACATTTATAGGTAAGAACTTTGGGTTGTTGACCATTAAAATTTANTATCCTGATCGGTTAAAGCTGAAACGAATCTAACGCAATAGTGGATCAGGATATGCGGTTTTAGTTATTAACACAACGCGAATTGATTTAAGGCTGTTAGCGCAATTAATTTGTATGATGTGGATCGCAAATAATGCCTTTACAAATATATAGTTTTTGCAAAGCACCTGGCAATTGGTTTTACTAATAGTTACTTTTGCTCAACATGCATGGACACGCACCCTTGACATCTGGGGATTGGCAGAGCCTAGACATCTTGCATGCTATCCCGGGTCACTCTGAGTCGCGTCATCGATCTAAGTGATCAAGGCGAGTTATTAGTTTTAAATTACGGTTAAACTTTCTGCTCAATTCTTCTGAAAAAGTATCAATAAGATTTTTAATAGTGGCCGATCCGGGGTAGCTCGGTCGTGTTACCAAAGCAATTTCTCGATGTGGACTTTTCTGGTTTAGATGGGCCCGACACAGAAGGGCGTTCGAGTCGATTAGAGACTCAACGGCCATCTGTGGTACCAGCGTGCTGCCCATATCACTTGCGACCAACTGCACTAAGGTACTCAGGCTCGTTACCTTAACGAGGTTTTCGCCTCCGGATGGCATCTCACATGCTTTGAGCGCATGCTCCTTTAAGCAATGCCCGTCATCCAAGAGTAGCAGTCGAGACCTATTCAAATTCTTTGTATTAACTTCTTTGGTTTGTGCGCTCATTTGATTTTTGTGGGTTACATAGTAAAAATCTTCTTCCCAAAACTTATGGGACGTCAGTCCCTTGATGTCAAAAGGCAGTGCCAGAATGGCCATCTCAAGATCGCCGTCCTCTAGTTGTTCGATTAGTGCATGAGATTGGTCCTCAGTGATGTTGAGTTCTAGCCTTGGATATTTTTTCTTGAGGGCAGGAAGTACGAGAGGAATTAAAAATGGACCAATAGTAGGAATGATACCAAGCGATAACGAATTAGCCATGGGATCTTCAAGTGACTGCCCGAGAGCTGAAAAATCTTGCATCTGTATCTTTATGGCTTGGGCTTTCTCAAGAACCTTCTCTCCCATGGGAGTCACAATTACTTTTTTATTGTCTCGCTCAAAAATTCGAATACCGAGTTCAGATTCCAAATCCGCTATCGCCGTGCTTAGCGTGCTCGGCGATACGAAACACGTTTCTGCTGCCTTTTTGAAATGAAGTGCCTTGGCGGCTGCGAGCGCATAATTGAGTTGTTTTATAGTAATCATGCAATTTATTACGTTCGGATTAATTGAACGTATGATTCTTAAATAAATAATTTAATAATTCACACTGTGCATGTAAACTTTCGTAAATAATAAGAATGTTGTAGATATAGTGGCGTGGGTTTTTAAAAGTTTTAGAGGCGCACGCCAGCGAAAATATTAATTATTCTAATTTTTTACAGGAGTTACCACAAATGTCCAGTGATGTTACGACTACTGAAAGTGAAGCGAAGTGCCCCGTGATGCATGGAGCCATGACCACAAACAGTGCGACAGGCACGTCAAATCGGGAATGGTGGCCTAATCAGCTCAACTTAAATATTCTTCATCAGCATGACAATAAGTCAAATCCGATGGATCCAGATTTTGATTACAGGGAGGAATTTAAAAAGCTTGATTATGCCGCCCTTAAACAGGATTTGAATGATTTAATGACTGACTCCCAGGACTGGTGGCCTGCGGATTATGGTCACTATGGTCCTTTCTTCATACGTATGACTTGGCATGCGGCGGGTACATACCGCAACACCGATGGCCGTGGCGGCGGGGGAACCGGAGCTCAGAGATTTGCGCCACTCAACAGTTGGCCGGACAATGGCAACTTGGACAAAGCAAGACGATTACTGTGGCCAGTAAAACAAAAGTATGGAGAGCAAATAAGCTGGGCAGATTTACTAATACTTGCCGGAAATGTAGCTATCGAATCCATGGGAGGAAAAACATTTGGGTTTAGTGGCGGCAGGCCAGACATCTGGAGTCCTGAAGAAGACATTCATTGGGGTGTGGAAAACACCTGGTTAGACAATAACCGCTACCAAGGCGATCGTGTTTTGGACAACCCCTTAGCAGCTGTTCAAATGGGCTTAATCTATGTTAATCCTCAAGGTCCCGATGGCAATCCCGATCCTAGAGCCAGTGCGCGGGACGTGCGGGAGACTTTTGCAAGGATGGCAATGAACGACGAGGAAACTGTTGCATTGGTCGCCGGGGGCCATACTTTTGGCAAGGGCCACGGTGCTGCTGCGGAAGATCATGTTCAAACTGAGCCTGAAGGAGCCCCTCTAGAATCGATGGGTTTTGGTTGGCAGAACACACACGGTTCGGGCAAGGGCGTTGATACGATTACAAGCGGCTTTGAAGGCGCATGGACTTCCAACCCGACTCAATGGGACAACGGTTACTTTGATCTGCTCCTGGGTTACGAGTGGGAGAAAGTTGAGACCCCGGCGGGAAAGATTGTCTGGCATGCTGTTGGTCAGACAGAGGAGGACATGGCTCCTGATGCGGCAGATGCGTCCAAAAAAGTGCCTACTATGATGACAACCGCGGATATAGCTCTGAGAGAGGACCCTAGTTATCTCAAGATATCCAAGCGTTTTCATGAAAACCCTGAAGAGTTTGCCGACGCTTTTGCGCGGGCTTGGTTTAAATTACTTCATCGGGACATGGGACCTAGGTCAAGATACATGGGACCCGAATGCCCTGACGAAGATTTGATCTGGCAGGATCCCGTTCCAGCTGGAAACAGCGATTATGATATAGCCGCAGTCAGAAATAAAATTGCCGATAGTTCCCTGACTGTTCAAGAAATGGTGGAGACCGCTTGGGCGAGCGCCTCAACATTTCGTGGTTCAGACATGAGGGGCGGTGCAAATGGCGCTAGAATCCGATTAGCTCCGCAGAAGGATTGGGAGGCTAATAAGCCCGATCAGCTAGCGAGAGTACTTGAGATCTATGAGGCTATCTCCGCCGAAACAGGCGCCTCAATCGCAGACGTTATTGTGCTGGGTGGCGCTGTTGGAATTGAGCAAGCATCGGGTGTCCATGTTCCCTTTACTGCTGGCAGAGGAGATGCCTCTCAAGATCAAACAGATATTGAGTCATTTGCGGTTCTGGAACCAGTTTCTGACGGATTTAGAAATTATCATGGTCCAGATGTCGGTGGAACGCCTGAGGAAATGCTGTTGGATAAATCTCATCTATTGGGCCTCACAGCTCCGGAGATGACTGTACTGTTGGGTGGTATGCGCTCTCTGGGCATCAGTTCGAATGGATTGGGAGTGTTCACTAATAATCCAAACGTTCTCAGCAACGATTATTTTGGGACGCTGCTTGATATGTCGGTGGCTTGGAAGCCCAATGGCACAGGTAATTCTTTCGAGGCGATAGACCGCGTTTCTGGAGAAAAAGTCAGAGCTGCATCTAGAGCTGATTTAGTTTTCGGGTCGAACTCGCAACTCAGAGCGCTGGCAGAGGTTTATGCTTCTAGTGGCGCGGACACGAAGTTTATCAATGACTTCATTGGAGCTTGGAACAAAGTTATGAATGCGGACTTATTTTAAGTTTGTCTATAACTGATTAGGGGCGGCGTGAGTCGCCCCTACTTATTGCCCCAGAGAATCTTTAATGGACTTTACTGTGACAACGTCAGCATACTTTGCATTCATGTCAAATAGATTGGCGTAGTGCGCCTCTTGATTACGGTCTCCAACTGCCTCCTCGGCAACCACTACCTGATAGTTGTTTTGCAGCCCGTCAACAACGCTGGCCCTTACACAACCGCTGGTCGTCAGGCCAGTGACAACGAGCGAATCGACCTCTAATTCTCTCAATTTTCGATCTAAGTCAGTGCGAAAAAAGGCGCTAGCCCATTGCTTCTCAATCAAGACTTCGCTGTCCCTTTTTGCAAGGGCGCTATCCACAGCGACCCAATGCGAGTTCGGTTGAAGCGCGTTTAGTGCAGGCACTTTCTTACGGAATACGCTTGCTTGACGATCGTTGAAATATACCACCGTGGTGAAAAAAATTGGCAGTTCCTTTGACCTAAATGCGTTTAAAAGCTCGACGTTTGCTTGAATAACGTCAGGGCAGTGGCTGCCTAGCGCGCACTCTGGATCGGTAAACCCATTTATCATATCTACTAAAACAAGGGCTGGCCTATCTGACAAGCCTAAAAAGTTCTTCTCGAGGTTAGTTGATGGTTTATTCATGCGTGGTTTCTCGAAACGGCAATAACGATACCTTAGGCTACCGAAAAGTGAACAAAATACAATTACTTTTCGTCGCCGATGCATTAGGGTCAAAGTAATTTTTCTATNGGATCAAATTTAAAAAANTGACGAACTATTCAAACGGTCGCAATAATTCCAAGATCGCTGCCCCTTGCTGATTGGCTTGAGATAGCATAGCGGTAGACGCTTGTTGAATAATTTGGGTTCTAGCAAGCTCAGTAGTCTCTCTGGCATAATCGGTATCAAGTATTCGACTTCTGGCTGCTGCCGTATTCTGNGCGATGTTTGTGAGGTTCTCTACCGTATATTCCAGCCGGTTCATCACGGCGCCATACTTGGCTCGTTCGTTATTGACGCCGTCAAGCGCTCCATCGAGGATCTTTATCACGCGATTTGTGTCGAGCGGGTACTGATAGACTTCGGTTCTGCCACCGGCCGCCCCGTTGAAGTCCAGTGCGTTGACAGACAGGGTAGTGGCCAAAGAGTTTGCAATCGTGATGACACCAAACATGTCCACGGCTGCGCTGCCTGTCAAAGTACTACCTCTTTGAACCCAGCTTGATCCGTCCCAGTCAAACACCTGAGCTTGGCCGGCCATCATCACTCCTCCCGGGTCTGCAAACATCGAGCCTGTGACCAAACTATTTCCGTCACTGCTAACGGTGCCTCTAATAGAATCTCCGTTGCTATTGGTAAACGCATCGCCCCGCTGCACCCAGTTAGAGCCGTCCCAGTCGAAGACTTTGAGCATTCCGTCCGTGCCATTAGAACTATCGCCGTCAGCATCATGGCCTGTATAACTAATAGATATGGTATTCATCCCNCTGTCATAGCCACTAATGGTTGCGCCATCGGTACTCCCNANGCCCTCAATCGCCGCTCCTCTTTGGCTCCAAGCTGCGCCATTCCAATCGTATATTTTGACANTGCCCTTGGTTGCCGGTGCGTCTATTGCACCTGATTTGTGCCCTCCTCCTGAGGCGATAGCAACAGAGTTTCCATCCATGCTTATGCGNCCAGTGATTACATCATTCGCAGCTGCGCCGTTGAAAGAATTGCCTCGCTGAACAAATTGTGTCCCATCCCANTCGAAGATTCTAACCTGACCTGAGTCATTGGCTACCTCATCATTGCCTCTAGAGTTGGAAATAACGCTGTTGCCATTGGCACTCATTCCATACTGCACCATTTTGTC
Organism: Porticoccaceae bacterium; assembly: GCA_002701765.1. GTDB lineage: Bacteria > Pseudomonadota > Gammaproteobacteria > Pseudomonadales > Porticoccaceae > TMED48. The sequence continues at coordinate 28,496 of NZXB01000028.1, forward strand.
GTCTGCATTCTCACCATCAATTATGCCTCGCAGTTCCCAGTCGGTGCCGTTCCAGTCTAGGATTCGTATTCGTCCTGAATCGGCGCCATTGGCGGTATCCATCAAACTTTCAGCAATCGCAATGGTTTCTCCGTCATCGCTAAGTGACGCNCCNANNATTGTAGATGAGTAATCANCTGGGCCCGCGTGCGAGAGATCAGCACCGCGCTTATTCCAGGTAGTTCCGTCCCAGTCATATACTTGGACCGGTCCTCTCCCGGATGACGTTCGATCATACCCATAAATCACGATCGAATTACCATCAGCGGTTGGAACCCCGATTCTAAAATCGTCATCGGCATCCAATCCCCCAAAAGGAGCGCCTTTGACTGTCCAGTCGGGATTATCTCCNAGGCCTTTTATATTCANTGCGCTGAGTGCTTCGCCAAATACGCCTGCTCGNTTGTTGTGGGAGAAGTCACCAAAAGTCATATTTATGATCTGATCTGCCTTACTGCCCACTTGAAAGTTTGCACCCCCTATAAACGAATGACCATCAAGCAAGTTAGTNCCATTCCACTGGGTGTTGTCTGAGATCCTGCCAATCTCTGCGACCAGTTCCTGAAACTCGTTGTCAAGGGCTTTGCGATCTGAGTCAGTATTGGAATCACTGATGGATTGAAGCGCAAGTTCCCGCATGCGCTGCAACATACTCGTGATCTCTTGGGTAGCGCCCTCAACCACCTGAACCATTGATATGGCGTCATTGGCATTCCTGNCAGCCTGTTTCAGGCCATTGATCTGTGCGGTCATTTTGGACGTNATAGCAAGACCGGCGGCATCGTCTTNTGCTGAGTTGATACGCACGCCGGTCGATAGTCTGGTCATTGCCTGATTCATAGCTCTCTCATTCCTCCCAAGGGAATTAGCTGCGGTAAGGGCTCCAATGTTGCTGTTAATCTTCAACTTCAATGTTCTCCAAAGGAACAAGTTTCATCGAACGTGAGGTCGACAGCNTAGAGATAGGCTTTAGGGGCGGTAATTTATTGCCACTTTTTGCATTAAAAAATAATAATATACTTTAATTTATTTATTTAAATAATTGTTTTATATGATTTTTATATAAACATATTGTCTGATTTATGTAAGAACGCAAGAAAAATCAAGTGGTTTGAAGGGTTAGACCGAGCAATTTTGGTCCATGCCGAGCACGTGAAACACTCTCCCCATCCCCATCCAGCCAGCAATGCTGTAGGTAAGGTCGGTAATCTCTGCGTCTGTAAACGATAGTTTTAATTCTTTCCAAAATTCATCATCTGCGGATAGCTCTTTCGGTGCTGTACCCATTAGTCGAGCAAACTCAACAGCAAGCTTTTCTTTCTTGTCCAAAGAAGAGAGATCATCATCAAGAAGTGCTTGATAAAACTCTTCATCTGGAATTGCTCCATTATCAATGACACCGGTCTGAATCCCGAGTTTTGGCACATCTCGGTGCGCTCGCCAGTTCTTGCAAATCAGACAACCATTTATTATTGCTGTTGCCATGCGCGCCGCTTCAAAGGTTCTAAGGGACAAACGGCTATGCCTGTATATGGTGGATGCGAACTCATTACCTGCTGATGAAATTTCTGGTGCGTAAATATCACCTGGTCCTGCCATCAAATTACCGTCTTGATTACTTTTGGCTACTTCGATACGCATAGTTTCTGCTCCTTCTATTTATGTATATAAGCTTTGAGGGTTTAAGAAGTATAGCTAACTATTCACTAAAATCATTGTTTAGTAATTCATTAACCACTACCGCCTTGAATTTAATATTTTAGGGGATAATTTTGCTCCCAGTCCGTTTTTGATCAAGATTAGTTAAGTATTTGGGCAGATATATTTTTGCACTCTGGCGTTATACACTATGTAGACACAGCTTATAACAGCCAATAAAAAGTGGTGATCCTCTCGTTTTTTAGCTTATATTGGTGTTGCTGGTTTGAATTAATTCATTGCATTGGTAGATTAAAATGGAAGGTTGGCTGTATGTCATGTGGAATGAAGATCTCAGACCCGGTGTGATTAAGATCGGCCGGACTAATGATCTTCGCCAACATGCTAAAGACCTTTATTCGGCTGGGGTACCTGCACCTTTCAGACTTGCTTTTAGAGCGCTCGTTGATAACTATGAAGAAATAGAAAAGCAGGTGCATGAGTCCTTGCAGGAGCATCGCTTGACTAAAGAGCGTGATTTCTTTGAATGCCCTATTGCCAAGGCGATCTTCGTTATTCGGGAGGCCGCTCATATTATAAGTGAGGAAGTCTATTTTAAAGATGAAGAAGAGATCGAGCGTGAACAGGACAAACGTAAGCAAAAAAGAATTCTTGAGGATCACAATGAGACGCAGAAAAAGACACGTGAGCAGTACATTGAAACTGAGGGTATCTGGTTAGATAAGCCTAGTTTTTACGTAACGATCTTCCTTGGTTTGGTTGCCTTTATCCTTTTTCCCGAGATGGACGAATATTTTAGGGATAATAGTGCGATAAAATGGTTCCTCGCTGCTATACCGCCATTTATTTATTGGCATTTCGCATCTAAAAGATATGCCCATGATTATCATGAGTTATCCAAAAAAGCTAACCGGCTTTACCCAACTGCTCGATCGTATGATGATATCCCATCTTCCGATTTGGAACCGGTTGAGCCTGACCAAGATAGCGTTGATCAAGAGAAGAGTACAGAAAGCAAAAAGTTTCCTTATGATCGTGCAAAATCAGGCATTAACACTAGCGCCGAG
>NZXB01000029.1 GCA_002701765.1 Porticoccaceae bacterium
TGTTATGGACTATGCAAGTACCTTTAATAGTGATAGTTTTATTAGGCCCTAACAAAGTTCCCTTGCTTGTCAGGACTACTGATACCTTTGGATTTCTTCTCACGGCAGACACTCGATGACGCTGCTCAGAACATGTTAGCCATGCTTTACTACCGTGCCATAACATCGTCATTATGACTCCCATCGGCCAGCTGTCCTTAGTACACCAGTTAAAAACACATTCGCGTTGCGCCTGTAATAGCTGTTCACGTTGCGGTTGATCTAGCCCATAGATCGATACTTTCTCGAAGTTCTTCNGTTGTTCCATTTAAATAAGGCTCCATGCAGATAAGTATGGGAAAGAGATTCTCGACAACCCGCAATTTAGTTCTGAATATNAACATCATGGCTAAACAAACGTTATTGTTAGTATACGTATGAATCTTAGTAGTTGCATGTGATTCTATCAAATTAACTGTATAAATATACAGTTAATTTGATAGAATCACATAATGAGTTATGCTGAATTACATTGTTTGAGTCACTATAGTTTTTTACGTGGTGCATCACATCCTGCTGATTTGATTAAGACGGCTACGAGCCTCGGTTACCAAGCCTTAGCAATTACTGATGAGTGCTCCTTAGCTGGAGTAGTTAAAGCTCATGCAGCTGCTCAAGGGTCAAACTTACATTTAATCCTTGGCAGCGAATTCAAACTCGACGGACACAGATTAATTTCTTTGGTAACGAACCAACAATCATATTCTGAATTATCTTCCCTTATTACTTTGGCACGCAGACGNAGCGAAAAAGGGGAATATCAGATAAAGTGGTCTGACATCCAACATAATCTCCATAACAGTCTAGTAATCTGGCTGCCATCAAAATATCCCAAAAATGACAATCAAATCGCCACGAAACTAATTAAATGGTTTAGTGGACGTTTATGGATTGGAGTTGAGCATTTGCTCAGTGGTGCTGAATCAGCAGATTATCGTTATTTGTACAATCTAGCTACTTTATGGGAAATTCCAATGGTAGCCTCCGGTGATGTTCACATGCATTGCAAGCAACGTAGGGCACTACAGGATACTTTAACTGCTATCAAATATAACTGTTCCGTTATGGAGCTAGGTCTGCGACGCTTTTCCAATGCAGAACGATATCTACGGCCCTTATCATACTTAAAAAAAATCTATCCGCCTTCATTAATCACAGAAACATTAAAAATCGCCCAACGCTGCACTTTCTGCCTTGATGAACTGCGTTATGAATATCCAAAAGAGGTAGTAGCGAAGCATCTAACTCCAACACAACAACTAAAACATTTAGTAGAGATTGGAATAGATAAACGCTGGCCTCGAGGCGCAAGCCTCAAGATTCTTAAACAAATAGAGTATGAACTAAAAATCATTGCCGAACTTGGTTATGAATTTTATTTTTTAACGGTCTATGACATTGTTGATTTTGCTCGCAACCGTAATATTCTTTGTCAAGGCCGCGGATCTGCTGCTAACTCTATAGTTTGCTATTGTTTATTTATTACCGAAGTTTCTCCCGAACAAGTCTCACTTTTATTTGAAAGATTTATTTCTAGAGAACGCAATGAACCTCCAGATATCGATATCGATTTTGAACACGAACGTCGTGAAGAAGTTATTCAATATATATATAAAAAATATACTCGTGAGAGAGCTGCTTTAGCAGCTACTGTAATCACCTATAAACCACGCAGTGCAGTTCGGGATGTCGGCAAAGCTTTGGGGCTAGATCCTCTNTTTATTGAGCAACTTAGCCAATCTATGTCTTGGTGGGAAAAGAGTAAAGATCTGACTAAACGCTTTAAAGAAATGGGCCTTGATCACAATGGACGGCTATCGAACTATTTTTATAGCTTGTTACAAGAAATTATCGGTACGCCCAGACATCTTTCTCAACATGTTGGTGGTTTCATTATTACTGACAATCCAATAAGTACACTTGTACCTGTAGAAAATGCAAGCATGCCTAATCGCACTNTAATTCAATGGGATAAAGAAGATATCGANACACTNGGATTGTTAAAAATAGATATCTTNGGACTAGGAATGCTGACGGCTATTCGCCGCTGCTTGAATCTAGTAAATGAATGCCANAAAAANACTATACTTTCNTTAGACTCCATACCCAAAGAAGACAAAGCAACCTATGACATGCTCTGCAATGCAGATAGCGTTGGTGTCTTTCAGGTTGAATCACGTGCGCAGATGGCTATGTTACCTCGCCTCAAGCCTCGCTGTTTTTATGACTTGGTGATCGAAATAGCCATAGTTCGACCTGGACCTATTCAAGGTGAGATGGTTCACCCTTACTTACGAAGGCGACAAGGTCTCGAAAAAATTAAATATCCAAACTCAGAGATAAAAACAGTCTTGCAACGCACGCTGGGTGTTCCAATATTTCAAGAGCAAGTTATAAAGTTAGCTATGGTAGCAGCAGGATTTTCAGGCGGAGAGGCTGATCAATTACGTCGTTCCATGGCCAGCTGGGGAAAGAATAATCGACTTTCTAGCTTTGAAAAGAAACTCGTTACAGGGATGCAAAACAGAGGTTACTCATTAGAATTTGCGCAACGCTTATTTAAACAAATTCAAGGATTTGGCGTATATGGTTTTCCTGAATCCCACTCGGCAAGCTTTGCGCTGCTAGCCTACTTTTCGGCCTGGTTAAAATGCCACCATGCAGCCGCCTTCTATTGTGCGATTCTGAATAGCCAACCCATGGGGTTTTATAGCCCCTCACAGTTAGTGCAAGATGCCTTACGCCATAATATCCCAGTGCGGTCAGTAGATGTCAATCATAGCAACTGGGATCATAGTCTAGAAGAAAATCCTGAAAATTCATCTCAGCCATCTCTGAGACTCGGTTATAGGCTAATCAAGGGAATGTCTCAGAATATCGCTCAGCGCATTATGAGAGCGCGGAAATCAANATCCTCTAATATGTCTTATTTTACTAGCATTCGAGATTTTTCAGAAAAAACTTCTATATCAGATGGTTTCCTAACGCTACTAAGTTCCTGCGGGGCTTTTGACTCACTATCCGAACATCGCCGTGAAGCATATTGGAAANCGCTTGAAACGACCAACCAATACCCGATACTGNATGCCATAAACAGGATGNCGNCCGGAAGTTTACAGCAGGACATCAATCCANTATCTAGCAATTATCCTGAGAAGCAGCTTTTACCGCCTGATGAAATAGAAAACTTGTATGCTGACTATAACAGCATGGGGTTGTCATTGGGACGACATCCCATAAGCATATTAAGAGAAAAATTCTCAAACCTGAGGAAATGCTATCGCCATATTGAACTCTCGAAACTAGGGAATCGAAGCTGGGTAAGTATTATTGGGATCGTAACTGGGCGGCAACGCCCTGGAACCAAATCCGGCGTTATCTTTCTTACCCTAGAAGATGAAACTGGCAATAGTAATATTATAATCTGGAAAAATGTGCAGAAAGAATACCGCCAGGCACTCCTAAAAGCACAATTACTAATGGTAAAAGGTACCATCGAGAGTGATGGCCCGGTAGTTCACATAATTGCTAAAGAATTAATTGACTGCAGCGAGCTTTTATATAGGACGAAAATACGTTCTCGAAACTTTCANTAAACCTATAANTCAAATAACAAAACTACCAACCTGCAATCTCTTTGAGCCCTGCNCCAATCTCTGCCAGGCTTCGAACGGTCATGACCCCAGCATCATGTAAAGCTGCAAATTTCTCCTCGGCTGTGCCTTTACCACCAGATATGATAGCTCCAGCATGCCCCATCCGTTTTCCGGGAGGTGCTGTAACACCGGCAATATATGACACAACAGGTTTGCTGACATTGCCTTTAATGAACGCGGCCGCTTCTTCCTCAGCTGTTCCCCCAATTTCGCCGATCATCACAATGGCTTCCGTATCAGCATCTCGTTCAAACAAGGTTAAAATATCTATAAAACTAGAACCGGGAATCGGATCGCCCCCAATCCCAACGCACGTAGATTGACCGAAACCGTGATCGGTAGTCTGTTTGACAGCTTCATAAGTTAGAGTTCCTGAACGTGACACGATCCCAGTCTTCCCGGGCACATGAATATGACCTGGCATTATCCCCATTTTACACTCACCAGGAGTAATAATTCCCGGACAGTTAGGCCCTATCAAACGCACCCCCAATTGGTCACATCTAACTTTACATTCCAACATATCCAGAGTCGGTATGCCTTCCGTTATGCACACAATCAGCTCTATTCCCGCATTTGCCGCCTCAAGAATCGAATCCTTGCAATATGAGGCCGGAACGTAAATGATTGATGCCTCGGCATTAGTCTCTTTCACAGCTTCATTTACCGTGTTAAATACCGGCAAGCCAAGATGTATGGCTCCCCCCTTACCGGGTGTAACGCCCCCAACCATCCTCGTGCCATATTCAATAGCCTGTTCAGAGTGAAAGGTGCCCTGGCTGCCGGTAAACCCTTGACAAATTACTTTTGTATTCTCATTTACAAGTATCGACATATTCAGGGCCCCTTCGCCGCTTGAACTACCAGTCTTGCGGCCTCAGCCAATCCATTAGCCGCTATAATGTCAAGTCCTGACTCAGCCAACTTCTGAGAGCCTAAATCAGCATTATTACCTTCTAAGCGAACGACTACCGGGACTGCCACCCCAACATCTTTTACTGCTCCAATCACCCCCTCTGCAATCAAGTCACATCGCACGATGCCCCCAAAGATATTGATGAGCACCGCTCTCACCTTCTCATCAGATAATATTATCTTAAATGCCTCCGCAACACGCTCCTTAGTCGCGCCACCTCCGACGTCCAAAAAGTTCGCTGGAGAACCACCATTTAATTGAACGATATCCATTGTCCCCATAGCCAAACCAGCCCCATTCACCATGCATCCGATAGACCCATCCAATGCGACATAATTCAGGTCCCATTCAGAGGCTTGAGCCTCTCGAGGGTCCTCTTGTGACGGATCATGCATCTCTTTGAATTTAGTTTGCCTGAATAAAGCATTACCATCGACCACAACTTTCGCATCAAGGCAATGCATGTTTCCGTCAGTGGTGAGCACAAGTGGGTTGATTTCCAAAAGTGACAAGTCTTTCTCTACAAACATCTTTGCAAGGCCCATAAAGATGTTTACAAATTGTTTGACTTGCGATCCATCTAAACCCAGCTTAAATGCCAACTCCCTACCCTGATGAGGTTGCGCCCCCGTCATAGGATCGATCGTCGCCTTCAAAATCTTCTCTGGAGTCTCTCGGGCGACCTTCTCAATCTCCACACCCCCTTCAGTAGACGCCATAAAAACGAGGCGCCGGGTAGACCGATCCACTACAGCTCCAAGATAGTACTCGCGGGCAATTTCTGTAACCGCCTCAACCAAAATACGACTGACCGGTTGTCCGCCTGGACCCGTCTGATAGGTGATCATTCTTTGGCCTAGCCACTTATCAGCAAATTCCTTAATATCGCTCTTGGAGGTCGCAAGCTTTACGCCACCAGCTTTTCCTCTTCCGCCAGCATGCACTTGGACTTTCACCATCCATTGATCTCCACCGATAGCATCAGCTGCAAATATGGCCTCCTCAGCGCTCTCAGCAGCGATACCTTGTGTTACAGGGAGACCATATTCAGANAATAAGTTTTTNCCCTGATATTCATGGAGATTCATAAGAACTTTCCTAATAAATAAAATAAGAGTTTGTTAAAAAGCGGATCTAAACGAGAGCATAGGAAAAAATAACGAACTCTCAACTTCGTTTCCGATTCACTTTGTGTATAGCATTTCCATTGACTGCAAGCGCCGCCTCGTGCACGACCTCAGAGAGAGTCGGATGGCCAAACACGGTCATCCCAAGGTCTTCAGCACTAGACCCAAATTCCATTGCAATAGCTACCTGCTGCACTAGATCTGCCGCACTAGGACCAACAATGTGGCATCCCAAAATTCGATCAGTGGTCTCACAAGCGATCATTTTAACCATTCCTTGCGAATCATCAGCCGCTAACGCTCTTCCACTTGCCGCGAAAGGAAATATCCCCACATTATAGCCTCTCCCCGATACCTTCACCTGCTCTTCTGTTTGGCCGACAGAGGCGACCTCAGGATGCGTATAGATTACGTTTGGTACCACATCATAGTTAAGCTGGGCACTATGACCCGCCATACGTTCTGCAACCATAATGCCCTCTTCTGAACCTTTATGCGCAAGCATAGGACCTCTCACTAAGTCTCCGACCGCATAAACACCCTCAATGTTTGTTTCGCATTGATTATTTACCAATATAGTACCTCTTTCATCCAAATCAATACCACAATCTGGCGCAAGCAAATTGTCAACAAAAGGTCGGCGACCCACACAAACAATGAGCTTGTCAAAGACCTCCTTTTGCTCCACTAGATCATTGGACTGATAGGTCAAATGAACTTTTTTCGCTTTAACAGAGGTCTTGGTCACTCGCNCTCCCAAGCGGATATCGAGTCCTTGACCAGCAAAAATCTTTAATGATTCTTTCGCTATATCCTTNTCCATCACTGGAAGAAAATCTTCTAAGGCTTCTATCAATACCACTTCAGATCCTAATCTTGACCAAACCGAACCCAATTCGAGTCCAATTACACCTGCACCTACGATGCCAAGACGTTCTGGCACTGAAGAAAACTCGAGCGCCCCAGTCGAATCAACTATAAAATCTCCGTCCGTTTGTGCTGCGGGAATCTCGATTGGCACTGAACCAGCGGCTAGTACGACGCGCGGAGCTTTAATTATTGACTCCTCACCATCATGATTCACGAATTGCACTTCTCTGTTTGACAATAATTTTGCTGTCCCATAGAGACCGGTTACATTATTGGCCTTGAATAGTTGACTAATGCCTCCGGTCAATTGAGAAACTATCTTGTCCTTTCTCCCCATCATTTTAGCTATATCTATCTCAACCGCGTCGGTGGTTATTCCATGCTTGCCGAGTTTATTTAACGCATCATAATACTTGTGCGAGCTATCGAGGAGAGCTTTTGAGGGGATGCAGCCAACATTTAGGCATGTTCCGCCGTNAACAGATGCTCCGTTTGGAGACCGCCATTTTTCTATACACGCCACATTCATACCCAATTGACCAGCCCGTATAGCGGCAACATATCCAGCAGGCCCGCTTCCTATAACGACGACATCAAAATTNTCAGACATTCCATTTCCTTTTCAATATTTTAAGACTTAAATCTCGAGTAATATCTTAGCAGGATTTTCAATCAATTCTTTCACGGTAACTAAAAACTGTACCGCCTCCTTTCCGTCAATGAGTCTATGATCATACGACAACGCAAGGTACATCATAGGTCGGATGACGGACTCACCATCGAGAGCTATAGGTCGCTCCTGTATCTTGTGCATACCAAGAATGGCCGTTTGTGGCGGATTTATAATTGGTGTAGACAATAGTGAACCATACACACCACCATTAGTAATCGTAAAGGTACCGCCGGTCATTTCTTCGATCGTTAATTTACCTTCTTTTGCTTTAGAGGCATATTCCGATATCCCACTCTCTACAGAGGCAATACTCATATTTTCCGCATTTCGAAGCACAGGCACCACAAGACCACGTTCGGTAGAAACCGCAACTCCTATATCCTGATATCCATGGTACACAATTTCAGCACCATCAATGGATGCATTCACAAGAGGAAACCGCTTGAGCGCCTCCACAGACGCTTTAACAAAAAAACCCATAAAACCCAAACGAGTTCCGCTGTGAACTTTTGTAAACTCATCTTGATATTGTCGTCTCAGATCCATGAGCGAGGACATATCAACTTCATTGAAAGTGGTCAACGAAGCCGTTGTGTGGGTTACCTCAAGAAGGCGTTCTGAAATTCGAGCACGCATCCGGGTCATGGCCACGCGGCGTTCTACCCGCTCACCTATTTGAGAACCCAAGGCTTCATCAGTGTCGGAGACCCTCTCTGGCGCACCGGCTGCGGATCGATAATTTACTACATCTTCTTTAGTAATTCTTCCATCCTTTCCGGAACCAGGAATTGAGGCAATATCAATACCATGTTCAAGCGCCAACTTTTTAGCTGCTGGATTAGCGACAACTGCATTGGATTTGGGCGAAGGCGAATCGGCTTCTATCTGCGCTTTCGAGGTTTTACGGGTGCCTGATTCCTTGGAGGTGAAAGCGCCTTCCTCAATCCGCGCGATCAGTTCATTACTAGCTACCACCTCACCTTCAGATTTCAAAATTTGCATGAGCTTCCCGCTGGCAGGTGCAACCACTTCAAGTACCACTTTGTCGGTTTCTATCTCTACGATTAACTCGTCACGTTCTACCGCATCACCTTCACTCTTGTGCCAGGTAGAGAGCGTTCCTTCCTGAATTGATTCGGGATAATTCGGTGCCTTAATGTCTGCTGCCATGACTTATTTCCTAGTCGATATTAATATTTAATGCTTCATTTACAAATTGCATCTGTTCTTCTTTATGCGCAGACATATATCCTGAAGCCGGCGCTGAGGATCCTTGACGACCGACAAAACTGATTTCCAAACCGGGGTCGCGGCGTGTCAAGGCATTTCTCATGTGATGCTGACTGCTGTACCAAGCACCCTGATTCATGGGCTCTTCTTGGCACCAGAGAACCTGCTGAAGATTTGCCATCGAATCAAGCACCAAATCAAGCTCNTCGTGCGGAAACGGATACAACTGCTCCAATCGAACAATTGCTATGTCCTTGATATCATTCGCTCTGCGCTGTTCAAGCAGGTGATAGTAGACTTTACCCGAACATAAGATCANGCGCTTAACGTTTGGCGATTCAATTTCATTTTCCGAAATAACAGCCTGAAACCCGCCAGAAGAAAGCTCTTCNAGAGTGGATGTTGCTTCNTTNTGACGAAGAATCCATTTAGGACTCATGACGATNAGTGGGCGCCTCATGGGCCGGATNGCTTGACGCCTGAGCAAATGGAACATCTGAGCAGGTGTTGTAGGGATACAAACCTGCATATTATGCTGAGCGCATAACTGCAGAAACCGCTCTAGGCGGGCAGAGGAATGTTCTGGGCCTTGGCCCTCGAATCCATGTGGAAGAAGCATGATAAGACCGGAAAGACGTGCCCACTTTTGCTCGCCGCTCGCGATAAATTGGTCTATTACCACTTGGGCTCCGTTTGCAAANTCACCAAACTGGGCCTCCCAAATAACCAATCCCTTCGGGCTTGTTGTCGAATAGCCATATTCGAAAGCTAACACGGCCTCCTCGGAGAGGACTGAATCATATATTCTAAACTCGGCTTGACCATTACCGATATTCTGTAAGGGAATAAATTCTTCTCCATTCTCTTGGTTAATAATGGCAGCATGACGATGCGAAAACGTACCCCTCTTAACATCTTGCCCAGTNAATCTTATTGGATAGCCCTGCTTTACTAGCGTGCCATANGCCAAAAGCTCTGCCATACCCCAATTCAATGGCATGCTTTCTGCTGTCATCTTTTGACGATCATCATATAGCTTTGCAACCTGTCGTTGCACCAAGATACCGTCGGGAATTTCATTAATTTTTTTCGCAATATCCCTTAGAACAGAGTGATCAACCTTTGTATCACCTTCAGTTCGCCAGTGATGATTTAGATAGGGCTCCCAATTGACAAACAAACTCTCGTCTGGNTCGCTTACAAGGTTATGAACCACAAANTCACCNCGATCAAGGCTCAAACGGTAGTGATTATTCATGTCATCTGACTGCTCTAGGGTGACAACTCCTTCTTTGATAAGCTTTTCCGCATACAAAGATCTGGTCGTTGGATGTTGCCTAATTGCTTGATACATTAGGGGCTGGGTTGCTGACGGCTCATCCGTTTCATTATGTCCACGCCTTCTATAGCAGACTAAATCAATAACGATATCTTTACCAAATTCATAGCGATAATCGATGGCCAACATAGCAGCAAACATAACTGAATCAGGGTTATCTCCATTGACATGGAGTATTGGTGCCTGCACCATCTTAGCGATATCGGTGCAATATTCGGTCGACCTCGCATCCTCTCTTCGATTGGTGGTAAATCCGACCTGATTATTAATAATGACATGAATCGTTCCGCCTGTTTTATAGCCCCGAGTCTGAGAAAGCTGGAACGTTTCCATGACCACTCCCTGCCCGGCAAAAGCAGCGTCACCATGGATAAGAATCGGCAAAACCTTTTCACCTGACGGGTCGTCTCTCCGATCTTGCCTTGCTCTAGCTGAGCCGATGACCACTGGACAAGAGATCTCAAGGTGGGATGGGTTAAACCCGAGTGCAAGGTGCACTTCCCCACCCGGTGTCATAACATTTGAGGAAAACCCTTGATGATACTTAACGTCCCCAGATGTATTGACTAGACGTTTCCCTTCGAATTCGTCGAACATCTCGGCAGGGTTTTTGCCAAGCACATTGACCAGNACGTTCAACCTACCCCTATGAGCCATAGAAAGGACTATTTCTTTACAACCGTATTCNCCTGAACTTCGCACTANGCAATCCAACATGGGTATCAGGCTCTCNCCGCCCTCGAGGCCAAATCGTTTAGTTCCAGGATATTTTGAGTCGAGGTGTTTTTCCAATCCTTCTGCAGCAGTCAGTCGACCCAGGACGTCGATTCGCGCCTGATCATCATATGTAGGTTTTGATCGCACCTTTTCAAATCGTTCAGCAAGCCACTGTTTCTCCGCAAAAGAGGTTATGTGCATAAACTCCGGCCCTAAACAACCACAGTATGTCTCTTCAAGAGTCTGAATAATTTCCGCCAATTTGGCTTCATCTTTTTCCATATATAGAGGAGAAGTTTGAAACGTAGTTTCAAGATCGGCCGGCGTCAACCCATGAAAATTTAGCTCCAAATCAGGAACCAACTGCCGTTCCATCAAGCCAAGCGGATCCAGTTTCGCCCGCTGATGGCCACGAAATCTATAAGAGCTTATTAGCTGCACGACGCGAACTTGCTTACGTTCGTGTGCAAGATGTATCCCTCCAGAACCAGGAGCCGGCGTGGGGCGGGCTTTTCTTCGCCCTAAAAGTTCAAAGTGTTGGATGATAGTAGCATGCGATACATCTTGAGATTTACCGCCATTCGACGAAGGCAAGCCATCGAAAAACTGTTTCCACTCAAATGGGACTGAATCCCTTCTGTGTAGGTAGTCTTCGTAAAGGTTTTCAATGTAGGCCGCGTTGCCACCAGAAAAATAAGACGATCCGAGGAACTTGTCCATCAGGCGATCAGACATTACGCGTAATCCTTATGGTATAGCGAACTTCACTTTAGTTGGCTCGGATGAACGTCCACTAAAAAGCCAGCTAAAATTAACTCGCTTTCTTAACCAACATGTTTCGGATGTGGCCAATCGCTCGCGTCGGGTTTAACCCCTTTGGACACACCTGCACGCAATTCATTATACCATGGCAACGGAATACACTGAAGGGGTCGCCCAGATCTTCTAACCGCTGTTCCGTAGCTGTGTCACGACTATCTGCCAAGAATCGATAAGCTTGAAGCAGGCCTGATGGACCGATGAACTTCTCCGGATTCCACCAAAAGGAGGGACAAGCCGAAGAGCAGCATGCACAGAGAATGCATTCGTAGAGACCGTCGAGCTTTGCTCTGTCTTCCTGAGATTGAAGCCGTTCTATCTGTGGAGGCTCAGACGCATTCAGCAGATATGGCTGAATCTTCTCATACTGAGCATAGAACTGCCCCATATCGACAACCAAATCTCTTATGACGGGCAAGCCCGGAAGCGGGCGGATTATAATCTTATTATTCTTGATGACCTCTGAAATAGGCGTTATACAAGCCAAACCATTTCGCCCAGAGATATTCATCCCGTCGGATCCACAAACCCCCTCTCGGCATGATCGCCTGTACACAAGCGTTGCGTCTTCAGCCTTTAGAGTCTCGAGCACATCTAACACCATCATGTCTTTGCCGCGAGAATCAAACTTAAAGTCTTGCATGTGAGGCTCTTTGTCCACCTCTGGATTGTAGCGATAAATGCTCACTGTAAGCATAAAGTAGCTCCTTTATAAAGTCTCACGTCATGCAACGCTTCTAATAGGTTCTTTCGACTGGTTCAAATGGTTCATGTGTTTTGGGAGTGAAATTGACATCCCGCTTACCAACTCTTTTCGCCTCGGGGAAAAACATCGAATGGCAGAGCCAGTTTTCATCGTCTCGATCCTGGAAATCCTCACGCGCATGCGCTCCACGACTCTCGGTTCTCGCTTCAGCTACAATAGCTGTCGCCTCAGCAACGGCAAATAAATTCCTTAACTCCAACGCCTCGATACGTGCAGTGTTGAATGCTGAACTCTTATCTTCTAACGCAACGTCATCGATACGCGGCTTTAATTCAGATAACTGCTTTATGCCATCTTTCATGTAATCNCCNCTTCTGAACACGCCGAAGAAATTCTGCATGATAGTCTGCAACTCAGACCTCAGGTGGGGCGCTTTTTCTTGACCTGTTGAGCTATTTAGTCGATCCAAACCAGCCATGGCAGCCTCAATATCCTCCGCTCTGGGGTCACTCAAGCTAACTCCGTCACGCAAAGATTTCTCTATGAACAGTCCCGAGGCCCTGCCAAAAACCACCAAATCAAGCAAGGAATTGCCACCAAGACGGTTCGCCCCGTGGACAGAGACACATGCTGCCTCTCCACAGGCATAAAACCCTTCGATAACGACATCATTACCGGAAGCATCCACTGAAAGAGCCTGGCCATCTACATTGGTCGGTATACCACCCATCATGTAATGACATGTCGGCACAACGGGAATTGGTTCGTTTACTGGATCTGCATGAGCAAATGTCCGAGATAGTTCAAGTATTCCTGGCAATTTAGCCTTGAGTGTCTCCTCACCTAGATGATCGAGTTTGAGGAAAACGTGATCCCCATTCTTCCCGCAACCTCGCCCCTCGATTATTTCCATCACCATTGCTCTTGCCACTACGTCTCTTCCAGCAAGATCCTTCGCATTCGGAGCGTACCGCTCCATGAATCTCTCTCCGTCTTTATTTATGAGGTAACCACCTTCACCCCTGCAACCTTCGGTCACCAGAGTGCCTGCTCCAGAAATACCAGTGGGATGAAACTGCCACATTTCTATGTCTTGGACTGGAAAACCTGCTCTGAGAGCCATTCCTATACCATCACCAGTGCATATGTGGGCATTGGTCGTAGAAGCATATATGCGACCAGCGCCACCTGTCGCAAAAACAGTGGCCTTCGACTTGATAAATGCTACTTCACCCGTCTCTATCTCAATGGCTATCACGCCAACAACAGCGTTATCCGCGTTTTTAACCAAATCCACAGCGAACCATTCCGTCAAAAATACTGTGTTGTTTTTCAAGTTACCTTGATACAAGGTGTGCAAAAGGGCATGACCAGTCCTATCTGCCGCCGCGCATGTTCTAGCCGCCTGCCCACCTTTACCATACTCTTTTGATTGCCCACCAAAAGGTCTCTGATAGATTCGACCGGACTCGGTCCTAGAAAAGGGTAACCCCATGTGCTCCAACTCAAACACCGCTTCAGGTCCGACCGAGCACATATACTCTATCGCTGCCTGATCGCCAATGAAGTCAGAGCCTTTAACGGTATCATACATGTGCCACTGCCACTGATCATCTGGGTCATCGCTTGCTATAGCACATGTTATGCCGCCCTGGGCCGACACTGTATGTGAGCGAGTAGGAAACACTTTAGTGATGACTGCCGTTTTGTAGCCCGACTGAGCCAATTGCAAAGCAGCACGCATTCCAGAGCCCCCACCTCCCACTATGACAGCGTCAAAATCGATTGTCTTCATCAGCTAAAGGCTCCAAAAGATTGAAAAAGTCCAAATGACATAGGCTGCGGTGATCGCGACCGTTACAGCTTGAAAAGAATTACGCAGTAACGTAGCTTTTGGTCCAAGTAATCTCTCTGTCAAATAATCTGTATATACACACCACAGGCCAATCAAAGCGTGAGTAACTAATGCCAAAACCGCTAGAAGACTAAATATTTGCATCACACTAGAAGAGTATAATTGTCGCCACCGCGGATAATCCAAATCAGGGTTAACAGCAATATATGCGATGGTAAACAAGAAGTAAGCCAGCAAAACGCACGCCGAGGCACGCTGAAGAATCCAATTAAAGATGCCTTTCTTATCTTTCGCTAAGGGAGAGGCAGTCAAGAGAGCACCCAAAAAGCTAGGAACCCGATAATACATCCAACAATAGTGGCACTTATTACCGCGCTTGCTCGGCCTGCCTCATATGTTTCACCATAACCCGCATCCATCACAAGATGCCGAATCCCCATAACCATATGATAAGACAAGGCTGACAGGACACCCCATATGATGACCTGAGCTGCTGGGTGATCAAAGATATTTTTTACCAAATAAAAGCCCTGAGGGGATTCAAGACTTTTGTCTAAGCACCATAATAAAACTGAAAGCCCAAGAAAAATGGCAACTCCAGACACACGATGAAGAATTGACACATAAGCCGTGATTGGAAGACGCATGGTGCCGATGTCAAGATTGACCGGTCTATTCCTGCTCAAATCTATATCCCTATATAAAAATTATTACTGGTTACCGAAAATAACAGCGCTTTGGGTACATCGTCACCCTCTTTTTTGGCAGGGATTATATTTCCCATCCACATTATTTACAAATGCTAAACCAAGTTGGCTGGGAATAAACTTTAAGTGCCTGCAAGTGACATTGGTTGACAATCGAACTGGAATATCTATAGTACAGGGTCCGTGATCAAATGATTCAACCCCTTCGATTTCCAAGGATCTTAAAGATGAGCAATCGAATAGCAACTCTAAATCTCGACAATGATACTGTAGTAGAGCTGCCAGTATATGAAGGAACTTTGGGCCAAGACGTTATCGACATAGGCAATCTAGGCAGTCATGGAGTTTTCACTTTTGATCCCGGATTCACCTCGACCGCTGCATGCAGATCTGACATTACTTTTATAGACGGCGATAAAGGCATTCTGCTTCATCGTGGTTATCCCATTCAAGTTTTGGCTGAAAAATCTGATCATCTTGAGACATGCTACCTTCTCCTCGAAGGCGAGTTGCCTAATCGTGACCAAAAAACAGCTTTTGAAAACACTATAACGCAGCACACCATGGTGAATCGTTCGATGGAACAATTTATCACGGGATTTCATCATGATGCCCATCCGATGGCGATGCTCTGCAGTCTTGTCGGAGCAATGTCTTCGTTTTACCATGACTCATTGGATATAACTAACCAAGACCACCGAACCATTTCCGCACACCGTCTTATAGCTAAAATGCCCACTATTGCGGCAATGTGTCACAAACATTTCATTGGCCAACCGTATATCTATCCAGATAATTCACTATCGTATTCAGAAAACTTTTTGCACATGATGTTTGCAACGCCTTGCGAAGAATATAAAATCCATCCATCCATCTCGAATGCGATGGATCGAATTTTTCTGCTGCATGCTGACCATGAACAAAACGCTTCTACATCCACAGTCAGGTTAGCTGGCTCATCTGGTGCAAATCCTTACGCATGCGTAGCAGCCGGAATCGCGGCGCTCTGGGGCCCGGCGCATGGTGGTGCTAACGAGGCTGTTCTGAGCATGCTCGATAAAATTGGCGATGTAAGCAACATCCCCGAGTATATCAAAAAAGCAAAAGAGAAAGACGATCCATTTCGTTTAATGGGCTTTGGACATAGGGTATATAAAAATCATGACCCAAGGGCTACTGTAATGCGCGAAAGTTGCAATGAAGTGCTGGGTGTTCTTGGACTAGAGAATGATCCATTGTTCAAACTTGCAAAAGAACTCGAAAGAATAGCGCTTGAGGATGAGTATTTTGTAGAAAAAAAATTGTATCCAAACGTTGATTTCTACTCTGGAATCATATTGAAAGCACTTGGCATTCCAGTTGAGATGTTTACTGTGATTTTTGCAACTGGACGCACTGTGGGTTGGATAGCGCACTGGAATGAAATGTTAAGAAACCCGTATAGAATCGGCCGACCAAGGCAACTTTATACTGGCTCAGACACGCGCGACTTTCCGCCGATCGAACAGCGTTCATGAGGCATAGAGCGCAGATGCCAATGCGCTTAGGCGAAGCTCTCCGAGTGAGGCCGGCGTTGGACGAAATCTAAATCACTGCGTATGATCCGTCATTGGTCAAAATAGCACCATAAAAACGCTCTGCTTTTGCAGTAGAAGCCAGCATGAATACATTCGCCTGACAAATGACCGCTTAGTTATTTTA
>NZXB01000030.1 GCA_002701765.1 Porticoccaceae bacterium
GCTCGGCTTCGAAACTGTCGCCAAATTGCAAGAACGCAACGTCATCGAGATCGCACCTCTTGCATATATGCGAGGACGAACTCTGAATGATGCTTTCATCATCTTGGATGAAAGTCAAAATACCACCAAGGAGCAGATGAAAATGTTCCTGACTCGCATTGGGTTCGGGTCGACGGCTGTCATAACTGGCGACATGTCACAAATTGACTTGCCACGAGGAGTCGCGTCTGGCCTAAAACATGCGTGTAAGGTTTTAGAACAGGTGAGTGAAATAAGTTTCACCCATTTTAAAAATCATGATGTGGTCAGGCATCCAATCGTCCAATGCATTGTGGATGCATATGACGCCCATGAAAGTACCTAAAAGGAACAAAACTTTTATTCTGAGTATGGATTTGCAATGCGCAGATCCGAGCTCCTACATCCCCAGAAAAAAAATGATGGAACGCTGGGTAAAAACTACCATAGAAACTCAAGAACTGGAACAATCAGAGTTAGAACTGGTTTTGCGTATCGTCGATGAGCTTGAAGGGGCAGAGCTTAATAATAAGTATCGAGGAAAAACTGAAGCAACTAATGTCTTATCTTTCCCATTCTCAGCTGTGACGCCCAAACCACTTCCTATTTTGGGCGATATCATTATCTGTGCGCCTATAATCGAGAGAGAAGCATCTGCAGAAAACAAGAATTTGGAAGCACATTGGGCTCATATGATTATTCATGGAGTGCTCCATCTTTTGGGATATGATCACAACACTTCCGCAGAAGCTTTTGCGATGGAANGCTTGGAAGCTNNCATATTAAACAAACTTAATTACCCNGCTCCGTATTAGCGGGGAGAGTANAACCAATGACTGATGAAGAANAAACAAACGCTGTAAAAAGCAANGCTGNAAAATTTAAGCGCTGGTTAAAATCGTTCATTCCTCGCCCTTCAAGCATAAATGAAGTAACTGAAATATTGCATAGTGCTCAAAATGAATCAATTATAGATGCCGGTGTTTTGCACATTATGGAAGGCGCTTTAAAGGTTTCTGATTTGCAAACACGTGAAATAATGATCCCTCGATCGCAAATGGTTAGCTTACAGGATGACAAGAGTCTTGATGAAATCCTTGATATNGTGATTAACTCTCAGCACTCTAGGTTTCCAGTGGTCGGAGAATCATCAGATGATGTTTTGGGCATACTTCTTGCCAAAGAATTGCTTCCGCTTCTGCTCTTGGGGAAAGAAACGTTTGATCTCAAATCGTTACTTCGTCCAGCAACAATAATCCCGGAGAGTAAGCGTATCGACGCGCTTCTAAAAGAATTTAGGGAACATCGCTATCATATGGCCATAGTAGTTGACGAATACGGCGGTGTTTCTGGGCTGGTGACCATTGAAGATATTCTTGAAGAAATNGTTGGCGAGATAGANGANGAAACAGATGANCAGGAAAGTGATCCGATTCAGAGCAATGGCGATGGAATTTTTGCTGTCGAGGCTATAACNGACATCGACACGTTCAACGAATTTTTTGATATTGGACTGTCTGACGATGAGTGCGATACAGTTGGAGGACTTGTCGTACAGGCATTCGGCAGATTGCCCAAGGTTGGCGAGAGCATTGCGTTTAATGGATTTGGATTTACCGTTACTGCCTGTGATCAGCGAAAGGTCATTTCAGTGGACGTGCGAAAACAAACAACATGATTGTCGCAAGCAACCTTCGCTTGTATGCGTCGCTGCTGATTGCCGGTTTNATGTTTCCCTTAGGACTCGCTCCATTTAACCTCTGGCCTCTTATTATCTGCAGCTTAAGCTTTCTATGCCTCAAAATAGCTGNTCAGAGCTTATCGGAGGTTCTATNGCGTGTCTTTTTATTTAATGCCGGNTTGTTCTTATTTGGTGTGAGCTGGCTTTANATTAGTATCCACTATCATGGGCATGTTCCTGCTCCTTTCGCGATGTTAGCAACAATTGCTTTTTGCATNTTTCTAGCAGCAGTNAGTACCACTCCATTTCTTTTATGGCATTTAATGCAAAGAGCGAGGTTCNCTGGCCTATTGGGGTTTCCAAGCTTATGGGTTCTAGGCGAATGGTTTCGAAGTTGGTTTGCGACCGGGTTCCCATGGCTATTTGCCGGCTATAGTCATCAATCAACCTGGCTTGGCGGCTGGGCTCCGTTAGGGGGTGTTTTGTGGCTGAGCTTTATCACTTGCTTCATAGCCTCCGTCATCTCTCAAATATATAGGGGGTGTCTCACACGTTTTCTCGCGATATCATGCATTGGCTTGGCCGCCAGTTCTTTTTTACTGGGACTCCTGCTTATGCAAATTAATTGGACACATCCAACAGAATCAAATTTGCAAGTCGCTCTCATCCAACCCAACATACCTCAAAACCAAAAGTGGTCACCAGAGAAAAGGCGGAATATTCTTTCAAGTTTAGAGCGTCTATCAATGAACCATTGGGATAAGGATATAATTATATGGCCAGAAGCCGCTATACCAGCGATTGCCCAGAATGTCCGAAGTTTTATAGATAAACTCGAGGCAAGGTCTTTACTCAGCGGTAATACTCTAATTACAGGTATTCCAACTTTTAATCAGGGTAAGGCAAGCTACCATAACTCCGTTATCTCAATTGGAAGCAATCCCGGGCAATATGACAAAACAAAATTGGTCCCTTTTGGCGAGTATGTGCCGCTTGAAAGTTTACTGAGGGGTATTATCAATTTTTTTAATTTACCCATGTCAAACTTCTCTCGAGGAGCNAGTGCCCAAAAACCCTTGGAAATCGANGGTCATAACTTATCAACTGCCATNTGCTATGAGGTAGTGTATCCCGATCTTGTGGCAAAAATATCACGNNGCTCATCAATGCTNCTTACCGTAAGTAATGATGCTTGGTTTGGGGATTCTTTGGCTTTGCCTCAGCATATGCAAATGGCCCAGATGAGGGCCTTAGAAAATGCCAAGCCCATGCTGCGCGCAACAAATAACGGGCTCACCGCATTTATAGATTATCAAGGATATTTGACTTCTACTCTTCCTCCTTTCANGGAAGGTGCATTGGTTGGAAACATTCANCCAAGAGTNGGGCAAACTCCTTTTACGATTTGGGGTTCATGGCCTTGTATAGTGTTATGCCTTATAATTGTTATAATTCTAAGCCAACTAAAGACCTCAAATAACGGTATAAGGGGAAAGACTTGAAAATATCATCGCTAAGGATCTTGAAATCATTTTTGCTTATATTATTTGGGATAGTGAGTTATTCTCATGCCCTTGAAGTCGGTGATAAGGCTCCTGACTTTAATTTACAATCTACAGACGGAAATAGATATCAGCTTAGCGACGTCTTGGAAAAAGAAGCTGTAGTTTTAGCTTGGTTTCCTTTTGCTGGCACCAAAGGGTGCACAATAGAATGCAAGTCGTTGGCACAGAACGGTCATTTGCTGAAAGATATTGCAGCCACCTATTTTATGGCCAGCGTTGATCCCATTGAGGACAATCAGGTATTTGCCGANGAAAACAATGCAGACTTCCCATTACTCAGTGACCCTACGAAACAAACTGCAAAAGATTATGATGTGCTGAGTTTAGGTTGGTATGCCAAACGTCATACATTCTACATCGGGAAAAATGGAGTGATNCTCTACATTGATAGAGATGTCCGTCCAGAGACCTCAGCGGAGGACATGGCGAAAAAACTTATTGACCTAGGCATACCGAAACGCANGGANAGCTCGGATCTGCGNATGGCAAATCCATATTCAAGTTAATATCAATACCCAAATCTTGGTGCCNAACTTTAAACCAATGCAATCCCGAAGGCGGCCCCATTAAATGGTAGTTAATTAAGTAATCATCTATACTTGNTAGCTGCGTCTCCACTGTCAATGTAACCATCCTCATGACAACTGAAAAAGTTTATAANCCNGCAGAAGTAGANCNCGAAGCACAAGAATATTGGGACNGCGCGCGTACTTTCGAAGTCAAACTAGATCACCAAAAAGATAAATTTTATTGCTTATCGATGTTCCCTTACCCCAGTGGAANACTGCACATGGGTCACGTTAGGAACTATACAATTTCGGATGTAATTGCTAGGTATCAGCGCATGCTAGGGAAAAATGTGCTCCANCCAATGGGNTGGGACGCCTTTGGCCTGCCNGCTGAAAATGCCGCAATTCAAAANAANACCGCCCCCGCAAAATGGACGAGCGAGAACATTGACTATATGCGGTCCCAACTTAAATCANTGGGATTCGGTTTCGATTGGTCGAGAGAGCTAACAACATGTGACCCAGACTACTATAAGTGGGAGCAATGGTTCTTTACACGCCTATATGACAAAGGTTTAGTTTATAAGAAAACCANTGCCGTAAACTGGTGCCCAAANTGTTCTACTGTGCTCGCAAACGAGCAAGTGATTGATGGNCNCTGCTGGCGGTGTGAATCAGTCGTTGAGAACAAAAATATCCCACAATGGTTTATCCGGATTACTGAATATGCGGAACAACTCTTGTCCGATCTTTCAGAGCTTGATCAATGGCCTGAGCAAGTAAAAACAATGCAACGCAATTGGATCGGCAAGAGTCGAGGCGTTACCGCGCAGTTTCAATTATCAAAAGAAATTGCTGGCTTCGAATTCATCGAAGTTTATACCACGAGGCCAGACACAATCATGGGTGTCACCTACATCAGTCTCGCTCCAGAACATCCGATAGCAGTTGAACTAAGTCAATCAAACTCGACCATATATCAGTTCGTCCAAAAATGTCGCGAACTTGAAAATTCTGAATTTGATACCAATAAAATAGACAAACAGGGCTTTGATACAGGCATCTATGTTCATCATCCGCTCAGTAATGAGAAGATCCCTCTATGGATAGCCAACTACGTTCTGATGGACTATGGCTCTGGAGCGATCATGGCCGTTCCAGCACATGATCAAAGAGATTATGAATTTGCCGAAAAATATCGGTTACCAAAACTTCAAGTTGTGGAAACGTCATCTTTAGAAGAGCAGGCAATCACCGACAAAGGTGTACTAATTAACTCTGGCAAATACGATGGACTCGAATTCGAAGCAGCTTTCAATTCTATTGCCTCAGATCTAGAGAAACTTGGGTTAGGCCGAGTAAAAACCAACTATCGACTGCGAGATTGGGGCGTCAGTCGGCAGAGATACTGGGGAGCNCCAATCCCCATTTATAATCTGCCAGACGGTGGCGAAATTCCNGTTCCCAGCGANAAATTGCCTGTGTTGCTGCCCGAAGATATTGAACTTGGTGGTAGTTTANAGTCCCCNNTGAAGTCAGATAAGAGTTGGAAAAATAGCCACTTGAATGGACAACNTGTTGAGCGGGAAACAGACACATTTGATACATTTATGGAGTCTTCTTGGTATTACGCTCGATTCACTTGCCCNCGTTTCGATTCGGCAATGCTTGATACTGAATCGACCGACTATTGGTTACCGGTTGATCAATATATCGGAGGTATCGAGCATGCTATCATGCACCTNTTATATGCACGTTTTTTCCATAAGCTTCTNCGCGATGAAGGGTTAGTAAAATCCACCGAACCGTTCAAGCGACTTCTATGTCAAGGAATGGTGCTAGCCGAGTCTTTTTACAAAATTTCGGGTGGGCGGAAAAATTGGCTATCTCCTNATGAGGTCACTATAACCCGAGACNCCAGAGGCCGCGCGATTGGTGCCGTAGAAACCGCAACCAAAGAACCGGTTAATTTNGCTGGCATGGCTAAGATGTCAAAGTCGAAAAATAATGGNGTCGATCCTCAAGCNANAATCGAAAGATATGGTGCAGATACTGTCCGACTTTTTACTATGTTTGCGGCCCCCCCTGAACAAACTTTGGAATGGAATGACGAGGGCGTGGCAGGCGCTTCTAGGTTCTTAAAAAAGCTATGGAGAGTAGTGAATGAGCANATTCGGCTAGACCAAAATATCCCTCTAAACCCTGACAAACTATCAAAAAGACACAAAGAGTTGCGTCGTAAGACACACTTAACGATTAACAAAGTANATGATGATTACAATCGAAGAAATACATTTAACACTGCAATAGCAGCGGTAATGGAACTGCTGAATGAAATTTCTAGGCANACGGAAAACGATAATCAAAGNTTAGCTGTGCGNAGAGANGCTCTTACTATTAGTGTACTTCTTTTGTCACCGATTGCACCGCACATTACTCACAGTTTATGGCAGCTTTTAGGGCATNATGGGGCAGTTGCAAATGCTACTTGGCCATCGGCAGATGNATCCGTTCTTGAGCGCGACTCGATGCAACTTGTAGTTCAGGTTAATGGAAAAGTCAGAGGTAAAATTGAATTGTNTGTAGATGCTGACAAAAGCCAAATCGAGAAGCTCGCNCTCCAAGATGAGAATGCAAGACGTTTTTTTGAAGGCCTTGATATTAAAAAATTAATCGTTGTACCGGGTAAACTTGTGAATATAGTAGCCTCCTAAAATGACAATCGACTTTAAAAAGTTTTGTCTGTCTAGCTTGTTAATTCTGCTTGCTTCGTGTGGTTGGCAATTGAAAGATCCCCAATCTATGTCGCCGCACCTTGACCAGATACATTTGGTTTCTGAAGAGCCAAATGGGCAATTACTTTCAGAGCTTACCCGCGCCCTCGAAGCATATGATATCGAAGCAGTTGGAGGNGACTCAAAGCCNGATTACTCAGTCGTAATCACTGACTACCGCAGAATCAGAAGAACGAGCAGCATGAATAATGATGCTAGAGTGGCTGAATACCAGTTGAATGAAGAGGTAGACTTTATGGTCGTTGACAGATCAAACAATATTGTATTGAAGCCGTCAACCGCCTCAGTAGAACGTGTTTATGAATTTCTTGAAACAGATGTGCTTGCATCTAGCAACGAAGAACGAATGGTCAAGCGGGACATGCGCATGGAAATNGTTCGTCAAATAATTAATAGGCTCAGCGTCTTACCTAGCCCGAACAGAAAGTAATTTTCAACTTTAACAATAATCTATGAAGATAAAATCTCACCAATTAAAATCGGCTCTATCTAAAGAGTTAAAATCAACCTATGTCATCAGTGGCGACGAACTGCTTCTCGCCCTNGAAGCGTCAGANACCATCCGCTCCTTTGCTTANGAAAAAGGCTATCAGGAACGGANTGTATTTGATGTTGACGGAAAATTTGATTGGANTCAAATTTATGCGAATGTCAACACACTGTCACTTTTTGANACGAAAAAAATTTTAGAATTACGTTTGGTTCGAGGCAAATTAAACGACCAAGGTTCCAAAACGTTAGTCGAAGTATGCAAGATACTGGGTAACAATCATCTATTATTGATAGTGTCGCCCAAACTGGATCGGTCAGAACAACGCAGTCTTTGGCTTAAAACTTTGACAGCACATGGAGCGCACATCGAGATAGCNAGAATTAAAGGCGATGAGGTAACGTCNTGGATAGCACAGCGTCTTAAAAAGNGCAATATTCAAATAAGTCGCGACAAAATACAAATCATTGCAGATCGGGTTGAGGGCAACTTGTTCGCAGCTGCACAAGAGATAGAAAAGCTTGAGTTATTAGCTCTCGGCAACAATGCTGACGAATTAGCCATTTCGACCATCGTCACCGATAGTACTCGTTATGATGTATTTGATTTGATGAATAAAATGCTTTCGGGAGANACTCGNTCCACCGGACGAATATTGCGGGGNCTGCAAGCCGAGGGAACCCAGCCGNTGCCNCTGCTNTGGGCTGTTTTNAATGAACTCCGAAAACTCATNAAAGCNAGCCAGCTTATCGCTGACGGGTCNTCCGCTAGTAATGCGCTCATTCAGGCGGGCGTATGGAAATCAAGCCTTGCATCTATGCGACTTGTTCTCAATCGCTGCAGTCCAGCGCATCTGAGAATGCTATTGTACCAAGCCGCTGCGATAGATCGAGGAGTTAAAGGTTTAAGGGAATCCAATATATGGGATGAACTGACCACCCTGATCCTATCCCTCTCGGGCTCACAAATTCTTCGNCCNATGACTATCAAACACACGATAGAGAATTAACTNAGTTAAAGCGAATGAAGATTGAAGTCCTCAAGGCACCTTATTCATCTTGTGAGCATGNGTTTACACCNCTAATGATCNACAACCACACCTTTATTTTGATTCACTAGACTTATTATTCCCGCAACTAATATGACTCCATTGGTATTTGCCGCCGCATCCCATGCATCATTCTTACTATATTCCATAAGTGGGTAGGCAAACTCTAGCAAAAAACCCCAAACCCAAAAAAACGGCCAGCATCCACATATGAAAACGTCCGGCGACCACTTTTATGGATAGTAAATAAAGTACTGCATATGAAATGAAGTGGTTAACTTTAGCTTNAAATTCTATTGACCGGATCACGAATAAAGGCAATAGTGATTANAAGATTACGATCCAAATTTGACGTTAGCAAGCGTGTTTGTCACATAGCTCACGATATCTTTCTTGGGTTCCCATGTCGCACCAGTAGCCCTTAAACACCTCACCGGTTACTCGTCTTTGTTTTATCAATGGCAGTAAGAGATCTCTAAGAGGAAAAACTTTGTGTCTCAACCTCTTGGTTTTAAATATCTCAGGCCTNAGCATACTTAAGCCCGANAACGTAACAGTGGTAACTGATCCTGCATCCGACCTTNAAATAACGGTGCCGTCATCAATAGCATAATCTCCCTTCTGATTATGCTCTGGGTTTTCTACTAAAACCAAATGAGCATCAATTTCTTGGTCTATTCCTCTCTCTACCAAAGAATAAATTGGGTGGTCTATCCAGATATCACTATTGATTAACAGAAAGGGATCCTCACCCAACAGTGGCAAGGCGGCGGCAACTCCCCCGCCCGTTTCCAAAAGGGCATCTTCCCTAGACCATTGAATCTCAGCCCCAAACTCATGACCCGAGCCAAAGTAATTTTCTATCTCATGGGCAAGCCAATGGATATTTATGACTAGATCCTTAATGCCAATTCCTACCAATTTCTCAATATGTCGCTGGAGAATGGGTTTTCCTGATACTGGGAGCATCGGTTTGGGGACTGTATCGGTTAGAGGCCTCATTCGCTTGCCCAACCCAGCAGACAGAATCATAGCTTTCAAAGTGACACCTCAGTAAGATTTTAGTCGCCAGAATACCAAGGATATCTGGGTAGGCAAACACATATCTTCTCTAAAAACCATTGGTTAAAAGGTTTTAGCTCCGAGTAGTTAAAGGTTGTACTTAAGAAATAGTTCACTACACGAGGGAGTTCGGATAAGTAGGACTCCTTGTTATCTCGTATTGACAATCTTGCGAAGATACCCATTACTTTGATGTGGCGCTGAAGACCCATCCAGTCAAACCACTTCATGAACTTTTGATCTTTTATATCCTGCATTAATCCTTTTGACACCGCTCTGCTTTTGTAACTCAGAGCTCTTTGCCGAACTATCTCCTCGGGCCATGACAGATAACAATCCTTCAGCAACGAAACTAGGTCATAGGTGATGGGGCCAACAACAGCATCTTGATAATCGATAACCCCTAACTGACCCTTATGGACAATTAAATTTCGCGAGTGATAATCTCTATGGACTATCACTACGGGCTGTTCCATTGCGTTTTCAATAAGCAACTCGAAAAGATCGTCTAAGATACGGAGATCTCCTTGGGACACGTCAAGCATGAGAAGCTTGTCTACAAACCATTTTTGGAAAAGTTGCAACTCCGCCATGAATTGGGGCTTTCCGTAACTCGGGAAAATGTTATCCCCAGGATGCAGCAATTGGAGGTCAAGTAATAATTCCTCAGCCAAGTCATAGTATTGGGGTAAGGTGTCTAGATTTAATAATGGCTGTAACAGCTCTGTTCCAAAATCTTGGAGCAACATGAAGCCCTTTTCAAAATTAACCGCAAAGATTTTTGGTACTTTTATCTTTCCGGAAGAAAAATGTTGAGAAACCCTNACGAACGCCAAGTTGTCCTCTTCTTGAGGNGGAGAGTAAACTGCCAGCAAAGGTATTTGAGTGTTCAATCGGAAGTAACTTCTGAATCCCGCATCTCCAGCTANTGGCTTAAAGCTCAGNGGTTCGCTCAATAATGCTGNGCTGGGAAGATGCTTAAGCACCCAAATTTTAAAATCTTTTTGAAAATTGGCCATGTTGGGTCACGGTAAAACTCTGNANATCAAACTTGAATGATTATTTGTTCTAACATTCTATATTATTTGGGGCAATTAGGATCACTAATCTTAATGGTTTTCGGTTACACTGCTGACCAAGTTAATTAACCACTCAGCAAAAGTTCTCTATGCTATTTTTTTACTGCTCTCGCGGGAAAGCAATGCATGAAAAACATGCTAAATTGAGCATAATGCTTTTCGTCTTTGTCGTGCTCATCGGCTCCGCAAAAGAAGCGTTCAGTCAGGACACTGATTGGAGTTGTGAGTCGGACCAAAATGGCTCATGGGTTTGTGGNACNAACATAATAAATATTNAAGAGGCATATATGCCTCCAAATAGAAGCAACCGTNCGAATAGAGATCCAAGCGAAGCACGAGTGGCCCCCACAAACAATCTCGACTGGTTAGAAGAATCAAATATGTCAACTTCCCAAAAGGAGCAATTAACGGATAATTGTTGCGGGGCTTATATAGAACCTAAAAGAAATTATACTGATTCCGAACTTGATCCAGAAGATGCCGCCCTACGTTTTAGCGCAAGTAAAACAGAAGCTCTTAATGAAAACATCGCAATTCTTGAGGGCGATGTTCAAATATCTCAAGGCTTTCGACAAGTGAGAAGCGATCTAGCCGTGATAGATCAGAAAAGCCGAAATGTTGCTTTAACGGGCAACGTGCAGTTTAGAGAACCCGGAATACTTCTTCTCGGGACCCAAGCTCAAATTGACACGTCGAGCCGCGAAGTGGACATAAACAACGCGACTTATTTGCTACATGATTCGGCGGTNAGAGGCACAGCGAAACTTCTAAAACGCAGGAAAGATGGTNTAATCGTTGTTGACGACGCCACTTATTCTACCTGCGAACCGGATGATAACACCTGGCAGTTAGTCACTGATCAAATAGAAATAAATCAGGCTGAAGGGTTTGCTACGGTGAAAAGTGCAAAGCTAGAGGTCAACGACCTACCTGTTTTTTACTTCCCAAGAATTACATTCCCAATAAGTAACAAACGGTCGTCTGGATTACTCTTTCCTGCAGTCGGAATTAATCGTCAAAATGGTTTTGATTATTTGCAACCCATCTATTGGAATATTGCGCCAAATTATGACGCCACCCTAACACCGCGCTATATCAGTGAGCGCGGCGCTGCCTTTGGTGGCGAATTCCGCCACCTTTCAACCTGGGCGAAAACGGAGTTAAATGGTCAGTGGCTTTTTAATGATCTGGGAGGAAAAGAAGTCACAACACAACCTGAAAATTCCGATCACACAGGACAGACGCGATACCTTGCATCTCTAAATCATCTAGGAGGAGTCGGACATCCTTGGACAACTTTTGTCAATCTCAATAAGGTAAGCGATGGCGATTATTTCAACGATTTGGGCACTCAATTTTTGACCGAACGGAGCTTGACTCATCTTCAGCGCNTNACGATGGCAAGCTATAAAAAAGGTTATTGGAGCTATGGAATNGAAACAGAAGACTACCAAGTTATAAGTCAGGATATCGAGGAGCAATATTCAGTTCTGCCTAGAATTTTCGTCGATGGTTACTTTAGGCCAACTAAAAATATCCTTGTCGATATTAATCAAAGATATACTCGNTTCGAACACGGAGACGAGAACCGTATTTCTGGCCAACGGGTCAATCTCAACTACTCAATGACCTGGGACAAGCGGTTTTCCTGGGGATATTTCGTACCCAAAGCTAGTCTTCAACAGATATATTACTCCCTAAAAACCATGTCTGCTGAAGATGATAATCCCTCCGTTAGCATACCCTCAATTTCTGTTGACAGCGGATTATTTTTTGAACGAGACGTGACCGCAACTGAAAATATCACCCANACNNTGGAGCCGAGGATTTATTATGTAAAGGCATCATATAAAAATCAAAACTCACTCCCTGATTTTGATACCCGCGAATTCACACCATCCTACAATNTTTTGTTCAGAGATAACCGTTTTAGCGGGGGCGATCGAATTGCCGATGAAAATCGAGTAACTCTTGGGCTGACATCAAGATTTATTGACAAAAAGACAGGCCAAGAAAAATTCAAGGCAAGTGTNGCGCAGGCNATCTATCTTGCCGATCGTNAGGTGAGNTTAGANGCTCCGCTAGAGCTTNATGANCTTCGAAGATCAAGGTCACCANTGGCCTTGGATATGTCTGCACATTGGGCACAAAACTGGCGTGTTACAAGCGAGGTAATATATGATACACAAGAAGATATCTTGAAAAAAAGTAACGTCGGTTTTCGCTATAGAGATTCTAGCAAAAGATTGTTAAACATCACCTATCGCTTTACTAGGCGCCCAAAAGAGACGGGGATTAACGTTTCTAGCAAAAATATTAAACAAGGTGATATCTCGGGTTTTTGGCCGCTTAAAGGTAATCTTAATTTTGTTTGGCGCTGGAATCACGATTTTACAAATAGTAGAGAACTAGAAATTTTTTCTGGTTTGGAATATAACAGCTGTTGCTGGAGAGCTAGTATAGTTGCACACCGGGGCATAAGGCGGGACGATTACGTTTTGTACCCTGAGAGAGATCTTAAAGCTAGGAATAGTATCTTGTTTCAAATTCAATTTAAGGGGCTAGCAGGTGATGACGGGCGTATCGATTCTATACTTCAGAAGGGCATTTATGGCTATGAAACGATGCATGGGTTTTAAGGCTAGGCTTATAATTTGTTTTTTAAGTTTGGTATGTATGAAAAGCTTTTCTCAGATTCAGGTTCTCGAACGAGTAGTTGCAATCGTAGATAAAGACGTCGTACTTCAAAGTGAGCTGGATCAGCGAGTCTCAGTTGTTTATGCACAAGTCCAACAGTCAGGTACTCAAGCCCCTTCCCCAGAGATTTTATCATCCCAGGTTCTGGAACGTTTAATATCTGAGAGGCTTCAACTTAATCTGGGATTTAACGCCGGTATTAGGATTACTGATGAGGAGCTCAATGATGCAATAGCGCGCGTCGCCGCGAACGCAGGATTAAGCGTAGAGAATTACGTTAACGCATCCATACGCGAAGGTTCTACTCTCAGTGGCCTTAGAGAACAAATACGTAATGAAATGATAATCATGCGCGTGCAGCAAAGCCAAGTTAACCGGAGAATTCGTATAAGCCTACAAGAATTGGATAACTTCCTAGCATCTGAGGAAGGAAAATTCCTTACCTCTCCAGACGTAAATTTGGGACATATTTTATTATCGGTTCCGATTAGTGCAAATAGAGAAGTTGCCGACTCGACTTTGGATCGGGCTCTTAACATATTAGGCCAGTCTCGGAATGGAACTGACTTTCGGCAACTCGCGATAACCCATTCATCTGATCAAACAGCCCTCGACGGCGGAGATCTAGGTTGGAGGAAGCTCGCACAACTGCCGGAAGTTTTTATTAAAGCGTTAGAGCAATTAGATGTCGGTGAGGTCTCATCGCCAATTCGAAGTGACGCCGGTTATCATCTTCTTAAACTTTATGAACGCAGAGGGGGAGGTGAACAATTAGTGGAGCAGCACTTTGTGCGTCATATTCTAGTCACACCCAATCAAATCCGCGATTCTGACAGCACAGTAGATCTGCTTGAAAAACTGCGAGCAAGAGCTGAAGATGGGGAAGAATTTGCAACTTTAGCGAAGGAATACTCTGAAGACTCTGGTTCAGCGCTAAGTGGGGGTGAATTAGGCTGGTCAACACCGGGAATGTTTGTACCTGAGTTTGAAGATATAATGCACTCGATCGCTCTAAATGAAATTAGCATTCCGTTCCGCTCACAGTTTGGATGGCATATCTTACAAGTTACAGAGCGACGCCGACAAGATTTCAGCCAAGAAATTATGCGCAATAAGGCTCAAAATCTTTTAAGGCAACGCAAGTATGAGGAAGAGCTCCAGGTATGGCTTCAAGAAATAAGAGATGAGGCATTCATCGAGATTAAGTCAAATAACCCATCATGACGCTTCGCCTCGCTTTAACACCAGGAGAACCTGCAGGTGTCGGGCCAGACATAACAATTCAGACCGTTCAAAATGGTTCAGATCACGAATTGATAGCATTTGCCGACCCAGAAATGCTCATCAATCGAGCCAAACTGCTAGGCCTCCCTCTCTCTCTTCGTGAAATTTCTGTTACGCCTCACCCCCTGCGCCCAGGTGAGCTGGCTGTGCATCCAATATCGATGACCAAGCCAGCCGTGCCGGGCATGCTGGAGATATCAAATGCGCAATATGTCATCGACTGCTTAGACCAAGCCATTCTGGCATGCGAATCGGAAAATTGCAGCGCGGTCGTTACTGGACCAGTGCAAAAATCCATTATTAATCAAGCAGGAATCAAGTTTAGCGGCCACACTGAACACCTCGCCAAAAAGACCAACACGGAGCGAGTTGTTATGATGCTAGCTAGTTCAGATATGAAAGTAGCGCTTGCCACTACCCATCTACCTTTGAAATCTGTAGCTTCCTCGATCACCGAGCATTTGTTGCGCTCGGTTATAGACATCTTGTACCGGGAACTACAAAAACTATTTGGCATCTCCTATCCCAAGATTATAGTGTGTGGATTAAACCCACACGCTGGAGAGTCTGGTCATCTGGGTACAGAAGAAGTAAATGTTATTGCCCCCCTCCTTAGAGAGATGAGAAGAAATGGGAAGGATATCCTCGGACCACTCCCTGCCGACACGATATTTACACGAAAGTTCATTGGAAACGCTGATGTGGTGCTGGCCATGTATCATGACCAAGGACTGCCAGTCTTAAAATATCAAAGCTTTGGCCAGGCTGCCAACATTACCTTAGGACTTCCAATAATCCGTACCTCGGTGGATCACGGGACAGCACTTGATGTTGCCGGAACTGGTCTAGCAAATGCCGGGAGCCTTGAAGTGGCTGTTAAGATGGCCTCAGAGATGAGTAGTAGGGTTCTGGGTTGAATCCAGTTCATCAGGCCAGGAAACGTTTCGGGCAGAACTTCCTTACTGATAAAGTAATTATTGATAAAATTGTTTCCTGTGTTAACCCGATGGTAGAAGATAATCTAATAGAAATCGGTCCCGGCAAGGGCGCACTCACAGATCTTTTAATTTCACAATGTCCAAAAATGCAAGCTCTGGAAGTTGATCGCGAGCTAGTCCAGTTTCTTAAAAAAAAATACAGCCAATATAAAGACTTTGTGGTCCATGAGGAGGATGCTTTAAAAACTGACTACGCTAATTTTAAATTCGGCGATAAACTGCGTCTAGTGGGAAACCTACCCTATAATATTTCAACGCCGCTTTTGTTTCATATGATTAGTCAAGTGGGGGTTGTTAAAGATTTACACTTCATGTTGCAAAGAGAGGTGGCTAATAGGCTGGTTGCGCGCCCAGAAAATAAAGATTACGGTAGACTCTCGGTTATTATCCAGTACCACTGCAGGGTCGTACCCTTGATAGATGTCCCAGCCAAAGCATTCCGACCTATACCTCAAGTTGAATCAACTTTCATTCGCCTGGTACCTCACCAAAAAAAACCGGAAGCTGCTATCTGCGAGCAACATTTGAATCATATTGTCAAAGGTTGCTTTCAGAAGCGACGAAAAATTTTACGTAATTCATTGGACTGTTCACAAAATGAACTAAAGTTACTTGATAACGAAATTGATCTTTTCCAACGTCCGGAAGAGTTGTCTGTGGCTGATTTCGTAAAAATAAGTAACATCCTTTACCTGAATAGAGAATACAATCAATGACCACTGACGTTAGAATACGTACGCAAAGCAAGTACCTGCAAGAACAGTCAGACCCCAACCATCGAAGATTTGCTTTCGCTTACACAATTAAAATAAGCAATAATGGCGATCTTGATATAATCCTAGTGAGTCGCCATTGGATAATAATCGACGCGCTTCAAGTCCGAAAAGAAGTTCGAGGAAATGGCGTGGTCGGTAAGCAGCCAATCATAAATTCTGGTAGCTGTTTTGAGTACACTAGCGCGGTATTTATTGGCACGCCTGTCGGAACGATGCAAGGAAGCTACAAGTTCAAAAATGGAAACGGTAAAACTTGTACTGCGGAGATTGAACCATTTTTGTTGGCTACCCCCGCTTCGGTTCACTGAATGACTGTCTATGCGATTGGAGACATACAAGGATGTTTTGACGGCCTTCGTAAAATCTTAGATATGGTGAAGTTCGATCCTGCGAATGATCGCCTAATCTCGACTGGCGATCTGGTAAATCGGGGAAGTCAGTCACTAGAGACTCTTCGTTTTTGTTATGATCTTGGTGATGCATTTCAAATGGTGCTTGGCAACCATGATCTCCACCTTTTAGCCGTGGGCCAAGGTCACCGAATGCAGACCAAAAATGACACCTTCGATGCGGTGTTAACTGCACCCGACAAACGAGAACTATTTGATTGGTTAAAACGACAGCCGTTATTAATTGATTATGGGTCATATACCATTGTCCATGCAGGGATCCCGCCGCAATGGTCACTTAACACTACGCGACGTCTCGCTAATGAGCTGTCTAATGTGCTACTCTCCCGGCAGAGTAGCGCTTTCTTTGAAAACATGTATGGCAATACACCCAAAAAATGGTCCGAATCTCTTTCTGGTCCAGACCGTTGGCGATCCATCGCTAATTATTTAACCCGAATGCGCAGATGTAACTCGAGCGGGTTACTCGAGTTCAATAGAACAAATATACATACCTCAGAATTTGATAAAAACACGGACTTTGCAGGTTGGTTCAAACATCCAGATCGCTTGTGTAAGGAAAGAGCCATCGTCTTTGGGCATTGGTCAGACATCCAAGGTCGCTTCCTTGGCGATAAGCTATTTCCTTTAGATACTGGATACGTGTGGGGTGGAAGACTAAGGATAATGAACTTAGAAACCGAGTTATATACTCACTATGAGTACAAAAAATAATTAGGTCTCTACTGCTGACTCATCTCCCTCCTCGATCGAAATTGGTCTATCTACCAATTCAACATAGGCCATGGGAGCATTGTCACCAACTCGGCGTCCGCATTTCAATATGCGTAAATACCCTCCAGGCCGGCCTGCATAGCGAGGACCTAGATCGGAGAACAATTTACCGACCGCTGCTTTGTTTCGCAGGCGACTAAAAGCCAGTCGCCTGTTGGCAACGCTATCCCTCTTAGAAATCGTAATTATGGGTTCGGCAAAGCCGCGTAGCTCTTTTGCTTTAGCTAAAGTTGTCCGAATAAGTTCATGCTCAACCAGTGAGGCAGTCATATTACGAAACATGGCCCTTCTATGGGAAGCAGTCATGTTTAGCTTCCTACCACTGTATCTATGACGCATTATACTGCTCCTTGAACCATTGGATAACCGTAACTATATCTTAATAACCGCTAAACCAACTCACGTTCATTTTTAATATTGACTGGTGGCCAGTTCTCTAAGCGCATCCCCAAGGATAAACCCCTGGACGCCAGAACATCTTTAATCTCTGTAAGTGATTTCTTACCCAAATTTGGCGTTTTCAACAACTCGACTTCGGTCCGTTGAATCAAATCGCCTATATAGTAGATACTTTCAGCTTTTAAACAATTTGCGGAGCGGACCGTTAGTTCCAAGTCATCGACGGGACGAAGCAGAACGGGATCTATTGCCACCTCTTCCTCCTCTGGTTCCGCAATAGATTGGTCCTGTATATCAACNAACACGGATAACTGTTGTTGCAATATGGTAGAAGCCCTACGAATAGCATGTTCAGGATCTAATGTTCCATTTGTATCCAACTCAAGCACCAATTTGTCGAGATCGGTCCGATTTTCTACTCTAGCGCTCTCTACACTATAAGAGACACTGTAAACAGGACTGAAGGTGGCGTCTAATTTCAACCTGCCTATGGTTCGAGTCTCCTCGTCGAAAACTCTCNTATCGGCNGGTTGATAGCCACGTCCTCGTTCTATTCTGAGCTGCATACTGAGCCTGGTTTCACCAACAATATTTGCGATTAAGTGCTNTGGATTAATTATTTCTATATGGTTGTCAACTTGAATGTCTCCCGCTAGGACTGGCCCTGGTCCAGCGACATCAAGGGTGACCGTAGTATCATCCCTACCCTCCATGACTACAGCAACGCCTTTGAGGTTTAGTAAAATCTCCATAACATCTTCTTGCACGCCTTCGATTGCGCCGTATTCATGTTCAACACCGTTTATGTCTACTTCCACGATTGCACATCCAGACATAGATGAAAGCAGAATGCGCCTAAGCGCATTACCCAAAGTATGTCCAAAACCGCGCTCTAAAGGCTCGAGAATAATTCTTGCGTGAGTAGGTCCTTTGGATGTTACATCAATATGTTGTGGCGTAAGAAATTCGTTAGGTGAATTTTGCATAATATTACCTGTTATAGCTATATACTAATTACTTTGAATAAAGTTCAATGATCAGATTTTCATTGATCTCTGAAGAAAGGTCAGCCCGATCAGGAGCTCGGCTAAGCATACCCTGCATCGCATCGGAATCTG
This sequence comes from Porticoccaceae bacterium, assembly GCA_002701765.1. Classification (GTDB taxonomy): domain Bacteria; phylum Pseudomonadota; class Gammaproteobacteria; order Pseudomonadales; family Porticoccaceae; genus TMED48. The sequence goes on from NZXB01000030.1 coordinate 18,704, forward strand.
TCGTTAACCACTCCGGCACTCCCCGCTGGGCAGCCAGCTTTAATGCCGCTTGAATCCTTAGCTGCTTCTTTGACTTATCCCTAACAGCAATCGAGTCGCCTGCTTGCAAGCTATAGGACGGGATATTCACTCTTTTACCATTTACCAAAATCGCATTATGAGATACTAGTTGTCTTGATTCTGCTCGAGTAGCACCAAAACCCATTCTATATACGACATTATCTAGACGTTGTTCAAGTAACGCTAAAAGGTTCTCTCCCGTATTACCTTTAGTGTTTGCAGCGGACTTGTAATAGTTTCGAAACTGCTTCTCTAGGATCCCATAAATACGTCTAACTTTTTGCTTCTCACGCAGCTGAACGGCATAGTCTGATAATCTCCCGCGGCGCTGACCATGCTGTCCTGGAGCACTGTCCGCTCGGCACTTAGATTCTAGCGGCCGCACTCCACTCTTAAGAAACAAATCAGTGCCTTCTCGTCGTGACAATTTACAGGTTGGTCCGAGATACCTCGCCATTTGAAATCCTCTTACACTCTTCGCTTTTTAGGTGGGCGGCAACCATTATGTGGCACAGGCGTGACGTCCATGATATTCGTAATCTTGAAGCCGCTGTTATTTAATGCCCTAACCGCCGACTCTCTGCCAGGACCAGGGCCTTTAACCTTGACATCTAAATTTTTCAGACCAGATTCCTTGGCAATCTCACCTGCCCTCTCAGCCGCCACCTGTGCAGCGAAAGGCGTNCTTTTACGCGATCCCCTGAANCCTGAGCCACCCGCGGTAGCCCACGAAAGCGTATTTCCTTGACGGTCAGTGATGGTTACGATCGTGTTATTAAAAGACGCATATATATGTGCAATACCGTCAATTACTGTCTTTTTAACTTTTTTTCTTGATGANTTTGAAACAGCTTTTACCATTAGTTTTGATCCTAAAACCTATCTTTTGATGGGACGCCTAGGGCCCTTTCGTGTTCGGGCATTTGTTTTTGTCCTCTGGCCTCTGACCGGCAGNTTCCGACGATGCCGCAAACCTCTATAACATCCGAGATCCATGAGCCGCTTTATATTCATGCTCACTTCGCGACGAAGATCACCTTCAACCTCATTTTTGGCGACACATGCACGAAGCTTGTCAAGCTCCGCGTCATCCAACTCGGCAACCTTTATGGATTCTTTAATGCCAACCTCTGCGCAAATCCTTTTAGCACTNGGACGACCNATNCCATATACATAGGTTAATGAAATAACGGCATGCTTATTATCAGGAATATTTATCCCACCAATACGGGCCATTTATATTACTCCATACTCTTTAAAGTTTCCCAGATATCCGGCGACGCCCGCAAAATGGCGATGTAGCATAGCGATAGACAAGCAAAAAAGCAACCTGATNACCCTTGTCTTTGCTTGTGACGCGGTTCCACACTGCAAATCACGCGCACCACTCCTTTCCGCTTGATGACCTTGCAATTTCGGCAGATTTTTTTTACAGATGCTCTAACTTTCACCGGAACCCCTCTCTATTTTCTACCAACATTCTTCAAATTCGCTTTCTTCATCAGCGAGTCATATTGCTGAGACATTAAGTGAGACTGGATCTGAGCCATAAAATCCATCGTCACTACAACTGCAATTAGCAGTGATGTGCCGCCCAAATAAAACGGCACATTAAAGTAGACGTTCAAAAATTGTGGCATCAAACAGATTAACGTAATATATATTCCACCAATCAAAGTCAATCGAGTGGTTACAGTGTCTATATATTTGGCTGTATTCTCGCCAGGTCTTATGCCTGATAGGAATGCACCGCCCTTTTTGAGGTTGTCTGCAACTTCCTTGGGGTTATACATCAATGCCGTATAGAAGAAACTAAAGAAAATAATTAAAGCAGAAAATAATATGATATGCAGAGGTTGTCCAGGACCTATCAGAATTGCCGCATCCTGCAGCCAAGAGGGCGCGCCTGTGCCTTGGCCAAACCACTGACTTATTGAGGTGGGAAACAAGAGTAAACTGCTAGCGAAGATTGCAGGTATAACCCCAGCCATGTTTACCTTCAAAGGCAAGTGTGATGTTTGAGCGTTGTATGCCTTACGTCCCTGACGTTGCGCATAGTTAACCTTCAATCGACGTTGTCCTCTTTCAATAAAAACAACAAAATAAACCACTGCCACTGCAATGACGAGAATAAAAATTAGCATGACAGGATTAATATCACCTTGGCGCGCCGATTCTAGAGCTTGGCCAATTGCACCTGGGATCCCCGCAACGATTCCAGCGAAAATTAACATAGATATGCCGTTACCAATTCCGCGCTCCGTAATCTGTTCCCCCAACCACATAAGAAACACTGCTCCTGCCACCAGAGAAGCAATAGCAACCATGTAGAACAGCAAATTTATCTCGTATGCGAGCCCTTGGGAAGCAAACCCCACTGCCATCGCAGTACCTTGAATGAGCGACAAAATCACCGTTCCATATCTCGTATATTGATTAATTTTCCTGCGACCCGTGTCCCCTTCTTTTTTTAACTGCTCTAAAGTTGGCACCGTAGCCGCCAGCAATTGCATAATAATTGATGCAGATATATATGGCATTACACCGAGGGCCAAAATGCTCATTCTTTCTAACGCCCCGCCAGAGAACATGTTGAAAAGTCCAAGGAAAGTCCCCTGATTTTGAGTGAAAAGCTCACTCAAACGATCCGGATCAAAACCAGGAACAGGTATATGAGTCCCTATGCGATATATAATAATTGCCAAGAATAAAAAGCGCAGTCGAGCCCACAATTCGCTCAAGCCTTTCTGATTTCGTAATGCTGCGATTGAAGCCATATGAAGCTACTCTTCCACATCTCCGCCGGCTGCCTCGATAGCAGCTATAGCACCTTTTGTCGCTCCAATGCCTCTCAATGAAATCGACTTCCCAATTTCGCCGGACGCAAACACTTTAGCTCGACGACAACTAGTTTTAACCAAACCTGCTTTACGAAGCTCTGCCAAATCTATTACTTTAGCATCTATGAGATTCAGCTCAGATAGCCTAATCTCTGCAGTCACAGATGCAAGACGGGAGGTGAATCCGTATTTGGGCAAGCGTTTTTGCAAAGGCATCTGACCACCCTCGAAGCCGGGACGCACCGATCCCCCTGAACGAGATTTCTGACCTTTATGGCCTCGACCACCTGTCTTACCAGAACCACTGCCAATTCCGCGGCCAACACGCTTTGATTCTTTCTTACTGCCAGATGCTGGTCTTAAAGTATTTAAATACATGTCAATCTGCCTCTACTCGCAACATATAATCCACTTTATTTATCATACCTCGGATTGCAGCCGTATCTTCGACAACCACTGTGTGGCCAATGCGTCTTAAACCCAGACCAATTATGCAAGATTTATGACTTTTTAGGCGTCCAATTATGCTCTTGGTAAGAGTTACTTTGAGATTTTTTGTTTTCGCCATTTTGGCCTTCCCAATATGTTCATTCAAAGATAGAAAACAACTAGTTTAAAATTTCTTCAACTGCCTTACCTCTTTTAAGCGCAACGTCCTCTGGAGATCTCATTTCCTTAAGTGCATTGAAGGTGGCCCGCACCACATTTACAGGGTTTGTTGAACCATAGCACTTGGCTAATACATCCTGAACGCCCGCCAATTCAAGAACAGCTCGCATAGCTCCACCTGCTATAACCCCGGTCCCCTCCGACGCCGGTTGCATGTATATTTTTGAGGCGGCATGAATACCCTTAATTGGATATTGAATGGTCGAACCATCCAGGGCTACTGTGATCATATTCCTCCGCGCTGCTTCCATCGCTTTTTGAATTGCCTGTGGCACTTCACGAGCCTTTCCCCGACCGAAACCTACTTTGCCATTGCCATCTCCGACCACAGTCAAAGCGGTGAACCCAAAGATTCTTCCCCCTTTGACTGTCTTTGCCACTCTGTTGACCTGAACCAATTTTTCTATCATTCCCTCGGCAGCATCTTGATCTATCAAAGCCATAACTTCTCTATCCTATATTAAAACTTAAGACCGGCCTCTCGAGCAGCATCCGCAAGCGCTTTCACTCGACCGTGGTATTTAAATCCACTGCGATCAAAGGCAACTAGTGTGATACCAGCAGCAACTGCCCGCTCAGCAACCAATTTTCCCACTAGAGCAGCCGAATCAATATTACCCGTGTTGCCTGCCCTAAGATCTGCCTCCAAGGTAGACGCACTAGCTAAAGTCCGGTCTCCATCTGGGCCAATAACTTGAGCATACATATGCCGTGGAGTTCTATTCACGCAGAGCCTCAGCGAGTTTTGCTGCCTAATTTTCATCCTTGTCCGCTTTGCTCGACGTTGACGTGATGCCTTTTTAACGCTCATCTTAAATCCTATTACTTTTTCTTAGCTTCTTTGCGCCTTATATACTCATTCTCAATTCTCACTCCTTTCCCTTTATAAGGCTCAGGAGGCCTAAACGCACGAATCTCAGCTGCTGCTTGTCCTAATTTTTGCTTGTCCGAGGACTTGAGTAATAACTCCGTCTGACTAGGTGTTTCAGCAGTCACGCCTTCTGGCAGGTCATACACTACAGGATGGGAAAAGCCTAGCGTCAAGTTTATGCTCTTACCCTGCACTTGCGCTCTAAAACCCACCCCGAACAACTCAATCTTTTTTTCGAAGCCATCACTAACACCAGTAACCATGTTGTTGACCAGTGCCCGCGTAGTGCCTGACATTGCCCTGGAAAATGCGGTGTCGAATCTAGGAGAAAACATCAGCTTGTCGCCATCATTGACAATTTCAACATCTGCGTTAATTGACATTGAAAGCTCACCCTTGGACCCTTTAACCGAAATTTCAGAATCAGTCATCGCAATCCTGACACTATTTGGAACCGGAATAGGTTTTTTTGCCACTCTAGACATATTTTAAATCCATCAAAACACAGTGCATAAGATTTCACCACCAATCCCAGCTGCTCTGGCTGATCGGTCNGTCATGACGCCNTTACTAGTTGATACAATGGCNACACCCAAACCACCNCGCACTTTCGGCAAATCATTTTTACCACAATACTGACGCAAGCTGGGCTTACTAAAGCGATCTATTTCGGCTATTACTGGTTTACCCTCAAAATACTTCAGATTGAGTATCAAGGACGGCTTCGCTTCATCACTCACCCTAAAATCAACGATGTATCCCTCATCTTTTAATACTTTGGCAATTGATACTTTGATTCCAGAGGATGGCATACCTACCTCCATCTTATTCCTGTGATGCGCATTTCGGATTCTAGTCAACATGTCAGCGACTGGATCTTGCAAACTCATAAAGAAACTCCTATTNCTACCAACTGGATTTTACCAANCCAGGAACTTCGCCNCGCATTGCTGCTTCACGAAGAATATTNCGACANAAACCAAATTTGCGATATACNCCATGGGGCCTGCCGGTGATTCGACAGCGATTTTGCTGACGCGTCGGGCTGGAATCNCTGGGAAGCTTTTGCAGCTTAATTTGCGCCTCCCAACGTTCTTCATCAGAGTTCNTTANATCTCCAATTATNGCCTTGAGGTCACTGCGCTTTTCCGCATATTTCTGTACCATTCTGGCTCGCTTTTTTTCTCGCTGAACCATGGAAATTTTTGCCATTTTAACGACCCTTCAAAGGAAAATTAAAAGCTTTCAACAACGCCAATCCCTCAGCATCATTTCTAGCCGTTGTNGTAATTGTNATATCCATACCGCGTATTTTGTCGATTTTCTCGTAATCTATTTCGGGNAAAATTATTTGCTCGCTAATCCCCATTGAGAAATTTCCTCTACCATCAAACTGCTTCGGGCTAATGCCTCGAAAATCTCTGATTCTGGGGATAGCTATACCGATCAAACGCTCCAAAAAGTCATACATACGATTTCTACGAAGAGTAACTTTTGCCCCAATAGGCCACCCCTGTCGGACTTTAAACCCAGCTATTGATTTTCGAGCCTTTGTAACCACGGGCTTTTGCCCCGAAATCAAAGCAAGATCAGAGACTGCACTCTCAAGAGCTTTTTTATCACCAATAGCTTCCCCAACACCCATATTCAGGGTGATCTTAGTAACACGCGGGACCTCCATAACATTTGCTAATGACAGCTCAGTCTTGAGCTTCTCTGTTAATTCGTTTCTGTAAAGTTCTTTTAATCGGATCATCCTAATGCCCTGCCAAATCAATTATCGATTGATTTACCCGTAGATTTGAAGAAACGAATCTTTTTTTTGTCTTCCGACATTTTAAATCCAACCTTATCGCCCTTATTCGTTTCTGAGTTAAAGATAGCAATATTCGAAACATGAATAGGGGCTTCTCGCTCAATAATTCCGCCTTGCACTCCTAATTGTGGGTTTGGCTTTTGATGCTTTTTTACCATCTGAATTCCGCCGACAATAACCCTGCCCCCGTCTACAATCTTTAGAACTTTGCCTCGCTTACCTTTGTCTTTCCCAGCAAGCACTATGACCTCATCATCACGTTTGATTTTAGACATTGCCATTTTAAAAGCTGCTCCTATAACACTTCGGGTGCAAGAGAAATTATCCTCATAAAACGCTCGTTCCTGAGCTCACGAGTCACAGGTCCAAAAATACGAGTGCCAATAGGCGCAAGGCTTGCGTTTAAGAGGACAGCCGCATTGTCATCAAATTTTATTAAACTTCCATCCTGACGCCGCAAACCCTTTTTAGTTCGAACGACAACAGCACTCATAACTTGTCCTTTTTTAACTTTACCCCTTGGGATAGCTTCTTTTACAGTTACCTTGATAATGTCACCGACCCTAGCATAACGTCGGTGGGAGCCGCCCAAAACCTTAATACACATAACTCGTCGAGCACCACTATTATCTGCTACATCGAGGTAACTTTCTGTCTGAATCATTCTCTTATCCAGCTATTTTGTTGATCATAGAAATATTAACCCGCAGCCTTTTCGTCTACACTCACGAGTATCCACGATTTAGTTTTCGATTTAGGTCTGCCCTCTGAAATAGTAACAAAATCACCTGTTTTTGCTTCATTGTTTTCATCATGAACTTTTATTTTTGAAGATCTTGTCATTATCTTCCCATACATCGGGTGCTTTACTCGACGCTCTACCAGAACGGTTGCGGTTTTATTCGCCTTATCGCTTACAACTCTCCCAGCTAAACTACGGGTTTTTTTTGTTATAACTGCCATTCTATGCTCCAGTCTTCTCTGTCATGACCGTTTTTATCTTGGCAACGTTACGACGAGACAATTTTAGCAGGTGCGTTTGGTTAAACTCACCTGAACTTTTTTGCATTCGAAGCCTGAATTGTTCTTTTAACTCAGTATTCAAGGCTTCCACTAATTCATCACTTGTTTTTTGACGCAATTCATCGACTTTCATAATTACATCACCGATCGCTTAACAAATGTTGTGGCAACCGGGAGTTTGGCGGCTGCCAATTCAAAAGCTTCCCTAGCAAGCTGTTCACTTACACCTTCCATTTCATAAAGTACTCGACCAGGTTGCACTAACGTCACCCAATACTCGACGTTACCTTTTCCTTTGCCCATTCTGACCTCTAAAGGTTTTTTTGTGATTGGTTTGTCTGGGAAAACACGAATCCAAATTTTACCACCACGCTTAATATGTCTAGAAATAGCACGACGTGCTGCTTCAATTTGGCGCGCCGTTATCCGGCCACGACCAGTAGCTTTTAAACCGAACTCACCGAAATTAACTCTACTTCCCCTCGACGATAACCCTCGGTTCCGGCCCTTATGCATTTTGCGAAATTTAGTGCGCTTCGGTTGCAGCATTATAAATAGTCCTTATCACCTAATTCCCAGCATTCTTATTACTTGACTGCTGTTCCGGCTGATTGCCCCCTAAAATTTCACCCTTGAAAATCCAGATCTTTACGCCTATNACACCATAGGTTGTATTCGCTCTTGCAATCGCATAGTCAATGTCAGCTCTCAGAGTATGCAATGGAACTCGTCCTTCTCTATACCATTCCGTTCGCGCAATCTCAGCGCCGCCAAGCCTGCCGCTAACTTGAATCTTAATACCCAATGCGCCACCACGCATAGCGTTTTGGAGTGCTCTCTTGCATGCTCGCCTAAACATTACTCNCCGCTCCAACTGCTGAGCAACGTTTTGCGCAGTCAATGAGGCGTCCAAATCAGGCTTTCGAATTTCTTCTATATTTATTTGGACCGAACANTCCATTCTTTTAGCAATTTCTTTACGAAGATTCTCTACNTCCTCNCCTTTTTTGCCNATNACGATACCTGGCCTGGCTGTGTGAATAGTAATCCGAGCACTATCTGATGGACGCTCGATATCCACACGACTAACCGAGGCATGCTCTAACCGCTTGCATATGAACTGCCTAACAGTCAAATCCTGATAGAGCTTCTCCGAATAATCTTTACTNCCTGCGTACCAAGTGGAACTATGCTTCTTTACAATGCCTAACCGAATTCCAGTTGGATGAACTTTTTGGCCCATTAAATATCTCCCGACCCGTAACTATTTCTCTGCAACTTTGATAGTAATATGGCAACTGCGCTTAAGGATCCTGTCCGCTCTCCCTTTTGCCCTNGGCTTTATACGTTTCATCGTTTTTCCTTCATCTACGAAAANGGAAGATATAGAAAGCTCATCTATATCAGATCCAGCATTGTGCTCAGCGTTTGCTATAGCCGATTCGAGCACCTTTTTTAGCAATCNAGCACCTTTCCGNCCACTAAACTCTAATATATCTAGAGCTTCCTCCACTCCTCTTCCGCGTATTTGGTCGGCTACGAGACGCACCTTTTGCGCCGATATTCTCGCACCCTTCAGAATCGCCGCCACTTCTACCATGTGTGCCTCTCTAATTTAAACGTAGCGCAAATTTAACGCGTTGACTTTTTATCTGCTGCGTGGCCACGGTAAGTTCGTGTTGGTGAAAATTCTCCTAACTTGTGCCCCACCATTTCTTCACTAATCAATACNGGAATATGTTGGCGCCCATTGTGNATGGCAATAGTCAGACCGACCATCTCAGGCAGGATCATAGACCGTCTGGACCATGTTTTTATAGGCCGCCTATCTCGAGCTTCCGCTGCCACCTCCACCTTCTTCATTAAGTGGTGGTCTACAAATGGACCTTTTTTCAATGATCGCGGCACTTTAAAATCCCCCCTTCTAACATCATCAGATCAGCTACCTTCTGCGACGAACGATATACTTATCTGTCCGCTTATTTTTACGCGTTTTATATCCTTTTGTGGGCATACCCCAAGGCGATACCGGATGACGACCACCAGAGGTTCGCCCCTCGCCACCGCCGTGAGGATGGTCTACAGGATTCATAGCCACTCCACGCACTGTTGGTCTGATCCCTCGCCATCTCGCTGCTCCTGCCTTGCCCAACGAACGCAAACTATGCTCACTATTAGATACTTCTCCTATAGTGGCGCGACAATCTGATAACAGTTTTCGCATCTCACCACTTCGCAAACGCAATGTCGCATAACTCCCTTCTCTTGCCACCAACTGGGCTGAGGAAGCTGCGCTTCGCGCAATTTGAGCGCCTTTGCCTGGCTTCATCTCAATGCAATGTATTAATGACCCAAGCGGAATCTTGCTGATTGGCAAGGTATTACCGATCTTAATTGCCGAATTAACTCCTGAAACAACAGTGTCCCCAGCAGACAATCCTTTTGGAGCAATAATGTACCTCCGCTCCCCATCCAGGTAACATAACAACGCGATATTTGCACTGCGATTTGGATCATACTCTAACCGTTCAACTTTGGCGGGAATATCATCTTTGTTTCTCTTGAAGTCAATGATCCTGTATCGCTGCTTATGACCACCACCAATGTGCCTAGTAGTGATACGCCCACTGGAGTTGCGCCCCCCCGTCCGTTTTTTTGGCGCCAACAAAGGAGAGAAACCCTTTCCCTTATGGAGTTCAGGATTGACAACACTAATTACAAATCTGCGACCTGGAGACGTTGGTTTTCTTTTAACAACCGGCATCCTTAATTTACTCCATTACTGAAAAATCAATGTCATTTCCAGCAGCCAACCTGACGTATGCTTTTTTCCAATCGCTGCGTCTTCCAACGCCATTTCTTGTACGTCTGGTCTTACCTTTAACAACAGCCACTCTGACGTTTTCCACAACCACCTTGAACAATTTTTCTACCGCTATTTTAATTTCTCGTTTCTTAGCATCATTAGCTACTTTAAATACCACGAGGTTCTCATCACCAGTAGGCATGGCTGCTTTTTCGGTGACGTGCGGCTCTAAAATTACCTTGTAGATACGCTCAGCTTTCATATCAGCATCTCTTCCAATTTTTTAACCGCTGAAACAGTAATTAGAACTTTTTCGAATTTTATCAATTTAACTGGATCCAAGCTTCTAACATCACAGGCTTCGACTCGATATAGGTTGCGGGCAGCCAATCGCAGATTTTCATCAATATCTTCGGTTAAAATTAGCACCTCNNGCAANGTCAAGTCGGACAACTTNGCAACCAAAANTTTCGTCTTCGGAACATCNANGGAAAACTCTTCTACGACAACCAATCGGTTTTGNCGCGCNANTTCTGAAAGAATTGAACGCATCGCTGACCGGTACATCTTTCTATTAAGNTTCTTGCTATGGTCTTGAGGTTTGGCGGCAAAAGTTACCCCTCCAGACCGCCATATCGGGCTACGGATAGTCCCGGCGCGAGCTCGACCAGTGCCTTTCTGCCGAAACGGTTTTCTACCTCCTCCTGATACTGCAGACCGATTCTTTTGCGCTCGAGTTCCTTGTCGAGCACCTGCTAAAAAGGCCACTACTGCTTGATGCACTAGCTCTTGATTAAACTCTTTTCCAAACGTAGCTTCAGACACAGCCATAGTATCTTTATCGCCGTTCGGTGAAAGTACAGCAAGCTCCATAATAGTCCTTTTACCTTTTTACTGCTGGAGTTATAACTAAGTCGCCGCCCGGCGCCCCCGGAACGGCCCCCTTTATCAGGATCAGTTGCCTGGCTTGATCAACTTTGACTATCTGCAGGTTCTGGGTNGTGACTTTTGCAGATCCCATATGCCCTGCCATTTTTTTTCCTTTAAAAACCTTCCCGGGAGTTTGATTTTGACCAATCGAGCCTGGAGCACGATGCGAGAGCGAATTTCCATGAGTCGCGTCCTGCATGCGAAAATTCCACCTCTTAACGCCTCCTTGAAATCCTTTTCCTTTTGAAGTACCCGAAACATCGACTAACTGGCCTTCCTGAAATCTATCCAGAGTAAGAGCTTTACCTACCTCAAAAAGTTCTTCCGAAGAATCAGTCTTAAACTCCCAAAATCCGCGCCCGACTTCAACTCCGGCCTTCTGAAATTGACCTGCCTCAGGTTTGGAAAGCCTAGACGCTTTTTTGGAACCCACAGTAACTTGAATACCTGCGTATCCATCTCGATCGTTAGTCTTAATTTTGGTAATGCGGTTGGGCGTAACTTCAACCACTGTTACCGGGACTGACCGCCCTTCTTCAGTGAAAACTCTCGTCATCCCGCACTTGCGGCCTACTAGACCTACGCTCATTTTAAACCTCTCAAATGCAAGGGGCTTTCACCCGCTATGGCCGCTCATTTCAGAACGTTACATTATATAAAACCCACCCTCTACAGCAAGGATGCTTATTAACTAAGGCTGATCTGAACTTCAACGCCAGCGGCCAAATTTAACTTCATTAACGCATCCACTGTCTTTTCAGTTGGACTAACAATATCAAGCAGCCTTTTGTGCGTTCTTATTTCATACTGGTCGCGGGCATCCTTGTTCACGTGGGGCGATATGAGCACTGTAAATTTCTCCCGTCTAGTTGGCAACGGAATCGGTCCACGTATCTGGGCGCCTGTTCTCCGAGCTGTTTCAACTATCTCTTGAGTCGAAGTGTCTATCAACTTATGGTCGAATGCCTTCAAGCGAATTCTTATACTTTGGTTTTGCACTTTTACAAGCCTTATTTTTTAATATTCTCTTCGCCAAGGCGACCCCGATTTTGAAATATATGCGTCAAAAACGGAGGCCGAATTCTAGTTCCGCTCTTCAAAAGAGTCAAGTTATTTGTGACCTAACGCTAGTTTGATCTAAGCTTTCTATTTGAATATGGTTAACCCGCAATAATCGATCAAATTTTGCTTTAGATCTCCTCGCAGAAATTACTCTACAATTTTCGATACAACGCCAGCACCCACTGTNCGCCCACCTTCGCGTATTGCAAACCTTAATCCATCTTCCATCGCAATTGGTGCAATCAACGTGACAGACATCTGTATATTATCACCAGGCATCACCATTTCCACGCCATCTGGCAATTCAACTGCACCAGTNACGTCTGTGGTCCGAAAATAAAATTGTGGACGATACCCTTTAAAGAAGGGCGTATGACGACCGCCCTCATCCTTTGACAAAACATATACCTCAGCTTCAAAGGACGTATGCGGTGTTATCGAATTGGGCTTCGCCAGAACTTGGCCACGTTCTACTTCATCACGTTTCGTCCCGCGCAATAACACTCCAACATTCTCTCCNGCCCGNCCCTCATCTAAGAGCTTACGAAACATCTCCACACCCGTGCATGTAGTCTTGCTAGTCTCATTGATCCCAACTACTTCAATCTCTTCTCCAACCTTGACAATCCCACGCTCAACACGACCCGTAACCACAGTGCCTCGGCCNGCAATAGAGAAAACATCCTCTATTGGCATCAAAAATGGCTGATCAATCGCACGCTCTGGTTCTGGTATATAACTATCAAGCNTTTCAACCAACTTAGTTATCGAAGATGTGCCTAATCCGTCATCGTCCTTGCCTTCTAATGCCATCAACGCAGATCCAATAATAATAGGCGTGTCATCACCTGGAAACTCATAAAGGTCAAGTAATTCACGTAGTTCCATCTCAACTAATTCAACCATTTCATCATATTCTTCCGAGCCCACACCACCGCAATCATCAGCTAANAAGTCGGCCTTGTTCAAAAAAACTATCACATAGGGAACNCCAACTTGTCTCGCCAAAAGTATGTGCTCGCGCGTTTGAGGCATAGGGCCATCAGTGGCACCGCATACCAAAATTGCACCGTCCATCTGCGCCGCACCGGTAATCATATTTTTCACATAATCAGCATGTCCAGGACAATCCACATGGGCATAATGACGATCCGGAGAATCGTACTCAACATGCGCCGTGGAAATTGTTATCCCACGCTCCCTTTCTTCAGGAGCATTATCAATCTGGTCAAAAGCCTTAACTTCTCCACCATATTCCTCAGCACAAACCCTCGTCAAAGCAGCCGTCAAAGTGGTCTTACCATGATCAACATGACCAATGGTACCAACATTGACATGCGGCTTGTTTCTTTCAAATTTTTCTTTTGCCATTTCGACGTCTCCTAAGCAAACGCAATTGCTAACATAATGAGTTTATTTATTACTCATTAAAAACATAAAATCCTGACACANTACCACCACTTCTTTTAACGGCTCAGCTANCTCACTCATCTAAAACATGGAGCTCATAACCGGATTTGAACCGGTGACCTCTTCCTTACCAAGGAAGTGCTCTACCAACTGAGCTATATGAGCACCTACCTCTAACTTGGAGCGGGCAGCGGGAATCGAACCCGCATCATCAGCTTGGAAGGCTGAGGTTCTACCATTAAACTATGCCCGCCTAACCAGAACTCCTAAAGCGAACAGACCAAAATTATCACCAATCCCAGCACACTTTTTGGCTGCAACGCTAGCATCAGTTCGCCGCAGAAATCCACTTAAGCCCAACTTGCTGGTGGAGGGAGGTGGATTCGAACCACCGAAGCTTTCGCGTCAGATTTACAGTCTGATCCCTTTGACCGCTCGGGAACCCCTCCAAAAGGCGAGGTATTGTCCAGAAGCACACCCGATTTGTCAACTTTTTAATTAACTTGCAACACATAAGAGTCCTTATATTTCGATCAAAATGTCATTGGCAATAAATGGGTCTTCAGGAATATGTTTTGGTCTTTTTACTTGGTAGACGAGCACCATGAAAACATGCCGCTACTGCACA
>NZXB01000031.1 GCA_002701765.1 Porticoccaceae bacterium
TACGAGATTGATCCGCCGAATAACCCGTTTCGAAAACCTTGGCCTAGGCCCGTACCCGCCGTCTCTGGTTATAGCATTCGCGACTATGGCAATCGTGTTGGGCACATGCGCCAGATGAAGTTATTGGACAAATATAAGATTCGGGGATCTATTTCGTTATCGGCAGCTATTTGCGACCACCACCCCGAAATTATTCAGATGTGTGGTGAGAGAGATTGGGAGTTCTTTAGCCATGGCGTTTATAACACTCGCTACACTTACGGATTGTCTGAGGAGCAAGAGCGGGAGATGATTAGGGATGCGTGCAANACTATTGAGAAGCATACGGGAAAATTTCCTGCGGGTTATCTCGCACCAGCCTTGTCACACTCAGAGCATACCTTGGACTTATTTTCTGAGGAGGGAGGGNTATATACCTGTGACCTGTTTCATGATGANCAACCAACTCCTGTGCACATTCGCAACGGGAAGAAATTTGTTTCAGTCCCTTACTCCCTTGAAATGAACGACACAATCGCTTACGTAGTGAATAAGATCGAACCGCGTCAGTACGGAAAAATAATTCAAGCAAATTTTGATCGTCTTTACCAAGAGGGTACAGAGAGTGGAACTGTCATGTGCATTCCAACGCATAATTATCAGGTTAGTTGCCCGCATNGGCTGCGTGCNTTTGAAGAGGCGTTAGAGTATATAACCGGCCATTCAGAGGTTTGGTTGGCGACCGGAAAAGAGATAGCAGAATACTTCATTGAAAACTACTACGAGTCTTCTATTGTCGATATAGACTCAAAAGCGAGAGAAATAATTTGAGTCTAAACAAGAAATTTCTCGAGTACCCGCGCCGTGGTTACGGAATGGATCATGGTCGTTATGAGTGGTCCATGTTAATCGACCGACCCAAGGTANCTTGGCCCTCAGGGAAGAAGTTGGCGTTATGGGTAAACGTGTGTTTGCAATTTTTTCCTGTAAATCAGAAAGGTAAGCCATTTTTGCCATCTGGTGGATTGAGCATGCCTTATCCTGATTTGCGACACTTTACCTTGAGAGAGTACGGAAACAGAGTTGGTATTTATCGATTCCTAAAAGCTTTCGATAAGTATTCTATTAGACCAAGTTTTGCAATTAATTCTCGATTAGTTCAGCGTTACCCCTATCTGCTGGATGTCCTNAAAGAAAGGGGGGATGAAATTATTTGTCATGGGTGCCATATGGATGCGCTTCATTATGGAGGTCAAGACATCAATGAAGAACGTGATCTGATNAAACAATCACTTGGCATCCTGAGAGAACTGAGCGGCCAGGACGTTAATGGTTGGATCAGCCCGGACAGAAGTGAAAGTGAGAACACTCCAGAGCTTTTGGTAGAGAATGAAGTGAAATATTTCTGCGATTGGGTAAACGACGATATGCCTTACCTTTTCTCAACTGCGCATGGCGACATTGTCGCAATGCCGCTTTCTCAAGAGCTGGAAGATAAGTTTATCCTAATGAATAACCACCATAGTGAAGACTCTTATGTAGACCAGATTTGTGATGCGTGTGACTTTTTGCTNGCTGAATCTGAGGATCAGGGAGGAAGAATACTGGCTCTAAATATTCACCCTTGGATGCTGGGCCAACCTCACCGCATAGGTAAGTTGGAGGAAGTTTTGGAGTATGTAACCTCNCAGCCTGCTGTTTGGAGNGCGCCAGCCAATGAAATTCTTTCTTACTTCAAGGAATCTCACTCCTAATCACATGAATTTGGTGACTCCAAAGAAAGCNACGGTGGCTATGCCTATCCAATAAAAGTAGGCAAGGGTCCGNCCNAANCTTAAAGATTTCTCTAGCCTATTCTCCGCCTCGGTATTTGGGCCCTCAGCCAGAATGCGGAATAGAGTTGTCCACTCTCGCATAATAAAGCGCAATATAAGACCGATCACGAGAAGCANNGCGAAAATACCAAGTTTTATGGAGAACCATTTTTGCATCTCTCCGGCCTCGAAGGGNCCATACCCTAGAAGGGACGAAATCGAACTTCCGAGCATAAGCGGAATTAGTAAATAACGTACCTTTTCGTCTAACATTGTTAGAAAGATGCCTCGGTCAGTCTCACGGTAGTAGAATGCAGCCCAGCATATGCCNAGCCAAGCGAGCACGAATAGCCACATTGCCGTNAGGTAATGCCCTCCGAATGGCTGAACTCCCCAATGATGGCCCATGTGCAGGCCTATGGGCATTAGTAATATTATTCCTGTTCTGGCTGGAAGATCGATCAAGTATGCGGTGTTCATATGACGCATCCGCTCNTCCATGCTTAGATTNCGATTTACGACATGACTTGATNTATGAAAGATNCCCCACTCGCCACCNAGCCAGTAGACCATAGAGATGATATGAAGCCANTTGAGGATAGCTAGTTCAGTGATGCCCAAAAGTATTTGCCCCCGCGCAAAAAATNACTATAAGTGTGTTATAGATGCCCAATATGAGATATTCATATATCATTATGACATTGCCGAGCCTATCGCTCAAGCGNTTGAATCNCNNGTNGTGNATCAAAAGATCCTTTTTTGGAGGGACTATATGCTATATGCTTGGCGATGTTAGNGGAGGGCNCAGCTGCTTTNTGATAAATGCTGCAACCCNNAATCAAAAACACTGTCAGCGCCATTTTAATTTTTTATTTAAGGTTTGTCGAAGAGCATGGATCCNACCACCCTGATTGCAAAGGACACCTTATTCACAAAAAATATACGCAAGAGGCTCGATTTGGCCTCGCCTACACCGCTTTATCATCAGCTTTTTGTCCTTTTGAAGGGATTGATTCTTGACGGTACGCTTCTTTTCTCCCAACAGATGCCGACAGAGGAGCAGTTAGCGCAAATATTCTCAGTTTCTCGAATCACAGCCAAACGGGCGATGGACGAACTGGGCAACGCAAACTTAGTGGAGCGCCGGCGAGGAAAAGGTACGCATGTCGTCTATGAGTATGAGCCAAAACCAGTTCAGGCGCCCCTTACGGGTATGCTAGAGGAAATTGAGACAATGGCCAGAAACTCCCGAGCGATAATTCATCTGTGCGATCTGATTCAACCTCCNCAAGTTATTAGAGATGAATTCGGTCTGNCAGTTGGAGAAACAGTACTGCACTTGGTTCGCGTCAGAGAAAGAGAGGGACACAAGTTTGGTCGTTATGTCAGCTGGACACACGGGGTTGATATTCCTGATGATCCCAATATCTTTGTAAACACACCTCGCTTAAGTTACTTTCGTCAAAATGGATTAGAGGTCACGCACGTCACGCAGACACTAAGCGCTACTGAAGCAAATCATGAAACGGCTCAAGCCCTTGACATGCAGGAGGGTAGAGCATTGCTGAGTCTAGTCAGGCGGTCATATAACATGATAGATAGTGAAGAACATTTGATTGATTATCTCGAAATCTTATATAACCCTAAGCGCTTTCAGTACTCCATGGACCTCAAGTTGGAGTAGTTAGTAAGCTAATGAATCTTGGTTGGCTTTGTATTAAGGACTCTCGAAATCGAGATTGTTAGAACACTTTTATCCATGTTTTTTAAACATTTCACATCGAGCCTGACTCTTTTTTTGCGACCCCGGTCAGGTAAGTTTGACATGAGACATTAACGTTTTTTGGAGAAATGCTAAATGGCCTCTGCGCTTGGCCCAGTTTTAACCTCGACGCTCAACACGAGCGATTATGAAGGCTGTTTGTCTGCTTGGTGTAACTACCTCGCACAAAAGATTCATTTGGAGACACGACTTTCATCAATCGAGTCAGAAAAATGGAGTGCCTCTCACCTGACAGGAAGTCGAGTAGCATGGCTTGAAAATGACCTAGGAGAGCCGTGGCTGAGAATTATAGAGGATCCATCGGCAAAGTCTTTTGAGCCTTTCTCGAGCTATGGTTGGTTATCACTTGAGATTTGTGTTGAAGATGTCGATGCTATTTATCGAGACCTGCGGGATTCGCCATTTAAAATTATCGGCCCCCCAGCTGATTTGGACGTCAGTCCTGATATAAGAGCAATGCAAGTAGTTGGACCTGCGAAAGAAATATTGTATTTGACTCAGATTAAAGCACATGTGCCTGGATTTGAATTGCCTTTCGCCAGATGTCGTGTCGACCGTCTTTTCATTCCAGTGCTGGTCGCAGAAAATCGGGAGAATGCATTGAATGTCTATACTTCATTTCCTCAAACTAATGGAATGCCGTTTGAAACCAAAATAACGGTTCTAAATCGGTATCTTGAATTTCCAGCTCATCAGCGCCATCCAGTCGCTACCATCCAACTCTCTGGAGAGAACCTCATTGAGATCGATCAGGTCACCGGTTTGGAATCAATCCCTGGCGCCACACGTCTGGAAAGAGAAGGGATAACCGTTATGACTTTTGCCCTTCGTGATTTTTTTGAACTCACAGATTCGTCCGAAAGGTACATAATTCCCAATGGCCCATTTGCTGGGAAAAGTGCCGTCCTCTTAAGAGGCTCCAGTAATGAAAATATAGAGCTGATGGAATTCGATCCTTTAATGGAGNTCGAAACGAAGCGGTAAAANGCCTTAGCAACATCTATATCATAATGCAGGCNTCAGATGTTTAACGTTTTTCTATATCCNTCTTTTAGTCATGATGATGAGGACTTTTGGGATGATGGTGATTGTGGCCATGCCAATGGTCATGTCTCGTCCCATCTGAATNGTGTTCATTGTCATGTTCGTGCCCAGAATCTCCCCGACGCTGCATGGTTTGCTCAAAATCCTCTGGACCATGGGGGTGATTGTGGTCATAACTAACCGCCCATTTGTAGAGGAGTGGGTCCCTTTGGTATAGCCTTGCACCCGCTCGGTTCTGATTTTCAATTGGGGTTGACCAAGGGTTGTAATGAAAGTAGTTGAACAACTTAGAATCAACCCTTCCAAGGGCTATACACCCATACTCNGAAGCAAAAGCGCCATGGTTTATATACGCTGGCCGCCAGAAATAACCGCCGGTTGGAACTTCACCAAACTGCATCATCCAAGAGGTACCCCAAAGGTGGTAGGATTCCTCTGCGCAATCATGATAAGAAATATTATCCTGCTTAAATGCTGGGGTCATGCAGTACAAAAATGTCATAGCATGCGATATCGGATTGTAGTTCAGTAGTTTGATTAAGCAACCGGTGGCCACCGAAGGTTTGGTAACGTTGCCCATTGCCCAAGGCAGGTCCATNTATGAGTCTATGTTGTGAAACAGGTCAACCTGCGCGAGAGCATGGTGCTGTGTTGAGGGCTCTAGACTGGGTTCTCCGGTGTTGTACATCATTAGTACCAGACAGCCTTGTTCGGTAGTCATCATGGGCATTGCATATCCGGCTGGGATATAAAAATAGTGACCCTTTCGGCACACTTTCTCGCCGACTTTCAATTCTCCCTCTATCACAATCATCTCCATTTCCGACCAAGAGAATCCTGGGGGTTGTTCATAGCCGCCGGCGAGTTGCACGGTCATACTGCACGCTCCGGTGTCGTTATCGAGACTTAGCATCTTGTAGCTCATTCCTGAGGAAAATCCGGGAAGTTTCATATTCTTAAAGTGAACGTCTCGATCGCAGAACGGTTCAATATGTGGCCGTGCCATAGCTTTGCTCCTGATTAATTAGATACTTTTTGGAATTTGTTGTCGTGGAAGTCATTCACCGTCGATTCCATACTTCCAAACTACTTTGTCTTCCCGATCCTTGGGCTTTACTGGTAAGTCACTTGGCTTTATGATTATTTTATCGTCGCCATCTTGGTTGAAGCCATGTTTTGTGAGTCGATCAAAGAATTCTTGATACCACTTCTCGCGCATCGGTGCGAGGTCAGCCATTGCGCCTTCGACTGCTAAATATCGCGCCTCTTGTTCGGCTATTTCTTCTTCAAGCCACGCCTTAACTTCTGGCGTTACATCATGCTCTATAAATAGATTCTTAAATGTCATTTCTAGTTTCCTTTGGACGAGTTAACAGATCGTATTTCACCATTCTTTAGCAGNTCGTCAATAGATTCCTTATCAAAACCGGCCTCCGAGAGTACTTCGACAGTATGCTCGCCTAATCGTGGAGCCAGATGACGAATCGATGTCGGAGTTTTGTCAAAATTGATAGGTGAACTTGCCAGTCGTATTTTGCCTTCCGTTGGATGATCGAATTCCTGCCAAAATTCCGATGCGACTAGCTGGGGGTCTTCAATCAGATCATCGAGGGAGTTTACCACCATCATAGGAATTTTGGTGTCG
Source organism: Porticoccaceae bacterium (assembly GCA_002701765.1). Taxonomy (GTDB): domain Bacteria; phylum Pseudomonadota; class Gammaproteobacteria; order Pseudomonadales; family Porticoccaceae; genus TMED48. The sequence goes on from NZXB01000031.1 coordinate 6,266, forward strand.
CCCAACAGATCAAGCCATTGATCACGGGAGCGAGACGAGATTATTTCGGAGGTAAGCCGGTAGGACTCATCGATATTTTTTAACCGACTCGCCATATCGATAAAACGATCGTCTTTAATTAGTTCGTTACGTCCAGAGATTTCACAGAAAGTTTTCCAGTGATTATCCCAGTAAGGGAGGACTGCCAAATATTGGCCATCTTGAGTTTTATACGGGCGCCGATGCTTTGCCATCAGGCGAGTATAGCCTGCTTTTCCAATAGGAGGCCTAAAGGCTTGCCCCCAAAGATGCTCAACCATCGTGAATGACACCATCGTCTCGAACATAGGAACTTCTATTTGCTGCCCCTCGCCCGTTCGTTGCTTATGGAATAAAGCTGCTAAGACCGCCTGCACTACCATTAGACCGGTGGTTTTATCACAAATAATCGTTGGCAAATATCTCGGATCACCTTCTGTCATGCTCTGCAATACGGCAATACCGCTAGCTGCCTGAATGGAATCGTCCAGTGCACCTTTACTACCGTAAGGTCCTTTTTTACTATAACCATATGTGCCACAGTAGATAATCTCGGGATTAATTGCTTTTACGTCTTCATAGTCTATACCCAAGCGACGCATGGCCTGAGGCCGGAAATTATGCACGACAACGTCTGCGGTTTTGATTATCTTCATTGCAGCTTTTTTACCGCTTTCCGATTTTAAATTGATTGAGACTGATCTTTTGTTGCGGTTGCAGGATAGGTAAAGTGCGCTCATGTCTTTACTATTTCGATAGGGCCCTAAATTACGATTGGTGTCTCCATCCAAAGGCTCGATTTTTATAATGTCAGCACCAAGGTCTCCCAGCATTTGGCAGGCATAAGGGCCCAAAACAACGCTTGTCATTTCTACTACGCGCACGCCATCCAGAGCGCCGGTCATTGAATGCGATCCTCAAGTCTATAAAGCTTAAGCACATTGTCCCGNACAAATTTTTTTCTTACGTGCGGCTTAAGCTGAAAATCATCAATCTCATCCAGCGTTCTCTTAAATCTCAGNACAGGAAAATCTGTTCCAAAAATCACCTTGTCTTGGCCATAAGAATTTATATACCTAACCACGCTTTCCGGCCAATACTTTGGGCTATGTGCGTCGGTACATATGAATACATTGTCATGCTTCCAGGCCATTGCGATCATTTCATCTTGCCAGGGTATACCTACGTGGGAGCCAATCAGTTTAAGCTCCGGGAGATCGCAGGCAATGTCGTCAAGATAGATGGGACGCCCTACTGACCGGCAACGATGTTCACTGGAGTAGATCAGAGACTGACCAACTTGCATTTGGATAGGCACATCAAGCTCTATACACTTAGCATAAAAAGGATAGTAACGGGCCTGATTCGGCTCGAGGTCATACCAATGGGGATATAAGTGAGCGCCGATAAAACCCATATTAACTACGGCATCTTCAAGCGCTCTTACNCCTTCCATGCCCATAAAAGGGTCAATTCCNATGAGGCCAAGGAAACGATCTGGATACTTTTGCACAGCATCAGCAACGACTTTGGCTGGCATGTGATAACACCCTGGCAAGCCTTTTCGGCCTGCTTTGGCAGCGACTAGAAAAGCGCACTGTATATTCGCCTCATCCATTGCTGCAATCATCTCTTCTAGACTGATTCCAGCGCTATCGTGCTTCCCTTTGACCTTTCCAACAAAAAAATCGTCAGTCCAGCCGGGGCGATGAGAGAGAGCTTCTCTGGTCCAAATGTTAGCAACTGCATCAATCGCTTTGTAATTAGTTTCCATTCGTTAGTTCGCTCCGCCTGCAATTGACCTGGCTAGATTGGGTAGTTTACTGTCATTCTCGACATGTTTAAATTTTTCTTTTTATTTGAAATATCAAAAAGCTCAAAAAGGCAAAAACTTGTTCGTTATTTTTGGTACCCTCGATACTTAATCCTCTTCTATAGCTTAACGAGACTGGGGTATTACACTGTACATTGAAGCAAAATGCTATAATAGCATATCTATAGATCAATTGCGGCGCATGTTTGATTAATGCGTTGCCTGAAATTAGGGTCAGTTAGGATAAATATTTCATACCATGTCTAGAACCTTGTTCGAAAAGCTCTGGAAAATTCACGAAGTAGCCCGGTTTGATAATGGTGAAAGTTTAATTCGAATTGATCGCGTATTTCTGCATGAACGCACGGGCAGCATCGCTTTAAAAGGTTTGGAGGAAAAGGGTCGGTCAGTCGCAAACCCAAAGCATGTGTTTTGCACCATGGATCATATTGTAGACACCAAGCCCGGACGAAGCGATTCTACTCAAATGCCAAGCGGTAAAAATTTCATTACTGCGACGAGAAACTCAGCCAGACGGGCTGATATTGAGTTATTTGATCTCGATAGTCAGTTCCAGGGAATTGTGCATGTTATTTCACCGGAGCTAGGGATTGCGCTTCCGGG
>NZXB01000032.1 GCA_002701765.1 Porticoccaceae bacterium
CGTCTCGATTGATTGTCATTCATTTTTATCTCCTCAGGCGAACACGTGTTTCAATGCTTCTTCAGGCGCTGCAAAATCACTAGATCGCGCAAATTCAATCGCATCAGCGACCTCCGTCGCCGCAGATTCTTCCAGGTTGTCCAGTATTTCACCCTTAACTCCATCAGATTCCAACACCCGTCTAAAAGCTGGAAGAGGATCCATTGCTTCCAAAGCGGCTTTCTCTCCTTCAGGGCGGTAGGCCTCCGCATCACCCATAAAATGTCCTGCCAATCGATAGGTTTCTATTTCTATCAAAGACGGTCCCTTTCCCTCGCGAGCTCGGTCTATTGCCTCTCCAGCCACCTCATAGATCGCCAGCGGATCGTTGTTCTCAACGAAATGCCCCGGCATATCATATGCAGCAGCACGTACATCATTTCTTGCAACCGCTGTTGAATCCTCTTTAGCTACAGAGATGCCCCATGCATTATCCTCTACCACGAAGATAACCGGCAGGCACCAGAGAGATGCTAGATTCAAGCTTTCGTGAAAATTACCCTGATTCACCGCACCTTCACCTATGAAAGAAACGCCCACTCCGGGCTTGTTTTGCATCTTNCGAGATAATGCGNCACCGCAAGCCGGNCCCATNCCTTGAGCAATGATTCCTGAACATCCAAAGTTAACATCTGCATCAAAAAGATGCATGTGACCACCGCGTCCTCCGCTCAANCCAGTTGATTTGCCNAAAATCTCCGCCGCCATCCGCTTCAGATCAACACCCTTTGCTATCGCTTGGTGATGTGGTCTATGCGTAGCGGTAACCACATCCTCCGAATTTAGATGCGCACAAACCCCAACAGCCACAGGTTCCTGTCCATTAGACAAATGCATTTCTCCCGGTATCGGGCCATTGGCCATATTAAAAGCCGGGGTCTTCCCTTCGAGATAGATTTTCTCGATCACCTCTTCGAACCGACGNCTTAGAACCATAGTTTTATACATCCAAAGCTTAGTCTCTTTTGTCACTGCCATAATGTATTGCCCTTTTAAATTCCATCAAACGTCAATGATTTGGCCTAATTCACGTTACCTTTTGATTGGTTTGGCGGAGTTATTACTCCCAACATTTGGTTATAAATTCCGTCTGGATCCTCAAAAATAATAAATCCAAAAGTTGACGCATCTCCCTCACAGCAAGGAGCTATAGGCGATACAAACTTCACCCCATGACGTTTGAGGGTCTCTATATCACTTTCAAGGTCAGAGCTCGCCCAGTTAATTCTGTGAATTCCAAGGTGGGTCAATGGNGGGGGGTATGGTTCTCCAATAGCAGATGGTTTGACCCATTGATTCAACTTAACCCTGAAGCCATCGACCCTATGCTGCATCATTCGTCCTAGCTTTTCTGTGTCGATTCCTATGCCCATGACTTCTGTCAATTCCCCGCCATCTTTCGATTGTGAATGATCTAAAATCTCTAGACCGANCATCTCATAAAAAGGTCGCGAACACTCAAAGTTACGGACATTGATGTTAAGATAATCAATCTTATCCTCAGTTCCCTGAACCATTGAATCTAAAGGCTGCCTCAATTTCATGAATGTTCCATCGGGATCTCGGACCATTGCCACGCGATCCCCCGAAGTCTCATTAACGGGCCCGGCAACCATGGTTGCTCCCGCTTGGACTAATCGGTTGATATGATCATCAATGTCTTCGGTCTTTAAAGAGAAGTATGTTATACCCAGATGATTAATAGCTGAGTAGGGCGGCTCCAAGCGCTCTGGATCTTTCCAATCGATAAGATCAATCAATCTCCCCGTTGGAACAGTCAGATCCATCGGTCCATCGGGAAGATTGCCAAGATGGATCAGTTCAGCATGCATTCGGTAAAGTTTATCGATACCCACGCCATTCGACACCTCTATGGTATTAGTTTCTGGAAATGGACCGATCTGATCCGTAAAACCGGCAGCGCGATAAAAATCTCTCGAACGTGGATAATCTCTTACATTAATATTGAAATGAATCAGTCCAGTAATGTGCAATTCGTCTGCTGGAGGGAGATCATTCAATGAGCAATCGGCATCGACACTTGGCAGATTAACTTTCGGGTCCAACGGAGTTTTAAAATCCTCAGCACACGAGGCCAAGAGACTAACAGCACACAAACCCATTACAAGCCTGCTTGTTTTTAATAATTTCATGATTTCAGCTCCTCTTCAAAAACTTTCGATCAGCACGAATGGGCGATCTGGTCGCCATACAGAGGGTCGGCACAGGACAGTCAAAAAGGAGTCAATTAAACTCGGAACTCTATTATTTTTTTTCTGTGATGAGAACACTTGACCTCGTGAAAACCAAGGTAAACTATCTTAAAAATTGAGTCAATCGTTTTATTTAAGGATCGCAATGTGACACCAGTTGCCATCATAACTACAATATCTCGTACCCCCCCGAGATAGTTGAGTGACCTCAAGAACGCCATCTGACGCACTTGCAAACCTCTGTGGCATTTAGTCGAAAGAACTTGATAAAAGCGCTTTTATGATTTGACGCCAGCTTTGAGGTAATCATTGAGCACCTCATGGAAAAATCGCACCCTAGTCTCCTGTCCTGCAAGATTAGAATCTTTGTAACCAGCCGAATGCATGCCCTGTTGCAAAGCCCTTGCGAGCATCATATCCTGGTAAACAATTGAGTCTTCGATCTCTGGCACACCTCGTCCATCGTCAAAATCCCGATGGATGAACGAGGCTTCTTCCATTGGCCTTTGACCGGCCATAATTGATTCAACAACATCTAGGCCATCCACAGGGAAAGCCATACACCACAAGTCGAAGAAACACTTTTCCGGATCATCTGGGTGCGGCTCAGTTCGAAAAAAAATAATATTATCCGGCAGAAACGATATAGTGATATTAGGAAAAATTACTGTGTGTAAACTATCTGTAAGCTGTTCATCATTCATTTCACTATAATGCTCATAACCGCGGGCCCGCCAGGTAGCTCTCTTTTTTGCTTTAAGGTCCAACCACCCCTGCATAACCTTGGTCTCGAAATCATCATATTGACTGGAATCTATGGCCCAGTATTCTAAAATCTGATCAAATGGATGGATCTGTCCCGCTGGTAATCGGTCGGATAATGAGGGTCTCATCGGTTGAACTGTGCGGCCATGTCCAGATGACCATATTTCGTGTCTTGAGGTCCAATAATCCTGATCAATCCAAGGCGGAACCTGCGGATGCGTGGTGCGCGTATGGTAAGACTCACTGAAATTATCGGTAGCGAACTTCCAATTTGTTGGCAGGTCAATGCGCATCCAGAAGACCCGGACGAGCGTCTCTAACGGATAATTTTTATAAAGCTCCGGTATGGGAGATAAATAGTCAAACAAATCAGGCGCGTCATCATCCATTGTGTACCAAACAAATCCGCCCCAGGTTTTACATCGCAGTTGACCGAGTTTCAGTTTTCCGCAGGGGTTTTCCGGAAAATCTTCAGGGTCTTGCACATTTTTTAAAGCACCGTCAATACCCCACAGCCAACCATGATAAGGACAATGAAATCCATCAATCACACTAGAGCTCTCGCTCACTAGACGCAAGCCACGATGTCCACAAACATTGTAGAAAGCTTTCAAACTGCCGTCTTCTTGCTTGACAACCATCACCGACTCTTTCATGAAATTGTGGACTATAAAATCACCAGTCTGCTGAAGCTCATTCTCCCGACCTGCCACATGCCAGATCTTTTTCCAGAGATGTTCCCACTCTTTCGTCGCGAAATCGGAACAGATATATCTATCGCCCGTAATTGGATCACCTCGCAAAATGGTGGGATCTCTTCCGTTCATCACCTGATCAGCCGCAACCTTCATTGCCCAGTCTCCGAGAATGCCGAGTTCTCAAAATCATAGCCTGTCATGAGCTATCTCCATTCTTTCGTATCATTAGATTTATAAACCGGTTTTTCGAATAATAGAATCTCATAACGGCGCTCGAGAATCTTCCACCCATTTGCTTCTCGACGGTAAACGTCCTTGTAAAGCCCAATAAACCTCATCATTTCACCATTACTCTTTTTTGCTAGCTCATTAGTATGCCAATGCGCATATGCCGCGTCTCTGTCGATATAAATGAATTTCGGCTGCGCAAACATCCCTACGAAACTAAAGACCTCCATTGCCTCTTGCCAATGCTTTACTATAGCTTCCCGCCCCACTATNTCCTGACCTTCTCCTAAATTCCAAAGCCCATCTTCACTCCAGTTAACTCCCCAAGCCTCTGCGTCATTTTCTATCACTGCAGCGTTGTAAGATTCTATAAGCTCACGGATTGCTAGTCTNTCTGCGATTGGCCCACCATTTTTGTCCGCTCTGGGATGACTTCCGATCTCGCTGCTGTGAGCGAGGGCCGCCAACATCATCACTCCAAAAAATGCGCTCAACACTTTAAATATTGCTAGACGCTTTAAAACAAACTGCATAGTTGTAGCAGTGATGGCAAAAATAAAAGTTATTACTCGTTCCACAAATCTACTCCTCTAAAAGCGNTTTCAACATCAAAAGCGGCAGTTCTTATGAGAAAATCATACTGTGCNATTAAGATAATCATTGAGCCTCTCATGAAANTTTTGCAATCGTATCTCTGTTTCACTGAGGTAGAANTCTNTGAACCCGGCCGAGCCCAAGCCNTGTTGCTGTATAGCCCCNATACTGAGATCCTGATCCGCAGTTATTCCAAGNGATTTNTCTCCGTATACAAAAGCNTCATGTTCAGCATCNTCNACNGGGAGNGGGGGACCACCGGCNGGCGAAGNNGTGTGAGTCCGGCCNTCTATTCTGGGTACCANCCACCAATGATCAAATAGACACCTCGCNGGATCAGANGGATGAGGNCGGGGACGCAGCAATTGCACTCCATCCGGGCCCACTGTGATGACAGAATTAGGAAAAATATTGTATATGATGTAGTCGGTTAACTGATAATCTTCGAGATGGGCATAATGATTGAAGCCGCGGGCTGAGCCTTGCTCACGCTTCTTCTTTTGTACGTCCATCCTGAGTTGTCGCAGTTTTTCTTGGGTCGGCTCNTCTGGAACTGGAATATCCCACTCACCAAGGAGGCTTGGCAGGGGTTCTTGTATCGGCCCCTCATGCAGGGTCGAGGGCTGATATGAAGCAAACCATCCGCGGTTGTGTCCATTTGGTAGCAAATCAATTTGGGAAAAATCTCCTTGGGTCTCGATGTAAGGCATCAANTCCGGATGCACNATCTGAACATGGTAAGCCTCGTTGAAGTTGTCGGANAATACTTTCCAATTGCAATCGGTGGAGGCTGTCATATCAAGCACACGAACCATTTCTTCAATACGATAAGCTCCTATTTCATTCGTTATATTTTCCCCAAGGTATTGGGCCAGAGACTCACAATCAGAGTCCATATTAAACCAAACCATTCCGAAAAGTACCTCTACAACCACTGATTGCAGCCCAAGTTTCTCGCAAGGATTCCCACGCCTAAAATCATCAGCGCCCGGAACATTAACCACGCGACCGTCAAGATCAAATTGCCAGCCATGGTAAGGACAGGTAAAGCGTTCTGCATAACCATAAGGTCCTTCAGAAACGCGAGCTCCCCGATGTGGGCAAACATTAAAATAGCCNCTAAATGAACCATCAGCGCGTCGAACAACGATGACTGACTCCGGTCCTACTTCTGCCACAAGATAATCACCCGATTCTGGCGCTTGGTAGGCGAGACCCGCAATATGCCAGGTTTTACGCCACATGTTATCCAACTCTTGCTGAAAATAATCTCGACTAATATAACGCCTTGCAGTAATCGGATCACCTCTGAGTTGCGGTCGGTCAATCTCGGCCGGCCTATCATTTTTTACTGCATCTGACTCCATTCTCTATTCCTCTAGTAACCCAACTCACCCACTTCTAGCCAATCTCCATTTGCCCTAGCCTCATACACCTTTATTGATTTATTCGTTAATTGGCCCACAGGTGCTCCGGTTTCGAGGTTAAAGCGCATCCCATGAACTGGACAGGAAATATGCCCATGCCGGATACGCCCACCACAAAGCGGCTTATTTTGATGAGGACAGTTATTTTCTACAGCAAAATATCCTCTGTTGGTAACCCCAACTAAAATTTCATATCCATTTAAATCGGCAACGCAAGCTTTGTTGTCTGCAAGCTTTACTAGTTCAATCACCTTATGAAAGATCATTCTAATCGACCAAAATAATTTGAAAGTAAATCCNGGAAGTCTATTGTTGAAATGTTAGCAACTGCCACTTCGGCTTACAACTCGCGAGACAAAAGCTTTTTGTTCTTTTCTTCGCCCGNGATTTCTAATTAAGTGATCTTAGATGATTGTTAACATCATGGCATGTAAGAAAGAAAAAAGTAATGGTCTAAGGGTTAGCGTACTGATAATCTCATAGTTACAAATTCTTCGGCCGCTGAAGGATGTATGCCAATAGTCGAATCAAATTGCTTCTTGGTCACACCAGCATTTACAGCTATTGCCATGCCCTGAATAATCTCAGCTGCCTGCTCGCCCACCATGTGACAACCCAATACCAGATCACTGGCACGGTCGACCACCAGTTTCATGGTGACCCGATCATCTCCTCCGCTGAGGGATTGAAACATCGGTCTAAAATCGGACACAAAAATAGATACATCCGCAGATTTTTCTTTTGCCTGCTCTTCAGTCAGTCCAACACTCGCAAACTCTGGCTGGCTAAATACTGCCGTGGGAATGTTCAGATAATCAATCGTTTGCTCGGCTTTTCCAAAAAGGTGGTCAACCAACACCATAGCCTCCTGAATCGCTACCGGCGTCAATTGCACACGATCAATCACATCACCCAACGCGAAAATTGACGGCTCATGTGTTCTGAAGTCTTTGTCAACAATGATTGATCCATCATGTCTTGTTTTTACTGAAGTGTTCTCTAAGCCCAAATGATTAGTGTTTGCTCGCCTACCCGTGGCATAAAGAACTAGATCTGCGGACACGCATCTTCCATCACTCAAAAAAACATCATGTGATTCGTTTACAAACTCTATGCTATCAACTTTTGTATTCAGATGAATTTTGACCCCCTTGGAGCGCATCCCCTGCTCGACCTTATCGGTCATCTCCGAATCAAATGACTTGAGTAACCGTTGTCCCCGATAGATCAAGTGCGTGGATACGCCCAAACCATTCAAAATTCCGGCAAACTCAAGAGCTATGTAACCTCCCCCAACAACAACAGCCGTTTCAGGCAGTCGTTCAAGAAAAAACATCTCATTTGATGACAAAGCATACTGACTTCCCGGAAATTCAGGGATGTAAGGCCAACCACCAACCGCTAACAAAATGTATCGGGCAGAATAACTCTTCCCACCTACAATAACTGTGTTTGGCCCTTTCAAGAATGCCCGTTCAGAAAACAGATCTGCTCCACTGCTATTCAACAAATCAGCATAGATAGTATTGAGTCGCGCAATTTCACTGTTTTTGTTGTCCCTTAGCGCATGCCAGTCGAACTTCGCCGAATCAAAAGACCAACCATAACTATTGCCAATATGAAATATGTCGGGGAATTTTGAAGCATAGACGAACAGCTTTTTAGGAACACAACCAACGTTCACGCATGTCCCTCCAAGGTCACGGTCCTCTGCTACCCCAACTCTAGCACCTTGGCTTGCAGCCATGCGTGCAGCACGAACTCCCCCTGAACCCGCACCAACTATAAACAGATCATAATCGAACTTGTCGGTCACTATCTAATCTCCTTAAACGTTAAAACACGGAACCAATGTAACTAAACATATCATACAGAAACTGCTTTAGATTGAAGTTATAACTGACCACACAATGTCGCAGCTCCATTTGCGATTATACAAAAAAACTGAAGCATCATCCTTGACTTCGTTCATAAATTAATGAGTGGGTGGCAATAAAAGATCGACATGCTTCAAATGATTGTTAGACCACAAAAAATGATAACATTAAGCTGCATACGCATAATTCATCCAGAATTCTTGAGCGAAAATTATGGGACCGGATATAGAAAGTTGTAAAAATCCCCTCTGGGTGCCAGATGAGTGCACCATCCAGCAAAGCAACCTTTCTGCCTTTCAAGAAAAACTTAAGACTGATCTGGGACTTGAATTTGATCGGTACCAAACATTGCATAAATGGTCAGTCACCCATCCAGAACAATTTTGGACACAAGTCTGGGAATTTGGAGAGGTCCGCTGCTCCAAAAAGTGGGATACAGTGCTCCAGAATCCGGATCAGTTTCCCGGCGCAAAATGGTTCTCTGGGGCTAGACTCAATTTTGCCGAAAACCTGCTTCGCGATCGAAGTGATAGAATAGCCATTGTCAGCAGGCTAGAGAATGGCTCTCGTCGAACCGTTAGTTATTCAGAACTATATAAGAAAGTGGCGGCGTGCGCCGAAGGACTTCGAAATCTAGGCGTGACTCGCGGAGACCGCATAGCTGGCTTTATGCCCAATATCCCCGAAACCATTGTGGCAATGCTTGCAACCAGTTCGATAGGTGCAGTCTGGTCTTCTTGCTCGCCAGATTTTGGCATCAATGGGGTAATGGACCGATTTGGGCAGATCACTCCGAAAGTGCTCTTCGCCTGTGATGGATACTTCTACAATGGAAAAACACTGAATTCTCTGCCCAAACTTAAAGAAATCTGCGGTCGGATTGAAAGTATCGAGAAGCTAGTGTTGGTTCCAGTTACCAATCAAAATATCTTAATGACTGAGATCCCAAATACTACCTTATTCGAAGATTTTTCGGCGAACCATTTTGAGTCTGAGCTATGCTTCGAGCAACTGCCATTTGATCACCCTCTCTACATCATGTACTCATCAGGAACCACAGGTGTGCCAAAATGCATCGTGCATAGTGCTGGTGGCTCTTTGATCCAGCACCTCAAGGAGCATCAGTTGCACACCAATTTAAAGCCAGAGGACGTGCTCTTTTTCTTCACGACTTGCGGTTGGATGATGTGGAACTGGTTGGTGACTGGTCTCGCCTCAAAAGCAACCCTAGTACTTTACGACGGGTCACCTTTTTATCCTCAGCCAGAATCACTGATGGATATTGCAGAGCGAGAGGCAATTAGCATATTTGGTGTAAGTGCCAAATACATAGCTGCACTCAAGAAGAGCGGTGCACGGTTCACCCAAACCCATGACCTAAGGGGACTTCATACCATTCTTTCAACAGGCTCACCACTCTCTGATGACAGCTTTCGTTATGTTTATGATGAGATTAAAAGTGATGTCGCTTTGGCTTCAATCTCAGGGGGCACAGATATACTCTCAGCATTTGTTCTGGGGCATCCTCACCTTCCGGTATGGGAGGGGGAGATTCAATGCAAAGCACTCGGAATGGCTGTAGAGATTTGGAATGAAAACGGGACCTCTGTGACTATGCAAAAGGGAGAACTAGTGTGTACAAAACCATTCCCAAGTGCGCCCATCTATTTCTGGAATGATGATACAAATGAAAAATATTTGAGTGCTTATTTCGATACTTTTCCTGGCATATGGGCCCAAGGAGACTATGCAGAAATAACCGAGCACGAGGGCTTGGTAATTTATGGGCGCTCCGACGCCGTGCTAAACCCTGGGGGTGTTCGAATTGGTACCGCGGAGATCTATAGGCAAGTAGAGAAGCTCGATGAAGTCATGGAGAGTATTTGCGTTGGTCAAGACTGGGAGGGCGATGTTCGGGTAATACTGTTCGTTGTATTGCAACCAAAATGCCGACTAAGCAAAGAACTTAAAGCAAACATTATCGATACGATAAGAAGGGAGACCACCCCCAGGCATGTCCCTGCAAAAATAATCGCCGTTCAAGATATTCCGCGCACTATAAGCGGAAAGATCGTCGAACTTGCGGTTCGAAAGATAATTCATAATCAATCAGTTAACAATACTGACGCCTTGGCAAATCCAGAAGCTTTACAACTTTTTAAAAACCTCGTTGAACTGGAAAGTTAGACCTGCGCTAAGCTCTAAAGCATGAGATGCTCGACTGGTGGATAAATATCCTTGAAGTTGATCTAGCTTGATCTCGCAAAATTTCTTACACGACGATGAAGGTAATGGTTCGACTCAATTTGATTAATCAAGGTTGCTATCTCCTTCACGATAATGCGCGCTCTAATTATCAATTTGATTCTCTTTGCAAACCGATGATCACTCTAATCTAATTAGCTGTAGCAGGGTCCATCCAGCAGATGTTTTTCAAAGATGGGGTCTATTTGATAAATCATGGTAGGCGCTAGACTTCAAAAACATTGCAGTTCAATTTCATCACCCAAAATAAGGTAATAAAATATATCCATTGCCATGATATTGCTCGCGACCAACTCAATGATGTGGGATCATGTGACGAAGATTAGCTGACGATAGGATAAGCGCACGCTAGTAACGATATATAAAAATAATGAACTACTTAAGTTTCGGTCTCACTGCCATTATAATTTTGATAATTGCCTTTTTCGGCATACTCCCTCCCTTTATAGACTGGCAATCTAACCGTGTCTTAAGCAGCGAAAAAGCTAAAATATCCGATCAAGCAACTAATCTGCATAAAAAGCTCTTTATAGGGGACTGGCACGCAGACAGCACACTATGGTCCAGAGATCTATCGTTAAGATATTCGCGCGGGCATCTGGATATTCCAAGGATGCAACAAGGAAATATTGCTCTTCAAATGTTTACCTCGGTCACAAGCGCCTCGAGCCGGAGCGGTTACACTAATAATGGGGAAAAATTCAGAGATGACATTACGTTACT
>NZXB01000033.1 GCA_002701765.1 Porticoccaceae bacterium
AGTTGCGAGACTCTCTTGGATTAGACTCAAGTTAACTGGATCTAGGACTATGGCCGAATGATCGTTCATTCGCAAAGCCGACGCCGCATCAATCCAATACCCTTGCCAACCACAATTACGAAGTTTGGAATGAATGTCATTGGTATACTCGCTACCCTGACAGGTGATGATAACATCCATATCTGTCAGGGCTTTCAGGTCATAAGCATCCAGCAAAGTGTAGACTTTACCAGCCACTGCCGGCGAAGTCTGTCCCGCTTGAGATGTAGTAAAGAAGAACGGTTCGATCAGCTCGAAGTCTTTCTCCTCTAGCATTCTTTTTCTAAGGACCGAACCGACCATCCCGCGCCAACCTACTAAGCCAATTTTTCGCATAATCTTTAACCTAGCACTTTATTATTTAGTCACTTTTAGCTCTTCAATCACGGCGCTTCCCATTTCCGAGGTGCTAACTAAAGTTGTGTCGTCAGTGAGTATGTCAAGAGTTCGAAAACCTCTATCAAGCACCTTACCGACGGCATCTTCAATTACAAATGCAGCATCCGGCACTCCCAAAGAATATCGAAATAGCAATGCAACGGATAGAATAGTCGCCAGAGGATTAGCAACATTTTGACCAGCGATGTCTGGTGCAGAGCCGTGGCAGGGTTCATACATGCCGAAAGCTTTTTCATTTAACGATGCGGACGGCAACATGCCAATAGATCCAGTGAGCATAGCGGATATATCTGAGAGTATATCGCCGAACATATTTCCCGTTACAATGACATCAAACTGACTGGGTTCTCTAACCAACTGCATAGCAGCATTATCCACATACATATGGCTTAGCGACACATCAGGATATTCAGCGCTCATATCCGAAATCACCTGTCTCCATAGAATTGTTGCCTCAAGCACGTTAGACTTATCTACCGAACAAAGACGTTTTCCACGCTTCATTGCTGCTTCAAAAGCAATCTTGCCCACCCGGCGAATCTCTAATTCAGAATACTTGAGAGTATTAAATCCTTCTTTCTCTCCACTCTCCAATATTCGGAAACCCCGAGGCTCACCAAAGTAAATACCCCCAACCAGTTCTCTTACAATGAGTATGTCCAAATCGTTAATCAAACTGGGTTTGAGAGATGATGCGGTAATAAGTTGAGGGTACATTATCACAGGCCGCAAATTTGCAAAAAGGTTCAATGCATGGCGGATTCTGAGGAGACCCTTTTCAGGCCTCATTTCCCGCTCGCAATCATCCCATCTAGGCCCACCTACCGCTCCTAATAGCACAGCGTCAGAATTGCGTGCTTCAATCAAGGTCTCTGGCGGACACGGGTCACCTGAAACGTCAAGCGCGTGCCCCCCAATTAAACCATAGCGAACTTCAATTCCAAGATCTAAGCGCTCATTCACCGCTTCAAGGACCTTGATACCTTCACTTATGATCTCAGGGCCGATATTGTCTCCGGGGAGAACATATACCGACTTCGTCACTCAATCTCTCCGAATATCCATGGATGCATACTGGCCCTTTTTAACTCGTATCGCTTGATTTCTCCAGAGTTTTGTAAGGTTAATCCTATTTCATCAAGACCTTTGATTAAGCAATCTCGGCTAAACTCATCTATGTGGAAATTGAACTTTTGTTCAGATTCCATGACAACTTCTGATTGCAAAAGGTCTACCGACAAAGAAAAGCCATTTGTTTCATAAAGTTCCTTGAATAAAAACTCTACTTCATCCTCAGTGAGGATAACCGGTAATAAGCCATTTTTAAAACAGTTGTTGTAAAAGATATCCGCAAAACTAGGAGCAATAATCACACGAAATCCGAAATCATCTAGCGCCCAAGGAGCGTGTTCCCTGCTAGATCCACAGCCAAAATTTTTCCTAGCCAAGAGAATCGATGCCCCTGCATATCTGGGTTGATTTAACGCAAAATTCATATTTAATGGTCGGTTTGAGCAATCTTGACCTGGCTCACCCTCATCAAGGTAACGCAGTTCGTCAAAAAGATTAACACCAAAACCACTCCTCTTAATCGACTTAAGAAATTGTTTAGGGATAATCATATCTGTATCGACGTTAACCCGATCCATCGGTCCAACCAACCCTCTATGTTTCGTAAAAGCTCTCATTAACCCACCCCAGATAGCAATTCTCTTACGTCTATAATGTGGCCAGATACTGCTGCTGCTGCTGCCATGGCCGGGCTCATAAGATGGGTCCTGCCACCGATCCCTTGGCGACCCTCAAAATTCCGATTTGAAGTCGAGGCGCAATGCTCTCCTGCACCAAGCTTATCTGAATTCATGGCTAGACACATGGAGCAACCGGGCTCACGCCACTCCATGCCAGCGTTTAAGAAAACCTCATGCAACCCTTCTGCCTCGGCTTGACTTTTCACCATCTGGGAACCGGGTACAACTAAAACCTGTTTCACCGACTCTGCCTTCTTGCGACCCTTTGCTATTGCGGCAGCGGCACGCATATCCTCAATCCTAGAGTTAGTGCACGAACCTATAAATACCCTGTCAATCAAAATGGATGAGATTGATTGCCCCTCATGAAGGCCCATATAGTCCAAGGCCCGTCGCAAAGTTTGCTTCTGTTCTGAAGTTGTCTGATTAGATATCAGAGGAATATTTTCAGAAACCGGGGATACCATCTCGGGAGACGTTCCCCAACTAACTTGGGGTGCTATGGTATCTGCGTGAATTCGGACTTCTGAATCAAACGGTGCATCAGAATCACTAACCAACGTTTTCCAATAAGCTTTCGCTTGCTCCCAAAGGGCGGCTTTGGGAGCAAATTGACGGCCCTTAATATAATCGATGGTCTTATCATCAACACCCATTAAACCAACTCTAGATCCTGCCTCGATGGCCATATTGCAGACAGTCATTCGCCCTTCGATTGACATTGAAGCAAAGGCACTCCCGGCAAATTCAATTGCATAACCGCTTCCACCGGCAGTGCCAATTTTGCCAATGATTGCCAAAACAACGTCCTTGGGCGTTACACCAAAACCTAATTCTCCATCCACAGTCACTCGCAGATTCTTCATCTTTGTTGCCACGAGACATTGAGTTGCAAGCACATGCTCCACCTCGCTTGTCCCAATACCATGTGCTAGACAACCCAATGCACCGTGAGTCGCGGTGTGTGAATCGCCGCATACGACTGTCATGCCAGGCATCGTGACACCCAATTCAGGGCCCATCACATGCACAATTCCCTGCCCCATTTCGTTCATTTTAAATTCTTTGATTCCAAACAGATCGCAATTATCATCTAGTGTCTGCACTTGAATGCGTGATATTTGGTCGGAAATTCCTTGGACTCCAGCTTCCCGCTCCGCACGATCTGTTGAAATATTATGATCGGGTGTCGCAATATTAGTATCTAGTCGCCATGGTTTCCTCCCCGAAACACGGAGTCCCTCAAATGCTTGAGGAGATGTCACCTCATGCAGGATATGACGATCAATGTATAGTAAGGCTGAGCCATCATCGCGCTCAACGACGAGATGACTATCCCAAAGTTTGTCATACAGCGTTTTACTTACCATTAAAACTCACCTTGTATTTCGTCTATTTAAAACACCCTTAACACTAAAGCAACCGCTTAGATCCAATACCAATATGTCCGTCGCGTGATTGAAATCACAATATAAAATCGCTTTTGAAAGCAGTATAAAAAACACTTTATCAGATAGGTTCAAGTCCACTACTAACATCCGCATTCTGCGCACGATGCCTCAGAAAATGATCCATCAATGTTATGGCAAGCATTGCCTCGGCAATAGGCACAGCTCTAATTCCAACACATGGATCATGCCTGCCGGTGGTAACAATATCTGCTGCATCCCCCTTTAAATTGATCGAACGACCGGGGATTCTAATACTTGAAGTAGGCTTTAAAGCCAAATTTGCTGTAATGCTTTGTCCCGTAGAAATACCTCCAAGCACTCCCCCCGAATTGTTAGAGAAAAAACCTTCTGGGGATAGTTCATCACGATTTTCCGTTCCTTTCTGCTCAACAGAATTAAATCCTGAACCGAGCTCTACGCCCTTGACTGCATTTATACCCATCAGCGAATGGGCTAAATCGGCATCCAGTTTATCAAATACCGGCTCACCCAGCCCCACGGGCACATTTTTTGCCACCACGGTGACCTTTGCACCTATTGAGTTCCCTTCTTTTATGAGATCTTGCATAAAAGACTCAAGCTGTTGGACCTTGTTAGAATCTGGAAAGAAAAAACTATTTTGTTCAATCTGATCTCGCTCGAAATTCTCATAAGCGATTGATCCAAGTTGAGAGACATAACCAAATATGTCTACACCCAGTTTCTCTAATAAAAATTTCTTTGCAATGGCGCCGGCCGCCACCCGCATGGTAGTCTCCCTAGCAGAACTTCGTCCTCCTCCGCGATAATCACGAACGCCATACTTCTGAAAGTAAGTATAATCAGCATGAGATGGTCGAAACAACTCTCTGATTTTCCGATAATCTCTGGGCTTTTGATCTAAATTCTTAATGATCATCCCGATCGGTGTTCCGGTAGTCTTACCCTCGAAGACTCCTGATAATATCTCGATTTGATCTAACTCTCGACGCTGAGTGGTGTATCTCGATTTCCCTGGTTTGCGTCGATCTAAATCTGCCTGCAGATCTGCTGCATCTAACTCTAGACCTGGCGGGCAACCATCAACAACGCATCCAAGTGCAGGTCCATGACTCTCACCAAATGTGGTAACCGTAAATAACTTCCCAAATGTATTACCAGACATTATTTTCCACTTACTCGAAATTTTCGCTCATTATAAGGCTTTTATTTGCAAAAATTATGATTTTCGATCAATTGCTCACGAGTCAAGATAAAAATTCCTGCATCTCCTTCACTAAAATCAACCCATAGGAAGGGTAAATCTGGATAAGCTTGCTCAAGTGCCGCTGCTGAATTTCCCACTTCAACAATTAAACTGCCACCCTCATGCAAATAATCCACAGCCTCGCATAAGATTTTTCGCACTATATCGAGACCGTCATCTCCAGCGATCAATCCGAGAGCAGGCTCAGCAAGATACTCTTCAGGCATGCTTCGGTAATCCTCTGCATCTACGTAGGGAGGATTTGAAACAATAAGGTCGTATCTTTCATCACCGAGCTCACCAAACAAATCCGATTCAAAGATTTGGATTTGACCAGAGCACTTATGATTTCTCACATTTTTATTAGCAACGATCAAAGCGTCTTCAGATATATCTGATATTGTTATTTTCGAATCAGGGAACGCATACGCGCAACTTATTCCAATACAACCTGACCCTGTACAGAGGTCCAGAATGGAATTCGGTGGCACCGGAACCCAAGGTTGGAATTTCTCGTTTATGAGGTTTCCAATAGGAGATCTAGGGACGAGGACACGTCGATCCACATAAAATAGTAATCCGCAAAACCAAGCACGTGAGGTAAGGTAGGCCGACGGCGTTTTTTCGCTCGATCGCTCTCTGAAAAGTCTTCTAACCTCGGCTACCTCTTCTTTGGACGGCACATTGAGCAGCATACTGCGGTCGAGAGACAGGTTTAAATTCAGCGCATGTGAAAGCAAATAAACTGCTTCATCCCAAGCATCGTATAAACCGTGTCCATGGTGTATTGAACTGATTTTAAAGAGTTCTTCTCCCTCTGCAAGCAGACTAGCAACTGTTGTACTGTCAGACATAAACGGCCCGTAATCAAAAACACATGCTCTATGTTATCTAAAAAATGTCAAGCCGTTAAATGCAGAGTGGAAATAACCAACGTTTTGATGGACAATAACGCAGTGGAAGGCTTGAGTAGCTTTTAAACAATTTTTTGGGTATCAACCGCCTCTCTAACGCCAGGAAATTTCAACACTAATTTAATAAGTTTTATTAATGAGACAGCTCAGTCAAAGCTGTTTTCTGGTGAGATAGTTTAAGGGTCCAACTGCCCCTGTTTAAAGGTCCAATTGCCCTTGTAAATTGAAGCAAAAAATTGTACAAAGATGAAAAACTTAAAGGAATCTCCATGAGTGTAACTTTAGAAGGCCTTCAAAACACCAGTTATCTTTGGCCGGGCGACTGCTCTGCAGAAGCAAGCCTAGTTAGAGCTGCATTGGTCTCGAAGGGGTTAGAAACTCCACTAATAGACAACGGTCTGTCCCGTGACGAAAAGTATAGCCTCATCAAAGCCGCTATGACTGATGTGGTCACAACGTTGGGGTTGGATCTAAGTGACGATAGCTTAACAGAAACTCCGCATAGAATTGCGAAGATGTATGTGGACGAGGTGTTCGGCGGACTTGACTATTGTAACTTCCCTAAGATTACTGCCATTGATAATAAAATGGGCGTGGATGAGATGGTCAAAGTTGACGCTATTAGCGTGGTAAGTACTTGCGAACATCACTTCGTCACCATTGATGGTGCGGCGAGGGTCGCCTATCTTCCTGCCGATAAGATTATTGGACTGTCTAAAATTAACAGAATCGTCCGATTTTTTTCTCAAAGACCTCAGGTTCAAGAAAGATTGACTCAGCAGATATTAGTAGCCCTACAGACATTACTCGAAACAGAAGATATAGCGGTTACCATCGATGCAACACACTATTGTGTCAAGTCTCGCGGAGTAATGGATACAAATTCATCCACTCAAACCACCGCANTGGGCGGTCGGTTTAANAATGACCATAGAACCCGATCAGAATTCTTGAGATAGCNATNAAACAGGTGACANGCCNNGGACCGTTTTAGCNAGGCTTGCTAAATGAAGAAATCTGGAAACAAATCCTCTTCTCGGAGCTCTGGGTCAACTCGATAAGAGGAAAAGTCGGTTACTCCTTGCTCTCTCAACAAATCCTCATCGACGCAAAAATTGCCTGTAAACTCTCTGCTATCTTTAACAAAGATAGCCAGTGCAGCATCAGCCATAATATCCGCTGTCCTAGAGCGCTTGATCATCGGATCACCCCCGACAATGTTAGCCACAGCAGCTGTCGCAATGGTTGTTCTAGGCCATAGTGCATTGAATGCGATCCCAGAGCCCCTGAATTCTTCACTCATTCCTAATACGCACATGCTCATCCCAAACTTCGCCATGGTATAAGCAACGTTATTCTGGAACCAGCGCGACTCCATGTTTAAGGGCGGAGCAATATTCAATACGTGAGCGTTAGCGGCTCGCTTAAGATGAGGTATGGCAAGTTTGGAACACANNAAAGTNCCNCTGGTATTGACACTATGCATCAGGTCATATGTCTTCATAGTTACTGAGCTCGTCCCCGACAGGTTGATNGCGCTGGCATTATTAATTAANATATCTATNCCACCGAAAGCATCTACAGTTTGTTTAATTGCACTTTCAATCTGCTCTTCAAACCTAANATCAACGACTATTGGAAGTGCCTGCCCTCCCAGCTCACAAACTTCTTCCGCTGCAGAATAAATTGTTCCTGGNAATTTGGGATGAGGTTCTGCGGTCTTCGCCACCAGCGTCACATTTGCNCCTGCCCTCGCAGCTCGCTTCGCTATGGCNAAGCCTATNCCTCGGCTGCCTCCTGTCACAAACACTGTTTTGCCATCTAAAGAAGCCATATCAATTCCTTCTAGTAATTTACGCATTGGGTTATCTTAAATCCAATCATCACNATTTCTCTTCTCAGTTTGNTTAATAAGGAGAAGTTAAACTATAAAACGTATCAATCACCGAACAATCTCCTAAAGCCCACCCAAAGTCAGTTTGTGAGGATCCAGCAGCTTCTCCAATTCTCCACGATCAATATCAGTTTCTTCTTCTGCAACGTCCAGAACTGGCCTCCCTTGCTTATACGCCTTTTTTGCGATGTCAGCCGCTTTGAGATAACCAATTATTGGATTCAGCGCAGTAACAAGAATTGGATTTTGAGAAAGTGCCAACTCTAATTGCTTTTCTTTTACTTTGAAGGTAGCTATGGCCTTATCTGCGAGCAAGACGGCGACACC
This sequence comes from Porticoccaceae bacterium, assembly GCA_002701765.1. GTDB lineage: Bacteria > Pseudomonadota > Gammaproteobacteria > Pseudomonadales > Porticoccaceae > TMED48. Next base: position 8,001 of record NZXB01000033.1, read on the forward strand.
GGANAGTAATTTGATNCTTTCCANCAAATTATGAGCAATAACCGGCAGCATGACATTTAATTCAAAATTGCCTGACTGACCTCCTACGGTAATTGCCGAATCATTACCCATGACTTGAGCCGCGACCATTGCTGCTGACTCCGGTATCACAGGATTTACCTTNCCAGGCATTATTGATGAACCAGGCTGAAGGGCTTCCAACTCAATTTCTCCGAGACCCGNGAGCGGNCNCGAGTTCATCCATCTGAGGTCATTAGATATCTTCATTATAGAGACGGCCNNAGTCTTTAGCTTCCCAGACAAAGCCACGGCAACATCTTGCGTACCAATATGCGTAAAGAAATTTTCTGCGGCACAAAATGTGGTTGACGTATTGTTACTCAGGAATTCGCAAAATAGCNCAGNAAANCGATGATGTGCATTTATTCCGGTCCCGACGGCTGTGCCACCTTGCGCTANNGTGCTTAAAAGAGGGCGCATCGACTCGATGAGCTCAATATTTTGCTTGATTTGAGTCCCCCAACTACGAACACTTTGCCCCATACGCACTGGCATAGCATCCATTAAATGCGTACGTCCTGTTTTAATATACCTATCAACCGAGTTGGCTTTAGCTTCAATGGCAGCTGCCAAGTGCCTCAAGGCCGGAAGTAACTTTTGCTCTAATTCCAGCACCGCGCTGACATGTATCGATGTAGGAATAATATCATTACTACTCTGTCCAAAATTCACATGGTCGTTGGGACTAACTGGCTCCCCTATTCTATTCGACGCGAGTGCAGCCAAAACCTCATTAGCATTCATATTTGAGCTAGTTCCAGATCCGGTCTGAAAGATATCAACAGGAAAATGCTCCATAAAGTTATCTTGCTCGACTAACTCCTTTGCAACTGAAGAGATAGCCCTGCCGATTTCTAGAGGTATAACTTTTAGCTCGACATTTGCCTCAGCGGCAGCGGATTTACATAGAAGTAGAGCGCGGATAAATGCCTCGGGCATCTTAATTCCACTCACCGGAAAGTTATTGATCGCCCGCTGCGTTTGCGCNCCATATAAAGCCNCAGACGGGACCTCGAGTTCACCCATGCTNTCAATTTCTATNCGTGTGTTCATNAAAATTCCCNAGTTTTTCAAGACGATGATNTTAAAAACTTTTGTATTNCCGAAGCAACTTCAGAAGANTGGCTTTCCATGTGCAANTGGTGTGTGCCAGGCAACGTGACGATAGTATGGCAACTCATCATACTNGATAACTGAGTNTGCTCGCTATTCTGCGTGAAGAGACTATTCTGAGCGTATACNAGCAAAGCGGGCGCAATAATCGCGGTCAAAAAACTGTTGATATGCTCCNTCGTAAATTTNACGCTTGCAGCGGACTTAAGTCTCTGATCGTTGTGCCAATAGAAACCCTTCTCACATTCCCGAACACCCCGTAATGCAAGTATTTCCGCAGCATCTCGCTCTAATGAAAGGAAACCATTGGCTCGGGCATTCACCGCGTCTTCGAAACTATTAAAATAACTAGGGGAAGTCGCGGCAAAACGTTTGTCATCACGAATTGATTTCGCTATCTGTTTAGCAGAATTGTGAGCTAAAATAGGCATAGGCATATGTGCATCGATCATTACCAAATGATTTATTCTTTGCGGAAATGTGCCAGCGACTAAGCCAGCAATTACAGCCCCACGCGAATGGCCAAAAAGAGCAAAATCTTTCCAGCCCATTTGATCTGCTATTTCAACAACCTCACCAATCTCTTGCCAAAGCTCATAACCCGCGTCACGAGACCTAAAAGCACTGTGCCCATGACCCGCGGAATCGACGGCTATAACGTGAATATCTGACATGTATGGCAGCAGCAAGTCAAAACTTGCTGCATTGTCCAACCAGCCATGCAAAGCTATAACAGGCTTTGAACCTGGCCTTCCCCATTCTTTAGCCGCTAGCTCTAACCCTCGAACATTGAAGGTTTTTTCGCCAATAAATTCAATCAATATAGTGTATCCAAATTCGACACTGGTAACAAAAAAAACGACAATCCATAATGAAGCATCCTAGTAATAAACAAATTAACATGACAAAAATCACGTGTTAATTTCTCTGGGGTGCTCGAGAATTGAAGAACTTACTCATTCTATAGAAAGGGATAAACGAAGTTCCCCAAAAATCTCCACTTGGTCTAGCCATTTGAAAGCACAATCTGTGTTTCGAGTTTCGTGCCTCTTACTTCTTATCTATGTCGGGAGAGTTCTCATCCGGCGGCAAGTCTTGCGTCACAGAAGACTCGGTAAACGAAGGGACGTCTTCATTCGGTTCAACACTCTCGTCAAAATCGGGTCCTTGATTGTCAGCCACCTGCTCATGCATTTGAACGGCTGCCTCGCGGTCTTCGCTTTTATACCCCTCGGAGAAGTCAGCTTCAGGCCAATCATCAAAAGGAAAGCTTTTCTTTTCGCTATTAAAGGTCACAAACATAAGCGTTTGAAAAACCCATTTGCTTAGAGACTGGCCCAATTCGCGTAGCTTTTCATTATCTGCTCCGGATATCACAACTATACCCATCTGAAGTATCACTAATATCAAGAGTACACTCCTCGCCAAAACAAGTAACACGAGAAATAGTGCCATATAAGCAATCCGAATCCATGTTTTTCTGCTCAGTAACGACGTTTTAGTATCAGTCATTTTGTTTCACCATAAAATCGACATCCGTATTTTGCTCTGCCAGCATCATGCTTTGCAGAGATTGCTCTATCGATTGATCGTTGAATAAGGTCTCGTATAGCGCCGAAACAAGCGGCATATAGATTCCCAAGTCATCGGCTTTCCTTTTTACTAGTCTTGTAGTATTGACGCCTTCCGCTACCTGACCGACGTCATTCATCGATTGAGCCAACGTTTTACCTTGCCCAAGACCTAAGCCTACCTGAAAATTCCTACTAAGTGGAGATGTACAGGTAACAAATAAATCGCCTACACCACTCAAGCCAAGGAAAGTCATAGGATCAGCACCCAGTTGGAGCCCGAACCTACTCATTTCAGCCAAGCTTCTAGTAAGAACCACACTCTTTGTATTTTGGCCTACTTCCAGCGCCTCGGCAATGCCTGACACGATGGCATATATGTTTTTCAGTGCTCCGGCCAATTCCACTCCAAGCCGATCATAATTCGCATACACCCTAAAAAAGTTTGATGCAAGCAAATTTTGAAATATATCACAAAGTTCGCGGTCTTCGCTTGCGACCACTGTGGCCGTGATTTCTCTAGAGGCGATCTCTTTAGCCAAGTTAGGACCACTTAAGACTCCTATTCGCGCACTAGGCAGGGATTGCTCTAAAATTTGGCTTGGCAGCAAGAATGCATCCCCATAAACGCCTTTTGAGGTGCTTATAACAAGAACATCAGCAGTAACAAATTCGGTTACTTGACTCACTAGTTCTGTTAAAGAACCGCTTGGAACAGCAAAAACAATAATTCCTGCATCTCGAACGCACTCGCCAAGATTATCTGAAATTATCAAGTCATCTGATAAACCGTAGCCGACCAAATATTTCTGGTTGCAGCCAGTTGCCCTAGACAAGCGCGCGTTTTCCGAATCTCGCATCCACAATGTAACTGGAAAACCATTACATGCGATCATATTAGCTAGAACCGTACCGAAACTGCCACCGCCTAACACCACCACTTTTTCTTTCATTTACGTCTTTTGGTTGTTTTCATAACGCTGTAGTATAGGCTTCACCGATGCAGAAGTCAGCCAGTGACGTGAAAATCACTAGCCTTTTAAGTTAGCAATTGTGCCCCGCAAAGCATTCTCATTCTCGGCTAATTATTTTTATCGAACATCATGCGATTTAACTCCTGAACGAATTGCGCAGGATTATCCAACATTCGACCAGCAGACAGCGCGGCTTGATCGTATAACAAGCCAGCTAGCACTCCAGCCTTGTCATCATCCTTTTCCTCCGCAAGCCTTTGCACCAAAGGATGCTTGGCATTCACCTCAAGAATCGGTTTACTGACTGGTACTGTCTGTCCTGCAGCTTCCATTATCTTGCGCATCTGCTCTCCCATATCATGCTCACCCACTACTAAACAGGCGGGAGAATCTGTGAGTCTTTCAGTGCTTCTTACATCTTCGATACGGTTTTCCAACAGCACTTTAATACGTGATACAAGATCTTCATCTTTGGACCCCTCATCACCTTTGCTCTTCTTCTCTTCACTCTCGTCTTTTCCAGTAAGTTCGCTTAGGTCCAACTCTCCCCGGGCCACATCTTGAAATGAGATCCCGTCGAATTCATTTAAATAGCCCATCATCCACTCATCAATGCGATCAAACATGAGAACCACTTCAATGCCATGTTTTCGAAACACTTCGAGATACGGACTATTATTTAGTACAGAGTAGCTGTCTCCAGTGAGGTAATAAATCTTGTTTTGACCTTCTTTTTTCCTCTTTAAGTAGTCGGTCAAGCTGACTGTATTTTCTGCTGACCCACTNGTCGAGGTNGAAAATCGCATTAATTTCGCTATTTTTTCCTTATTTCCATGATCCTCACTGGGCCCTTCTTTCAACACACTACCAAACTGACTCCAGAAGCTAGCATATTTTTCAGAATCGGTCTTAGCCATTTTGGCTAGCATATCTAGCACTCTTTTCGTCACCGCAGATCGAATTGAATCCACCATCGGTGTATTCTGAAGTATTTCTCGAGATATATTGAGTGGCAGGTCGGTACTGTCGACAACCCCCTTAACGAATCGCAGGTACATCGGTAGAAATTGTTCCGCATCGTCCATAATGAATGTTCGTTTGATNTAAAGTTTTNCTCCTCTCGAGGCATCTCTTTGGTAGAGATCAAAAGGTGCCATACTGGGAATGTATAGGAGCGTCGTGTACTCCAACTTACCCTCAACATGGTTGTGACTCCAAGTCAGCGGGGGAGAAAAATCATGCGAAACATGTCTATAAAAGTCCTTATATTCGTCATCAGACAATTCTGATCTAGACCGCGTCCATAGAGCTTTCGCATCATTAACCGCTTCCCATTCTGGAGTTTTATCGGGATCTTCTATTANTGTCTCATTATCATCCGATGGCGGAGGACTGGTCTCTTCTTTNAGCATCTGAACGGGAATCGCTATATGATCTGAATATTTCTTAATGACGCTTCTGAGCCGCCANCTATTGGCAAACTCGGAAGCATCCTTCTTCAAATGCAATTCTATTTTCGTACCTCTCTCCTCTTTCTTAATCGTCTCTATTTTATAGTCAGCCTCCCCCTTACAAGTCCACCTAACGCCGCCCGCCGTGTCTTCTCCAGCGCGCCTAGTCTCAACAACCACTTTCTTTGCAACAATAAAGGATGAGTAAAACCCAACGCCAAACTGTCCTATTAATTGAGAGTCTTTTTGTTGATCTCCAGTCAAAGATTTAAGAAATTCACTGGTCCCTGAGCGAGCTATAGTTCCTAGATTAGATATGACTTCATCCCTCGACATTCCAATCCCGTTATCCTCGATCACAATTCTTTTCTTTTCCTCATCTATTTGAATACGGATCTTTAGCTCACCATCATCTTCATATAACTCGGAATCCTCTAACGCCTCAAACCGGAGTTTATCTGCCGCATCAGAGGCATTGGATATCAATTCGCGCAAGAAGATTTCTTTGTTTGAATACAGCGAGTGAACCATCAGATGCAGAAGTTGTTTGGCTTCTGTTTGGAATCCTAGGGTCTCGGAAGCGTTTTTTGATGCCATGGTAAGCGTTTCTCCTTGGTTTAGTTTTGTCCGTGTGGTTGAAAATGGGGACTGCGACGGAGAATTCAACCTCTGATCGCGAGAACCAGCATAATTAATGTTTAATTAGAAAATGACATCGCGCACTTGCAACAGGCAAACTCCTATCATCTTGCCAAGCAGTTACTGAAGTATTTACTAACCTATTTCCTTGTCTCAAAATAACGCAATCCGCATAAGTGATTTTATATCTAGCTGGCCTGAGATAGTCTAGGGAGAAGTCTATCACTTTAGGGAAATCGTTTATTTGTAGTTGATATAGCACCTCAATGATGGCGGTAAGTTCGAGAAATCCTGCAATAACGCCACCATGAATTGCTGGCAGGGATGGATTGCCGATATTTGATTGACGACGATCAAGCATCAAAGTTAACTTCCCATCGTCCAGCTTCGCTGTTGTTCCTATAAAAGCACTATAAGGGATCATCTCAAGAATTTTATCTGGCGACCCCAATTCTCGAGCCTCTGTAATAGCAAGACTGAAATCTTTTTCTTTCACTATTTTTTTCTTGCCAAGCGACGCCTGCTCCACATTATATAAATACTTCTTATTTTGACCATGATGTAATTCGCTCGATTCCTGCTTTAAAAACGCTTGAAAAGTCGGTTTTAGGCGCACTGATTCGCACGAAGTTTGCAACGCAATGGGCTATGGGATTCTCGATATCATCTTGCCATGCAGCACCCCTGCAAAAAATGACAGATGACGTTATTTTGTATACCTTACCGGAAGCATAGATAGGTTTTAGGGGCTCTGCTGGGTGCATATAATCAAGCCGCAAGTCCATCGTAGGGGTAATGGATGGCACTTGCATAACACTCATAGCTGCGCAACCGCAACATGTATCCAAAAGGCTTACGATGACGCCGCCGTGAATCACGCCTGTAATAGGATTACCCACCGCCTTGGCGTCATAAGGATAATCAAGACTAACAAAACCCTCGGAGACTTCGTTGATCCTAAATCCTAACTGCCGCCCATGGCCCGTTCGCTCCATCGCCATTTTTAGTGCCGGTTTGAAAACTGCAGACTTGAACTTCAATCCCATGTAATCTTCCTAACTCATCCCTTTGATAATGATGAGTGTGCATCCATGACACTATCAGGCGCTTGCACAAGCTCTAAGAGAACACCCAGTGCACTGTTCGGAAACTCATCATTGCCCTTTGGATGAATGAAGCACACGTCATGTCCTGAGGCACCTTTNCGTATACCTCCGGGCGCCATGCGAACTCCCTGATTAGTCAACCATTCATAAGCCGCCTGCAAATCATCCACCCAGAGACCAATATGGTTCAGAGGCGGGNTGTCGACACGAGGTCGAAGTTCGGAATCAAGGGGCTCCATCAGGTCAAGTTCAACAGCAAAAGCACCATATCCAATCTGACAAATATCTTCATTCACATTTTCAGCCTCACTCTTANAATTCCCGACTTTNCTGANACCTAAAAGTCCCGTCCAAAAATCCAATAAGAGGTTTTTGTCAGGCGCCCCAATGGCAATCTGCTGCACCCCGAGGATATTGAATGGCCGTTCTATTTTCACTTAATCACATCTCCTACCTTGCTAAATTGGGAATCCGCTACATTGCCCTGTTTGCAGAAGCAAGTCAGCGTGTCGGATCAGCTCCGATAATGTTTGATAAGCATTGAGGCCACCTCAGGCCGGCAAAACTCGCNCGGGGGCTTAATTCCATTAGCTAGCATTTCTCTCAACTTGGTGCCAGANATNANAAGAAAATCACTTTCATCATGATCTTTCACTTCGCTTNTCATAACCACTGAACCTAATTTTTTTGAAAAGGCNGTATGATCAGCACAGAAGATATCAATATCGAGCGCTCCTCTAACCTGCTTATTTTTGAATATCTCCTGAGCATCAAATGCCCCATAGTAGCTNCCCACTCCNGCATGATCTCGTCCCACAATCAAGTGCGAAGCNCCCATGTTTTGACGAACNATAGCATGAAGAATCGCCTCCCTGGGACCCGCATAAAGCATATCAAAGCCATAACCAGAGACCAGCATTTTATTTTTGGGGAAATACTCTTCAGCGACTAACCTGATACATGAGTCGCGAACATGCGCGGGAATATCACCTTGTTTTAATTTCCCTAGAAGCATATGAACAATGACTCCGTCGGCTGCCTCCCGCTCCATAGCGATGCGACATAGTTCTTCGTGCGCAAGATGCATCGGATTTCTAGTTTGAAACGCAACCACCTTCTGCCAACCAAGCGCACCAATTTTGTCGCGGATTTGAGAAGCGGTCTGAAATGTTTCAGGGAAATTTGACTGATAATAACTATAATTTAACACCTGTAACNTNCCGGAAACAANGTATGAGCCTAGACTCATAAAGGTTGAAACTCCTGGATGTGCTAAGTCGGTTGTCGTGAAAATATGNTTCGCTATNACGTTCAACTGTTCTCGAGTTACCGGCTCGATATTCTCAATTTCCATAATGGCAATAGCACGATTATCATCGGTATTCGGATCGAGAAGCGAAACCCGCTTGGTGTTCTTAATTGCTGATATATCTTTGCAGACATTGATTATCGGAATCGGCCAAAACAACCCATTTTTTGCCTGCATTTTCTCTGCACATTTAAAAGCTTCCGACAACCCCATGAATCCCTCTAACGGGTTAAAGTAACCCGCACCTAGCATCACAACGTTGGCTGCAGACGATGTATTCAGCATCATACTTGGAAGCCGAGATGCCTCCCGAACCAATTCAAGCCGTTCCTGTGGGTGGGAAACAAAACGTGGGTTTAAAACGCTAGAACCATATGGGTTAATCATCTGTCTCTCAACCTTTTTCAGAAAGACTAGATTTTGGAACATAAAGATTATTTTGTCGGAGATATGCCATAATGACTAAAACTTCTTGACTGACAGACATACTGTCAGAATGGAGATGAATATCTGCATTTAGAGGTACCTCATAGGGATCATCTATTCCCGTGAAATTCTTAATTTCTCCTAGTCGAGCCTTTTTGTAAAGGCCTTTGGGATCGCGCGCCTCTGCAATCTCCAAAGCGCAATCTACGTGAACTTCAAGAAAGCAAATACCTGCGCTATCATGCAGTTCTCTGACAGAGTCCCTGTCGGCGCGATACGGACTTATAAAGCTACTGAGTGCTATTATTCCCGCGTCGGCCAGAACTTTTGAGACTTCACCGACTCGTCGAATATTTTCCTTTCTATCCTCCAACGAAAAACCGAGGTTTTTATTAATACCAAATCGCATATTGTCTCCATCTAGCCGATAACTCAATATACCCTCTGACAAAAGCTCTTGCTCGAGTGCTATCGCCAGGGTGGTTTTGCCGCTGCCGGACAAGCCCGTAAACCAAATCGTCAGTCCCTTTTGACGAAGCAAACTGATCCTATCCTGCCTGGTAACTACCCCGTCTTGCCAAAAGACATTCGTTGCAATTTTTTCATCCATAATTAACCAACGTTTAACAGTCTGGCGCGCGATATTAGACAATTCTCGCATACATGTAAAATCTGATCTTCCGCTCAGATCCAAGATAATTTCTGTTTTTACAGAACCTTATCAATCTGGTGTTCGGCTCGGAAAGAATAGCTATAATAGCATCTGCGAAAATGAAAAATTTGGGAATTAATCACTTAATGTCTGCCCTTTCAAACTTAAAAATCTTAGATTTCTGCACACTTCTCCCCGGCCCCTATGCCACAATGATTCTGTCAGATCTCGGTGCCGATGTAATCCATATTGAATCTCCCAGCCGTCCCGATTTAGCAAGGACGTCTCCCCCGTTCAAGGATGGTGTCGCCACTGCTCATAGCACGCTTAACCGCAACAAACGCTCCCTGTCTCTTGACCTAAAGCATCCCGAAGCTATTGGAATTGTAAAATCATTAGTCAAGACTTATGACATCATTATCGAACAATTCAGACCAAGCGTGATGGAGAGACTTGGGTTGGGCTATGACAGTTTAAGCGCGACTAATAAGGAAGTTATTTATTGCTCATTGACGGGTTATGGACAAACTGGTCCATACCGCGATAAAGCCGGTCATGACATAAACTACCTTTCAATTGCCGGTGTTAATGGACACTCCGGCAAGCAAGGCGACAAAACACCACTTATGGGCGTGCAGATTGCTGATCTCGCCGGAGGTGCATTGCATAGCGTAATAGCTATCCTCGCGGCCGTTAATCAACGAACTGTAATGGGAATAGGGCAATTTTTAGATATCAGTATGACAGATGGAGTCTTTGCTCTTAATTCTCTGGCAGGCGCGGCCTATCTAGCCGGCGACCAACTGGCAAGACCCGAGTCAAACCCATTAAATGGTGGTAGCTTCTATGGTTATTATGAAACAAAGGATGGACGCTATTTGTCAGTTGGTAGTTTAGAGCCGAAATTTTTAATAGGACTTGCTCGAATCTTAGATGAACCCAAAATACAGCACTTAGGCATCCAACACACCCCCGCCGAGCAAAAAGTGATGAAAGCAATTTTGACCGATATTTTTCTTTCGAAAACACTCTCAGAATGGCAAAGAATTTTTGAGGATGAAGACGTATGCGTCGAGCCGGTGCTTTTATTCGAAGAGGCATGCCAGCACCCGCAGCTAGTGGCAAGGAAAATGGTTACATCGATCGACACCATAGAAGGTTGTCAACAAAACCAAATTGCAAGCGCATTTCATCTTTCGCAGTCTCCGCCTGCGTATAAGCATAGTGGCGTGCCGCTTGGCCACAATAACGCACAAATTTTGCAAGAGCTTAACTATGAGCCTAAACAAATAGGGGCATTACTCTCGTCAGGAGTTTTCGGATAAAATGCATGCCCTATCGGCCACAATAAGTTAAATAAATAAAGCTTTTTCAGGAGTAATGAAAACAATGGACTACAAGATTTGGGAGTGCCTAGTTTGCGGTTTATTATATGATGAGTCCAAAGGGTGGCCCGATGATAACATTCCTCCTGGAACGCGATGGGAAGATGTTCCGGATGATTGGATGTGCCCAGACTGCGGTGTCGGCAAAGAAGACTTCGAGATGATCGAGGTGACCGATAAGGCCAATGAAGAAGCAGTCGCAAAGTTAGCTGAGAAGGCAGATGGTGATGAAGCCGCTACTACGCCAGAAATCAGTCCGACTGTGAGTTTTGACGAAATGAATGCGGTTAGTCAAGTCAAATCTTCGGAGACAAAACAAACCGCTGCTTATAAAATTTGGGAGTGCCTAGTTTGTGGCCTTTTATACGATGAATCAAAAGGTTGGCCGGAAGACAACATTCCACCTGGGACTCGCTGGGAAGATGTGCCGGAAGACTGGGAATGCCCAGATTG
>NZXB01000001.1 GCA_002701765.1 Porticoccaceae bacterium
TAATCAAGTTAGTGGCGTCTTGAACCCACAATTTTTCATTCTCTCAATTGAACTTGCGAATAAATCCAGCTTAACTCGACTTCCATTCGATCATCCCATGAAAGCATATTTTGACGGGCCCATGCTAACCCCCCTTCAGAAATTTTGCGGCGAAGTGACTCGTTTTCATATAATTCAAGCATGGCTGAAAACAGCCCGAATTGATCATTAGGCTCAACTAAAAGCCCGTTTATGCGATCTGTGACAACTGCTGAAGTAGATCCATTGTTTAACGTAATGACTGGAATACCGCTGAGAAGCGCCTCAAACAAGGGATTGCCGCAGTTGCTGATATCATAGAGAGACAAAAAAATGTCGCAACTTTGCATTAGTGAAAACACTGTTGCGCGGGGTTGAGAACCCGCAAAGAAAACATTGTCTTTAACTCCTTTAGTTGCCGCATACCCCATCAACTGGTCTTTTTGTTCACCGTCGCCCACCACAATCAACTTGGTGCTGGAATAGCGTCCACGCAAATCGGATACAAGATCGATGCCACGATCAATTCTTTTCCATCCCGCAAGTCTACTCACCATCAATAGAATCGGAGCATCCCCCGTCTCAGAGAACCTTTCAAGTGTAGAAGTGTGATCAACCTTTTCACCTTTACCAGTCGAATCTATCCCATTACGAATAAACAACAAATTATCCTCGCTAACATGAGGATTCCAGTAGGTCAACGCTTGGTCACCCAAAGTGCCGTCATCGGTCATAACATACAGATCTGCTTGTTTTCTTAACGCCATCCAAGTTTCCATCTTTCTCATTATGGCTGGGAAACTCCTATATGAGCTCCCTAGGATTGTTCCTTGAAATCTGTGAAGAACAGGGCAACAAATGGAATTTGATTTTAGTCGGGACATGGCTAGGATAGCGCCTTCCTCATAAGCATAAATAAGTGTCGGATTTACACGCTCAAGATATTCTTGTATAGCTCTCGCAGCATAGCTAGGAAAATAATAAAGCCTATCCAGTTTGCCTTGGACCCGTAATCCCAACTTAGTAAACGGCGCAGGCAAAGGGAATCGGTGAACGGACACATCTGGAATCTTGATGTCAATATTTTGTTCATGACTGCCGCCACCAACAGAACGCTTTTGGGCTGTTAAGTAATGCACATGCCAGCCAGCCGAAGCATAGCCGCGAATAGTTTCATACAAGCTGGGAGCACCTCTTTCAGGGCCCATAGACCAAGGCTCTAGAAAACTAATCAATAATAATATTTTTTTTTCAGCCACAACCGCCCTCTCACACGCGGTGACAATGAAGCCAAAGCGCTCAAAAACTTTTGGCTATGCAACTCTGCTGATAATCTCAACAATGCTTCCTCACGATCAGATAAAGCATACTAAATTAGTAATCGAGAAGCCGCCATAACAATATGCCAGTTAGCCGGTCACTCTTCCAACCGGATATCCGCAAAATGTTCGTCTTTTGGCTATAATAGCAAAGCAAGGCCACAAGAAGGCCAACATGCCAGAGGTAAAAATATGTCCACTAAGATTCGCGATAAAAAGAAGTAGAAAATTTGTTAACAAAACTGTTCTGGCAAAAAGATATTGTGCTTCGGTACAGTGTTTAACTGCATAGGCCGATAGTGCTGAAAAAATAAACAGAGATATAAACACACCTGACATCCCGTGCCAAAAAAACATATCGGCAAAATCCAATTCCGTCGAATAAACGGTGCGATCAGCATAGTAGCTTATACCATTGCCAAAAATCATATTAAAAACGGAAGCAGAACTTTGAAAATCTTGCCACATAGCATAGGTGTAAAGATCTCTGCCTGAGAGAATAACACCGATAACCCCGTGGTTACGAAAGAAAAAATCCATTCTTCCGTATAAAGCAGTCTCTTTAAAAATCATGTAAAAGCTGACAGATTGGAATACTAAAAGTGCCAAACCAGCCATAAAAACGACGGAAGGAAGGTTGTTGAGAAGAAATATCTTTCTTCCCTCAAACAAAAGTGGCGTAGCTAAAACAAGTAGCGACACAGCTAAAATTGCAGTCTTCGTGGAGATCGAAAAACCAACAATGATCCAAAAGATTGCAACCATTATGAAGATCATTTTTGATTTGGCGTAGGCTTTTCCCAAATACAATCCTGCGAAAACAACCAATATCGCCGATATCTCATTACCGGCATAGAAAAAGCCTTTGACCCCGATACTACTCTCGCTAACTGAACCACCATAAGTGCTGTAACCATAGCCAAATATACCTGCTAGAATGTTGGCTATAAAAATAACACAGTTGCCTCCCAGCACCAGATCCAGTTTTTTGTAAAACTTCTGATCCATTCCTTCTCGATGAAACAAAAAACACAATAACAAAAAAGGAGAAACAACTTTAATGATGTGTTGAAGCAAAAATTCAGTTTGATTTCCAGATGACTGCAAAATTAGGACCGTAATGGCCTCTCCGAGGATCAAGAATAGACAAAAACACAAAATTAGAATAACGATCCGTGGCTTATATAACAGAAGATAAAAAAACAATAAAGTCAGCAAAACGCCTTTATATAGCACCGAAATCTTAGTGTCTAAACCCAAACTTATTAGAAAATAGCCATTGATCGCGTCCACCAACAAGAATACTGAAAGCATTACAAATATTATTGTCGAAATAAAACTTTTACCCATCACATTACCTGGTAGTAACTATAGACTATTGCTTTAACGTTTTTGTTCTTTAAGCATTATTGCCATATTAGGCTTCTGGTGAAGCGATGATGCGTCTAATGATTTAGTGCATCTTAAATTTCAATCGACCTGAAATCTATTCTGGTAACTGGTCAGATATTCAACAACTCGTTCAGCCGTATCCCCTGTTCCATAGAGATCCTTTTGAAAATCAATCTTTTCCTGATTAAATTTTACTGACGCGTCAATTATATCATTGTATCTGGGCCCAATGAGTTTATTGGCCTCTAACGTAACTAATTCAATCCATTCTGTTTCATCTCGCAAAATTAGACAGGGCTTTTTAAAAAAGTAGGACTCTTTTTGAAGGCCACCGCTATCTGTCATAACATATTTACAATTTTTAAGAAGGTAACACATTTCTAGATAGCTCACTGGCGCGACCGAAAACACATGGAGACTGATATCGAATTCATCGAGTTTCTGCTTTGTTCTTGGATGCAATGGAAGGATTAAAGTTGTTTGTTTGTGTATTTGATTGAGAGCCATAGCGATTTCTCTTAATTTCGCTGGATCATCCGTATTCTCTGCCCGATGCAGAGTGGCCAAAACAAAATCTGTTGAAATTTCTTGCTTATCAAACCAATCTGGCTTCACTGCATGGTTCCCGTAAAACATCGCCGCATCTAGCATTACGTCACCAACATTCACCACCTCAACATTTTTAGTTTGGAATCCTTCATTAAATAAATTTTCGACGGCTCGATCTGTAGGACAAAAAAGCACAGTGCTTATCAGATCGGTCAATATTCTATTCTGCTCCTCTGGCATCCTCATGTTGAAACTGCGCAAACCAGCTTCGACATGCGCCACTTTAATATGGAGTTTTGACGCTGCTAATGCTCCAGCCAGAGTAGAATTGGTATCTCCATAGACCAAGACCCAATCTGGCGATTCCACCAGAATGATTTCTTCAATGGATTCCAGCATTTTACCGGTCATCGCACCATGGGATAAAGCGGATATGCCAAGATTATAAGTCGGTTGCGGAATGCCCATTTCCTTGAAAAAAATATCACTCATGTTCTCATCGAAATGTTGCCCAGTATGCACTATAACCTCTGTGATATGAGACCTGTTTGCGATCGCTCTGCTTACACAAGCCGCTTTAATAAATTGAGGTCTTGCTCCAACTACAGTTAAAATTTTCAAACTGAATTTCCCTACATTCAATATATACAAAAAAACCAATCTTCCA
Source organism: Porticoccaceae bacterium (assembly GCA_002701765.1). GTDB lineage: Bacteria > Pseudomonadota > Gammaproteobacteria > Pseudomonadales > Porticoccaceae > TMED48. The sequence goes on from NZXB01000001.1 coordinate 3,946, forward strand.
AACACCAAACATCCGCTGCTATTGCAAGACTCTTTGATTCTCGAAACTTTATCATTGGGGCCACACAACATAAACCGGAGGCTAATTGGGGGGCTTAAATAATCTGTTTCGTCTAAATGAGTTTTTTGCAACAAAGATGGTAAGTAAACGTCCTGTCTATCTAAGGCTATTATGACCCGTGATTGCCTAGAGTTTTGAATTTTATGCATAAGTCATTACCATTGCCGCGACGATCGCTGACCCCTAACCTCCTCCCATTCCCAAAATATCTTTATAATCTGTATATCTGAAGTAGAATATCCAAATGCCAAGAATCAGTATCATTGTCGTGAATACCTCCAAAAGTGCGTTGCCCACATAGGGATGAACGTGGGTTTGCAAAGAGCCACAAATTAAAAGACAAACTAAAGAAATTGCCAATTCACGTTTCGGGTAAAGCCTGAACAAATTTAGTTTACCACTGGTTACTCTGTAAGTAAGTAAAGACAGTGTCATGGCCATTAAGACCGTATTAACTAAGACCCATGCAGCTGCACCAGTTAATCCATAAAGTGGTATTAAACAATGAGCACCAAGCACACCGAAAAACAAATAAATAATCGCTGAAAGCAGCTCCAGTCTGGTTTTGCCCACGGAACGCAAAGCCATTCCAAAGGTGACGACCCGGACATATACCAATGCAGTAAAAATGGCAAAAATAGGCGCAGAATCTTGATAATTACTTCCAAAAAGCAGAACGACGAAGTCTTCGGCATGCAGAATCAGTATGGTAGCGATCGGGAACGTAAACCACGCGGTTCTCGTTATTGCCTTGCTCCATATTTTTTTTGCTCCCACATAATCTGCCTTTTTAAGCTTTTCGGTGACAAGAGGAATTAAAACGGATGTCACACTATTCTGAGCAAGGCTGAAGATAGGAATTTCAAATGCACCAACGCTATAAATGCCGTAGGCAGTGACACCCAGAATACTGGAGATCAAAAGATGATCAATTTTTAATCCAAGAATGGAGACACCACTAGCCAACAGCAGAGGCCAAGAATAGCGCAAAATAGCAAAAATTTTCTGCCGAGATGGAATGCTTTTACTGCCCGAAACCTTGCAAAAATAAAGTATGACCGCGAAGAGGGTAAAACCTACGAAAAAGTACATGATCGACAGTACCCTAACAATGTCAATTAGGGACCTTTCATTTAATGCGAATATTATTGTAGGCACCATAGTGAACAACGCTGAGCCAAAAGCCAGCATAATTTGCGTTTTCGTTTGATCAAGGATTATCAAGACTGATGGCATTAAGATTAAGAACAATATACCAACCGAGGCTATCGAAAAATGAGGAATAATTGAGGCCAAAGCTACATTGTTAAATAAAACGGCGAGCTCGCCGGCACTTAAATACAGAAAAAAAGTTAGGGCGGCAGAAACCATCAGAGTAACGATACAAATCGAGTTAATGTACTCCATTTTTTCGACATAAGTCTCAGAACGGCCAGAGAAATATAATAAGCATGTTGGCAAGGCAGAAAAACTGACTGCATTGAGGATGCCATGAATTAGAAATAACTGTCGGAAAGTAGCAAAATCATCCACGCTCAAGCAACGAGCCAGCACTATGTATAGGATCAAATTTGAACACTGGATAATAAGCGCGGCCGAAAAAACATTGATAATTTTTCGAAGCATTTTTTTACAAATATGCGTGCATCGGCAAACTGAAAACTTGTTTAGCAAGGGTCGATGCAACTGGAAGATCTGCGTCAGTGTAATTCAGGTATTCAAAGGCGATTTGCTGATGCAAACAGTTTTTGTAATAAATAGCTGTTGGAATTCCCTTTGCAGTAAAACCTGAGATAGCAATATCGCGGTTGTCAGCTTTGAGGGTGTACTGCGCCCATGAACTTTTATAACCCTCTGGTACTTCAGGAGTCTCAAATAACCCACTATATACTTCACTATATTTTTCCGCATGGATATTTCTTGCATGAAGTTCTTCAGGAAACTCGGCCAATTTTTCAATCAAGATTGCGGCTTGAATAGTATCCAAACGACTATTCATTCCTATTCTAATATTGTCATATTTATCGACCCCCTTCCCGTGCACCCTTAGAGACTTTAGAAGTTCAGCATAATGATCATTATTTGTTAACACGGCACCGCCATCGCCATAGCATCCCAGTGGTTTAGCAGGGAAAAAACTCGTTGCAGCTATATCGCCGAATGAGCCTGCTTTTTTCCCGCGAATTTCACCACCTAGACCCTGCGCTGCATCCTCAATAAGTCCTAAGCCGTATTTAGACGCAAGAGCCTCAATCTCAGGGTAATTGGCGGGCAATCCAAATAAATCTACGGCTATTATAGCTTTTGGTATAAGCCTACCATTCTTGATGACTTTTTTAATTTGAGACTCTAAATCGGTGGGACAAATATTAAATAACTTGCTATCAGAATCCACAAATACCGGCGTTGCATTTTGGTAGGCTATTGTTTCAGCAGTCGCAAAAAAGGTGAAGGAGGGACAGAATACCGCATCTCCCTCTTTACAATCTAGAACCATCAAAGCCAAAGACAATGCATCAGTGCCATTAGCACATGAGATACAATGCTTGACACCAATGTAATCGGCAAGCAGCGATTCGAATTCAAGAACTTCGGGACCCATTATATATTGCCCGTGACTTAACACCTTTTCAATTCGAGAATCTATACGACTCTTTAAATGCCTGTACTGCGCGGCAAGGTCAATGAATTGCATCCGCTAGCCTTCCAATTTATGCAGGCGTCCTTTATCCAATTGATAAACATGGCCTGTGTGCTTACATGTCGTCTTGGCAGAACCTCTCAGAGGCAAATCTAGTTGCTCACCAAATTCACTCATCCAGCCTACTTGTTTCGCTGGCACACCAACCACTAGTGCATAGGGAAGCACATCAGAATTGACAACCGCGCCCGCTCCTACAAAAGAGTATTCTCCAATAACAACGCCGCAAATGATGGTGCAGTTAGCTCCTAGCGAAGCTCCTTTTTTTACATAGGTGTCCCTAAACTCGTCTTTGCGTGCAATAAATGACCTAGGGTTATAAACATTAGTGAAAACCATCGAAGGGCCACAAAATACATCATCTTCGATAAATACATTATCATACACTGAGACATTGTTTTGTATCTTACAACGATCACCGATCAGGACACGATTACCCACGTACACATTCTGGCCCAGAGAGACTTTCTCTCCTATTTTTGCATCATTGCAGACATGAACAAAATGCCAGATGGTTGATCCATCACCTATTTGCGCTCCATCATCTACCACAGCGGTGTCGTGCTGAAAGTACCCCATGATTCTAGCCCCTGATTACATTTTCCAACAGCGTGTGCGCCTTGTTGGCCGCATTTACTACTGCTTGATTTCGGATTCTCTCGACTGTCTTTATCGCAGCCCTGTTTTCGCTTATACCAAAACCATCACCAATAAGTATACTTTGATAGCTCTGCACATGAAGATCAGTGAACCCGGACGAGAATTCCAGCTCTCGATCGCCTATTACTATACTGCGATATGTCATTTTATTTTCAGCGATAGCTTCGTTTGGAAGGTTTTCAGAATTAATGGATAGGAACCACTTTACTCTAGCTCGTTCATATTCAAGGTAGCCGCTTGCGCTTCTCTTGTCCCTAAAGTGCACCTCATTGTGCTTAACGTCACCGAAAATATGATGCAACATATCATAAAAATGAACCCCAATATTAGTAGACAAACCTCCAGATTTTTGATCAGACCCCTTCCATGACTTGAGGTACCAATTACCCCTAGACGTGATATACGTCAGATCTAAATCGAAAATTTTGTTTTTAGGTGCATTTTGCACTTTTTGTCGCAAAGCAATGATCGAGGGATGAAGCCGAAGTTGCAATATTGAATAAACTTTAGCGCCATAACTTCTTTCGAGAGCGATGAGAGCCTCGAGCTCGTTCGAGCACAGCACTAACGGCTTTTCACATATGACATCGATGCCTCTTTCAAGTCCAAACTCAATATGTTTCACATGACAAAAATTCGGGCTGCATACGACGATATAGTCAACCTGCTGACCCAATGTAGTTAGCTTGTCTATGTACTTCGAAAAATCTTCAAATTCAGTAAAGAACTCAGCTCTAGGAAAATAGCTATCAATAACGCCAACAGAATCATTAACGTCCATGGCGACAGCAAGGTTGTTTTTTGTCATCTTGATCGCCTGAAAATGTCTCGGCGCTATGTAACCGGCTGCGCCAATTACGGCAAAATTTTTCAAATCAAAACCTCATAGTCTAAAAACTGTAAAGCCAAGTTTCTGCATGACCAATCTGTCATATATACCCTTAATATCTCCCAATACTGGTCTTTGGGTATCGCAAGTTTTTCGCAAGACCGCTCCATTCAATAATCTAAATTGCTTGTGTCCGACTGCCACAACAATGGCCTGCAAATCGTACAACAAGTCAAAGGAAGATAATTCGAGTCCATACTGATTTTTGACTTCATCTTTATTTGCCCAAGGATCATGGATTTTTACTTCGACACCCCATGAATTGAACTCCTCGATTAAATCAAAAATTTTGCTATTTCGGATATCGGGGCAGTTCTCCTTGAAAGTTATGCCGAGAACACCAATTTTCGCCGAGGCAAGATCAATTTTATTCTGGACCATTTTTTTTATGACGCAATTCGCCGCATACTTTGCCATATTGTCATTGATCCGTCTCCCCGCAAGAATAACCTGAGGACTGTATCCTACCATCTCAGCCTTATGCGTCAGATAGTAAGGATCAACCCCTATGCAGTGACCGCCCACCATGCCCGGCTTGAAGGGCAGAAAATTCCATTTACTCTCGGCTGCCGACAGAACCTCCAGAGTATCAATCTCCAGACGATCAAAGATAACTGACAGTTCGTTGACTAAGGCGATATTTAAATCTCGTTGCGTGTTCTCTATCACTTTTGCGGCCTCGGCAACTTTGATTGAGGTTGCTCTAAAAGTTCCTGCCTCAATGATTGACTGATATAAATCGTCTATTAATCGGGCCACCCAGTCATTTGAACCACTTGTCACTTTAGTGATTTTTGTTAAGGTATTGATTTTGTCTCCGGGGTTTATCCGCTCAGGACTATAACCACAAAAGAAATCAATGTTATAACGGAGCCCTGACGTTTCCTCTAGTATCGGGACGCATATCTCCTCGGTACAACCCGGATAAACCGTCGACTCATAAATAACAATACTTCCCTCTTTCATTGAATCACCAACTAATTTGGTAGCCTGTTTTAGGGCTGACAGGTTAGGTCGATTGGCGCTATCGATTGGTGTAGGAACTGTGATAATGAAAAGCTTGCAACTTTTGAGATCGTCTGTGTTCGCAGTGAACTTTAAAAAATGGGCACTCGTTAAAGCATCGCTTGTTACCTCAAGCGTGCTATCTATTCCCGAGTTCAATTCAGTGATACGATTTCTATTGATATCATAGCCAGTAGTATCTATTTTCTTGCCAAATTCTACCGCTAGCGGAAGTCCCACGTAACCGAGACCGATCACGGCCAGTTTGTCATAGCTATCAATTAGAGATTCCAATGTGACCTTCCAAAAACTCGCCGGTTTATCTCGTCAGTACCTGTCAAAAAGAACTATCGCAATTCATATTGATCCTTGAGCATTTCAAAATCGTCTTTATCAAGACGAGGACCAAACTTTTTCACCACCATTGATGCACAAACATTTGCGAAATCTGCTGCCCATTGGTAGCTTTTTCCTGACGTTATTGCAAAAAGAAATGCACCTGCAAACATATCTCCAGCGCCATTTGTATCAATCGCGTCCACTTCAATTCCTTGCGAAAAAATCATATGCTCACCATCAAAACATCTAGCACCATCGGCTCCACTAGTGACGACGTGAGAAATTGAGTATTTGCACAAATCACTAGCCGCTTCATCTTCGTTGGAAGTCCCAGTAAAAGCAATCGCCTCGGCCTTATTACAAAATATATGATCGACGCCAGTACCGATAATCTGTCGCAAATTATCCGCATAGGCTTCGACAACGAATGGGTCTGATAGGCTTAAAGCCACCTTAACGCTCGAAGCTTTAGCAAATTTAATAATGTCCGCAGCCATTTCCGTATGCTTGATGCTGGTAGCAAGATATCCCTCAATGTATAACCATTCAGAATTGAGAAGTGCAGAGTCATCAATCTCCCTTTTGGACAATTGAGCACTGGCACCCAAGAAAGTATTCATAGTTCGCTCAGCATCAACCGTGATCATTACCAGACATTTTCCTGTCACGCCTGCCTCTGATTTTACACTATGAAAATCGACACCTGCGGCGGCTAGTTCCCTGATAAAGATGTTTCCATCAGCATCATTTGCGACCTTCCCACTGAAGAAAGTGTCCGACCCCAAAAGTCCCGCAGCAACAATCGAGTTACATACCGAACCGCCACACTTTCGCACAAAGTCGTTCTCGCTTGCGGCTAGTGAAATTAGAATCTCGCTCTGGCGTTTTTCGTCCACCAAAGTCATAACGCCTTTTTCAATACCGGCAGTCTCAAGGAATTGATCCGAGACACGACACTCTGTATCTAAAAGTGCCGCTCCAATTCCATAGACATCATATTGTTTCACCATTTAGAAGCCGTCCTCTATAACCGAAGGTTTGTCGGCATGATTTGAAGGCTCATTTAACTCATTGAGGTTCCTGTCCCAGCATTGTCGCTCCAATTCTTGACGAAGTAACCTAATCTCTTCCTTCAAGGCATTATACTCTCGCTGCTTCCTCGCAAGAAAGCGGGCTGTAATGGCCGTCTTTTCAACTATGCCTTGGGGCGTCAATAGGTACATGTAACCCAATTTATTCTTTGATCTTTTAAAGTTCCCAAGCTTTATCCATCCCACATCTACCAGCGACTTAACGACATAGTGAGTCTTACCTAAACTAATGCCTAATTTCTGAGACAACTGTCGTTGAGTGAGATCAGGCTGCCGCTCTAGTAGCCGCAGCACTTTATACTCTAGTTCCTGTTTAATCATCCAATATCGAATCCGAGGGAGGTTTTCACCAGATTTTGTAAATTGCCTTAATCAAGAAGCTAGCTGTGACAAATATCACTTATTAACACCATTAAAACATTTGTTCATGGCATGAACAAGCTCTGGCACAATTTTCAAATACCGCTTATACCCGCCTATTGATTAGTCTTTGAGTTAATATTGGCCAGCGTCAGCCTTGGCATGGAGTCACTGATGCGCGTTCCTGCCCTGAAACAAAAAACGCAATCCAATAAGCAAAAATCTGTCCTATGAAAATAAAGACCCATTGATCCTCGGTAATTGGCCACCATCGGCCCATATAGCCTAGCAAGGCAATGCCTGAGGTCAAAAAGACTATAAATGCGCCAGTAATAGAATTGGCTAGGGTTTTTGATCGAAACCATCGTCGAAAATGATAATTTAATCGATTATGCAAATGGTTGTCA
>NZXB01000002.1 GCA_002701765.1 Porticoccaceae bacterium
CAACCAGTGGTACAACAAGATGCTTGTTATTGATTTAGCGTCAAAAAAGTCATTAAAAACAGTATGATATAAAGTTGTTCGACTCCTACCTCTTCCGCCATATTTTATGCATTATGTGTGAAATCAATAGCTTATATTGACTGTCATTTGCCAAGTAGTAGTAATATTCATGTTATTATCACTGATGAAGGAGATTATGCGATCGCATATCGAGTCATCGTTAAGTGAATTTGAAAACCGTTTATTGGATTCATGTTTTAACAGTACTTTAGGGTTATCAGTTTTGGGAAATTGTTAAAAATAATTTAATATAATCTTTCCCAGTTTGTCTTGTCGTGGGTTCTCCATTGGGCAATATATTGATTAGTAAGGAGGTTTTTTAAATGCAGCCAATTCGGTTGGGGATAATGGGCTTTGGACGCGTTGGGCGTCAGCTATATCAGTTGGCGGTTCAGGATGAGAGGTTTGACGTTGTGGCAATATCTGATATCGGTATTGCTGGGATATTACACAACCTTCTAACTAAAACCGATCATGACCTTGATGTAAATCTGGAAAATAACTACCTAGTGAGTGAAAGAGGTCGAACGCGTTTGATGTCCATAAATAGGCCAACCGAAACTCCTTGGGATGTATTCGAAGTTGATGTCGTAATCGAAGCTACGGGACGTTTCTGTCAGCTAGCAGATTTGACTCCACACATAGAAAACGGTGCGGCCCGTGTGGTGCTCTCTGCGTTGCCAGAGGAGGAGATAGATCGGGTCATTCTCTATGGTGTTAACGAGGCAGATGCAAGTGCGGCTGATCAAATTATTTCCGCTGGTTCTGCATCTACAACAGCGACCGCTTTAGCGTTGAAGATAATCACGGATGCATTTGCCGTTGAGCAAGCAACCATGACCTCGGTACACGCTTATACCAGTGACCAAAGTCTGCAAGATTACGCTGGTCCAGATTATCGGCGGAGTCGCTCGGGCGCTAAAAACATTATCCCAAACGTAACTCCTGCGCTGCACTGGGTCCAGAAAGTGCTTCCTGAATTGGACGGTAAATTGACCGCCTATGCCCTCAATGTCCCGGTTCAGGTAGGCTCGATGCTAGATCTTACGATAGCTTTCAGTGAACCTGATATTGACGAAGATGCTCTTAATCAACTATTTATCAATGCCGAAAAAGAGAGGCCTGAATTGTTTAAAACTACGGATGACCCCATTGTCTCCTCAGATGTGAAAGGAATACACCAAAGTTTGCTAGTCGATTTGCTTGGAACGATGAAGGCGGGTGATCGAATGATGAAGATGCTGGGGTGGCATGAAACACTGGGACACTCAAAGCGAATCTTGGATGTGGTTGGCGTCTATGCGGATCTGGGGTATCACTCAAAAAAGGAGACCTTCTAAAATGCGAATTGCTATAAATGGATTTGGTCGCATTGGGCGCGCAGTATTTAGAATTGCGGAGGTCGATGATGATATCGAGATTGTTGCCGTGAATGACTTATTCGATAACGAGGCACTTCGCTATCTCCTTTTGTATGATACCGTGATGGGCCGGTTTGAAGGGGAAGTGAATATAGAGAATGATCAGTTGGTGACGTCACGTTCAAGGGTGACTATGTTTGCGGAAAGAGATCCTGCAAATCTGCCATGGGGTGATTTGGGCATTGATGCGGTAGTGGAATCGACAGGCGTCTTTCGTAGTCGGGGTGAAGTTGGTAAGCATATTCAAGCAGGCGCCGCCCGCGCGCTGCTCACGGTTCCAGCAAAAGATGAGATTGACTACACAGTGGTTCTTGGAGTCAATGAGGACGGACTATGCTCGGATCACCAGATCATTTCAAATGCAAGTTGTACCACAAATTGCCTGGCGCCAGTGGCAAAGGTGCTGAATGATGAATTTGGGATTCGGGAAGGTGTCATCAATACTGTGCATGCTTACACGAACGATCAGAGCTTGGCAGATGTCCCTCACTCAGATTGGCGAAGGAGTCGAGCAGCGGCAGAAAACATTATCCCAACTTCAACTGGCGCTGCTAAAGCCGTCGGAGAGGTACTGCCTGAACTAAAGGGAAAGCTGGATGGTATTGCATCTCGTGTCCCAGTTCCAGACGGGTCAGTGGTTGACTTGTTTGTTGAATTAGAGACTGAAGTCGATGTCGTTAGAGTTCACGAAGTGATGCAAGCTGCGGCTGCTTCCGATAGAATGAAGGGTGTGCTTGAATTTACGCAAGAACCCATTGTTTCCTCCGACATTATCGGAAATTCCCACTCATCAATTTATGATGCATCCTTTACTCAGGTATCGGGTAAAAAATTTCTCAAAGCACTGAGTTGGTACGATAACGAATGGGGTTATTCTAATCGTGTGTGTGATGTACTCAGAATGATGTCGGGTCTTTAGATTTTATTTTAAGTCAATGTTTGACGGGAAGTCGGCGGTCTAACTGTTAAATATGCAGGTACACGACCCACTGGATCTAGAGGCCGATTGCGTTAAAAGCAAGCAATGAAAAGACTCGGAAAGAGATCCTACACCCGGCTGTTCCTCATTATTGGCTCTTACGATTGCCTGCAGAGCCGGTGAGGCCAAAACGTTGGAATTTGGGTGCAAATTTCTTGATCTAAAATATTCGAAAGAATTTGCTGAATGTTTCGCGTTTTGTTTCCTCGAAAGGAGCCTTGAGAGAGGAGATTATCTAAATATGAACTATACGATGTTCGTCTTCAAACAAGACGGTCCCACCAAAGTTCATGCGGAGTCAGACAAGCTGGAAAAGTTTACGGATATCGTTTTAGACGGGAGCTATTTGACTTTTAAAAGAAGTTTTAGGCAATTAGGGTTTTTTTTCTTTTTGGTACCGAATCGAACCGATGGCTATTGAAATGTTTGAGGTCAGCAGATTTTTGATAGTAGGAGTTTTCTGATAGAAACTCGAAAAATAACGAAACAAATAGCTTAACTGATAAAAATAAAATCGTTGTAAACGAACTCAGTGCGCGCTCAATAAAACTAGTCGGACGTGCCGACGGATATCAATAGCATAACCCAAAAGAATCGCTTGGTTGGGCCCAGCGCAATTAACTCAATCATTTTCTGTAAGCGAATAATCGTTAGCTCAATGCGTCAAAAATGGCCAAGCATCTGAGATAATTGACGCTCTACATGGCGTTTGTCCATTACTTTGCATTCACGATGTTTAGGATGTCTGCCACTACAGACCTCCACGGTATTCCCCGTCGATTTCCTAAGCGCTTTTTCTAGCGTAGGCGAGTATTTCAAATTGTCTTGAGAAGCACATCCTGTAAGAATAATGCTTGCAAAAATCATTGGTTTATACATCTTCGGTATCCTCGGTTCGCTTTGTGGTCAGCAAGTGAGACGCAAAACCCCTGCCACGCGATAAGAGTATATGATGTTATATAGTTATGCGTATCATGCATGAATAAAATTGTTGGTTAAGGTCACGAAATAATTGAATTATTTTTGAATGAACAAGAGCAATGCATATTTTGCAGCCACCAGCGCTTGGCATTGACCCGTAGAAAAGCCCATGCTGCTGTTAACGATATGCCCTAAGATGCGCGGATATGGCTGTCAAATCGCGCACCATGCACTAGACCAGCACACATTTTTGAGCGCCCATAGGTCCGAGATAATTGGTTCTATAAAATTACTCTCTGCCAGCCGGTTGTCATTTTCGAAGCCTACAAACAATAAAAATAATCAACCAAGAACCATGAACAACTCTGCTCAGACGTGGTTCGCAACAGAGTTAAAACTGGCAATTAAAGATGCTAATGACGTTATACAGTATGCTGCCAATAAAGAGGATTTGTTAGATGGACAAAAAATCATTATGCCACCATCTTCTTTTGTGCTGGAAAAACATCTTGAGGATTACATCTGTAGGAACTGGGAAACCACAATTTTTGGTGGCGACTTCAACATTTATGAAAATGGAAGACAGTATCAAACAAATACTGGTCCACTTGATATTCTTGCGAAAAGAAAAGATGAAACGGAATTCCTGATTTTAGAACTTAAAAGGGACTTGGCCAGTGATGCAGTTGTTGGACAAACATTGAATTATATGGGTTATGTTAAGCAACATCTCGCGACTAACGGCGAAAAGGTCAGGGGTTGCATTATTGCAACAGATGCAGGCCAACGTTTGAGAAACGCACTGTCAACAGTCACTAACATCGATTTTTATCAATACAAAATTAATTTTCAAATGAACCATGTTGAAATATGACTTAACCTGACCCACTGAAAATTTAATCAAATCCCTCTTTTTTGTATCTGCCAAGTTACATACACATTAACTTCCGCCATATTCGGGAGTTGACCCAAGGCCGTCAATCGCTTGTTTGGACCGCTCCAACTAGCGTTTTCTCATTGCTCTGACCCGAAACCTCGCGCTCTTTCCCAATGACTAGATCCGCTACTTCGTCAGTTGGTACCGCAAAGTCTACAACTTCATAACTGTCAAATTTTTCGCCTTTGGATTGAGCTATGATTTTATGTATTTCGAGTAATTCGATGCCAAATAAAGTTTCTAATTCGTTCGCCTTTACCTGGGACCCATATTTGCGACGCATTTCGTTTTTTAAATTCATAAATGTAATCTCATTTAGCTATAATTTTTAAAAATATGAATGTTGGATTTCGCGTTTTTCTCAGCGGCTTGGCGAGATTAGACCTTCTAGTTCGATTCAAATTACTTTAAATGTAAACACGTATATCTTAGTCCCTGCATTTCTCGTGCCAATGGTACGTCATCCTCACAACTAGTGTCTCCTTCAACATTGCAGCTATCAAAAGTGTTGTCTGTGTTTTAAATTCGTCCTTTTTTGGGGCAAGTCTCTTTTATTCGCCCTTCTTGAGGGCGCCATTATGCGCCCGCAGCAATGACTGGAGTTTATCTATTTAAAAACACATTTCTTTTGCGGCTTTGGAGATATAATAGAAATCTTAACCCAATCATTGTCTAAATCTGATCCATGTTATGCCGAACCTTTAAACCAGCTGTCCATTTTCCTGTACAAAGGCATGCCCATGCATCATGAACTGATCCAAACTTTCTTTTATGTTTTTACCGGTGGCGCAGTGCTCGCATCGCTAGCACTTTTTGGAAGACAGCCCTTGCTTCTTGCCTACATTGGTCTTGGTGTATTGATTGGTCCTCATGGTATTGGCCTAGTATCGGATCAATCAATAATTTCGCAGGGAGCAGAAATTGGGATCATCTTTCTTCTTTTTTTATTAGGCCTTGAGATGCATCCGCATAAGCTGCTGACGGTGCTTCGTGAAGTTACTCAAGTTTCTTTGGCGAGTTCTTTTTTATTTGGATTATTGGGCTTCTCAGTATCTTATGCGTTTGATTTTAAACTTTTGGAGAGCGCAATTATCGGATCTACTATGATGTTCTCGAGCACAATCATTGGTATAAAACTGTTGCCTGCAGATGAACTTCATCACAAACACTCGGGCGAATTGGTCATAGGCATTTTGTTGATTCAAGATTTTGTCGCAATATTTGTGCTGGTTGCTTTACTCGTCGATCCAGCGGACACCTCTTATTTTACGCAGTTCGCATATTCTTTGCTTAGTTTACCGGTGCTAGTTGTATTTGCTGTAATTGTATTTCAGAAAATACTGCGGCCTCTCTTTTCTAAGTTTGAAAAAATTGGAGAATATATATTCCTTGTAGCCATTGGTTGGTGCCTAGGAATGGCTGAGGCTTCCGCCTCTCTTGGGCTGTCTCGAGAGATCGGGGCGTTTATAGCGGGGATATCGATGGCGACCTCTAATTTTTCAGAACACATCGCGTTGAATTTGAAACCAGTTAGAGACTTCTTCCTTATATTATTCTTTTTTTCTCTAGGCAGCGGTTTTGAGCTTAATCTGATGGCGGAAATTTGGCTTATTTCTCTGGTCATGAGTGTGTTAGTGATGGCAGTGAAACCGGTTGTTTTGCACTATCTTTTGAGGTCAGAAAGAGAATCAAACAGCCTTTCTTGGGATATTGGTTTCCGATTGGGGCAAAACAGTGAATTTTCACTTTTGATCGCTTTTGTGGCATCTAATGCAGGTTTTATAGACGAAAGAGCATCTCATGTTATTCAGGCAGTGACTATCATCACCTTTATAATATCAAGCTATATAATCATCTATAACTTTCCGAGTCCGATCTCTGCAGTTCAGGAGGTGCGTCACGATTGAAGAATTGGGGGGGCTGTGGCTTACTAACTCTTAAATTAGTGAAGTCCGCGGTAATCGTTATGCAAAGTGTTTCTTGGGCAGATTAGTGATTTCGAGGTTAATTTGAAAGTAAGAAACCTTTTTTACACGTTTGAGCGCAGAAAATTCGTTCTATTGCTCCATGGAATCAGTTAACCAAAGTATCATATCTGAGGATTACGCAAAGGAAACTACAGAACTCGCAAGAACCCAGATCATTCAACAAGCTGCTATGGCGATGTTAACTTAGGCTAATCAGCAAACAGAGCAAATACTGGAATTACTGAAGTCTGTCGATTAACCTTTTTTGTTTGTGCCGAGGTACATACGCATAGATACAGGTTGTCCCAGGGAGCATGAGTTTTCACTCATTGAGCCCCACAGCATATGGAACAGGCTACTCTTCTATCCGGTGGGTGAGGCTCATAAACGCGCGATTTATAAATTGTTTGTTGTCGCCCAAACCGTCATCCCACTCTGCCGTGATACCCGCAGAGAGGACGTCCTCTAGCGAGGAGCCTGCTTTTATCATCCTGGTGATTCGGTCTCGAACTTTTTTTAACATCAAAACGTAGTCTACCAACTCATCGTAATTGCTAATTGGGCCATGTCCTGGAATTACGAGTGTGTCCTGATTTATTTCTTCGATTACTTTCGTTAAAAAATAAATAACGCCATCTATTGAGCCGCCATTGCGAGCATCAATGAATGGATAAAACCCTTTCATGTAGAGATCCCCTAAGTGGATGACGTTACTTTCTTGAAATAGAATTGCGGCATCGCCTGTTGTATGAGCAGCTCCAAAATGCATTAGACGAATGTCCTCATTGTTGAAGTGAAGTATCATTTCATCATCAAAAGTAATCTGTGGCAGTGCGTTAATGGGGTACGCAGGTTGTATGTAGGACATGTAAACTAAGTTAATCAAATTATCTGACTTCATCATATCGCGTGAGTTGGTATGGGAGATAATGACTGATTCAGTTTTGCCCAGTGCGATATTGCCGTCCGCATGATCCCAGTGCCAGTGCGTATTTATGACAAAGTCAATTTTTTCGCCACCTAAGTTTGTAATTTGGTCTAGAATCCGAGGGATTAGTTCCGATGCCTGATTATCTACGATCACCGTTCCATCAGACCCTATACTAGCGGCAACATTGCCGCCAAATCCTTCTAGCATATACAGTCCATTGCGTAACTTCCGAGTCTTTATAGGAATATGGTAAGTCCAGCCAAGTTGCTTCAACATAGATGCTTTATCGATCGGCTTTGGTGTAGGTGAGCCGTCATGTGAAATCGCGCTGGGCATTGCTAAGATTAGTAAGAAGAACAAAGGGAAACGACTATTTTTGATCATTTATAAAACCTGTCGCTTTGGTGATTTAAAATTATTCAAAATTGATCTTTTCGGCAATACTACTGCATGTTGTTCAGATAGAGCAATCGCAAGAATCGGATGTTTAACAATTCCGTAAAGTCGTTCAAACGAGAGTCCATTTTTTTGTATCTGCCAAGGTACATACATTTAAACAGAGGTGTCTTGTCCCATGGGGGGAAGAGCTGGCGTCAGCGACTGGTTTCTCGACGTCTTTCTTTCCAATTATTAGGTTTTTCTCATTTATTTCCGCATAATCGAATAACAAGTTAATTTAAAGAGGAGTAACTGATATGACAGTTAGCGTTTTAGTCGAGGGAACATTGAAAGATGGCGAGAGAGACGGCTTTACAGCATCATCCAAGGAAAATTTTAAGGTAACTCGCACTTTTGCTGGATTCCAGACGATAGACCTTACTTATAATGTAGAAGACCCAAACAACTGGGTGATCACCGAACTTTGGGATTCTAAAGAGGACTACGAAAAATATCTTCAGTTTAGGCAAGAGGATGGAACCTTTGATGAGGTGGTATCCGTTTGCACCGAATTACCTTCAGTGAGGATTTTTGATATCGTGGATGCATCCTCCTAATGGGTAACTTCTTCGTACCGAATGAGGCTGAGTTCAGGACAATCGAAGAAATTGCCGCCAGTGATTCAGATTGCTCAGTTGTAATGATGAATCTCAATACATACTCTGAGGAAGCTGGATATCCAGATGGGCTGCCATACTCTGATTGGATGAAAGTGTTGGACGTATTGATTAAGCAAGCGGGGGGTAAGAAGTTATGGCAACTTCCAGTGATGGGTCAACCAATAGGTAATCAAGATTTAGATGAAATAATTGCTGTATGGTACCCGTCGCATCAAGCATTTCTATCAATTACTCAACAACCGGCTAGCGAGGAAAACTTTAGATTACGAAATTTATGCGTAAAGTATGCTGTGCTCCACAGATGTCCGGGTGACGTGATCGCTCTGAGTTGAAATCCAGTTTAAACCGACTGTCAGAAACTGCTGCAACTGACGTCGATGGCAGGGTTACTTGATATTGTTTTTTGTATCTGCCGAGGTACATACACATAAACACAGGTGTCTTGTCCCATGGAGGATAAATGCTTTAAAGTCATATTAGGACAACTCGGACAAAAGGCCTCGTTTTATCCTTTTTTATGTGGATAGTTTAGGGCTCGAACCGTTTAGTGTTTCACTCTAAACACCAGCACTGGAGATATGTATCTCTCACAAAACTTCAATTTTAAAAATATTTCTAGGGCTTAGGCACATTCAATGATTAATTTGTCTCGAACTCTCGTGCTTCTTGCGCTAATTTTTTTTTCATTGACGCTATATTCAGAAGACAATGAACAGCCGTTTCTAGTTACCCCCACTGCACAATTCGATGCGCCGTGGGCGTTGGAGTTTTTACCAGACGGCAAAATGCTTATCAGTGAGATGGGTGGGACACTGAAACTGGTAGACCAGAATGGAGTATTTCTGCATGAGATAACCGGAGTTCCAGACGTGGTTTTTAAAGGGCAAGGAGGTATGGGTGATATCAAAATACATCCTCGTTTTGAGCGAAACCGGCTGGTATATCTTAGTTATGCAGAAAAGGGTGAGAATGATTTGCTTGGCACTGCAGTAGCGCGCGCACGATTGGTAGTTGAAGACAACATCGGTCATTTAGAGCGACTAGAGGTAATCTGGAGACAGACTAAAGTCGAAGGATATGGTCACTATGGGCAACGTATAGTATTTGGGCCTGAAGGGTATCTGTGGATAAGTTCTGGTGATAGACAAAGAGCTGATCCAGCTCAAGATATGACATCAAACCTAGGCAAAATTGTTAGATTAAGTGACGACGGCTCACTGCCAGCCGGTAATCCATTCCCATCCTCACACGCGGTTACCTCTCAGGTTTGGTCGCTTGGTCACAGAAATCCGCTTGGCCTATCATTTGATAAATCCGGAAGGCTTTGGGTAGTGGAAATGGGACCTCGGGGTGGTGATGAATTGAATTTAGTTCGTCGAGGTGCGAATTATGGTTACCCAATCGTGTCAAATGGCTCTCACTATAGTTTTCTACCAATACCAGATCATGATACCAGGCATGAGTTTTATCCGCCGGAGATAACGTGGACTCCTGTTATTTCGCCTTCATCTATGATTTTTTATCAAGGCAGGGAGTTTCCGGAGTGGCAGCAGAATGCTCTGATTGGAGGGTTATCATCAAATGCCATTGTCAGAGTCGAGCTAAAAGGTGACAGAGCGAGAGAGGTTGAGCGATTTGAGATGGGCGAGAGAATCAGAGCAATCCGTCAAAGCACTGATGGAGTGATTTGGGTTCTGGAGGATGGCAGACCACCACAATTTGGAAAGGGGTGGGAACAAGGCGGTGGGCGTCTCCTGAAGTTAACTGCTGCTACTGAAAAAAATTGATAAATGTAACCCCTCTTTTTTGTATCTGCCAAGTTACATACACATAAACACAGGTGTCTTGTCCCATGGGGGGTGTTACTGTTGGTGTATTTGAGTCAACAAGGGCAGGGCAACCAGAGATATTACGGCACCAAAATTGGTACCTAAATTAGAATCTATTAGACTGTAAATTCGTAACATATTGCTTTAAACAATTATTATAATAAATCAAGGCGGATACCTCTTCCGCCAAACTCTAATATTGGCGCGTCTAGTTTAGGCTAATATTAAAGTGCATGCGTCAGAATTACGGGGTTTTTTTGCACATCAATAGATCCCCCATTACATAACATAAAGTAACAAAAAGGCGACCCATATGTGGTGTAAACTGCCCAAACGCGTCTCTGAAGAGCATGTTGATGCCCTCGTAACGAGAATAATGAAAAATGAATGCATCTCACGAAAAGATGGCTTATTCAATAAAAAATTTTTCTCAAATTACACTCCCGCCCAATCAAACCTAGATCTATTGAAATTGATTCACTCTGATGTGTGGCCACAATTAAGCTATGGCTCCACCTTTGAGCTACCAGTGATCGATCATGCAACTTTACTAATCAAAAAAAGAAATTCAGTCGCAACTGGGTTACATCAAGACAGGGTGTATTGGATCAATAAAGAACAAACAGCTACTCTTTTTTCAGTCTGGATTGCTTTGGAGGACATGACCTATGAAAACGGAGGGATAATGCTTTCCGAGGGAACAAGAAGTGAAATCGTTGATATGAATCAATTCAACACCGGATTGTTGCATGAACATACTAACGTGAAAACCTCTCTGGGTGAATTCCCACTTGTCATGGCAAATCCACTGGCATCAAGACTCAAGCAATCAATCCGATGTGTAGAGTTAAAAAAGGGAGAGGCAATCGCCTTTGATAGTTTTGAACCACATATGTCGGGGAAAAACATCCAAAGCTCGCCCAGACTTGCCATGAAAATAACATATTGTGAGGGGAAAAAGCGGTCAAAATACCTGATTAAAATAGGACAGCTTAGAGATTATAAAAACTAAGTTCGACTGCTCTCAATCAAGAATAAGATTTACTATTTCTGAGGCATGGGTGTTTTGAAGAAAATGATTAGCGCCAGGAATTGGTGTAAAGGATCCATTCATCCTTCCAGCCCACTCTCTCCCCCAGAGCTCGGTGAATATGACATCTTCGATTCCCCAAATAAAGTCAACTTTCTTATCCCAATTCAAAAGAAGGCGGTAATGCATCTGTTGAGCTGCGGCATTGCCATTTTGATAGTTTTTCAGTGGGATAGACAGCGGGAATCGCCTATAACCGTTATAGGCCTCATCAGGAAGACCTTTTAATGGAGCATGGTAACCATCATACATCCGCCGTGCATCTTCAGACAGATCGAGCTCTATTCCAAGGGCGATACTCTCATAGAGCTGTTTTCTGGTGATAAGCCCTCCATCCATAAGCGGTATCAGAGCAAGATCGGGTTGCTCATAGCAGTAAAAACCGTTTTCCTCCCAAGCTTCTGACCACGTCCTAACGTTCTCACAATACTCATATCCATCGTGGTGCAACCAAGTATTCATTATGACCAGCCTGTCAAATCGATCAGGCATAGTTGCTGCCTGAGCCAATCCCGTGGGCCCACCCCAATCTTGGCAGACTAGAGTGATATTCTGCAGATCTAGAGACATAATCAGCGATGTCAAAACCTCAACATGCCCCGCGATTGTGTACCAATGAATGTCAGTCGGTTTGTCTGATCGACCAAATCCCAAGTGATCAGGAGCGATGC
>NZXB01000003.1 GCA_002701765.1 Porticoccaceae bacterium
ACATCAAGCGGTTTTGTAATTAGCGTTGGAAAGTTGGCACCAATTTGGACATTGCTGGAACCACCGCACCCCGTAATTATGAGGATGGTACATAGGTTCAAGACACGCGAGCCGAGCCTGTGTGAGGCAAACCTAATTATTCTTGTTATTGGATCATCGCTCATCACCGCCTCGGCCCCTCGGGTTCGATGGAATTTAGACCAATGAAAGCCCCATTGCTTCTGGCACTGAGATTACGCATTAGGGCTGCATACTTAACAGCTTGTTCGTAGAGTCTTACGTCCGAGAAGTTCTCCATTTGCTTGAGTAGCCAGGGGAATCCCATTCCATGAATGCGGATCTTCGGTTTGCTGTTAGAACTTTTTTTCTGAAGAGCATCAATAGCCTCAATCAATCGCCCTATGTCAGCAAATGTCTGGTAATCGTCCCCTAAAACAAATATGCATAGTTCTTTTTCTTGTCTGCTGTAGGTTTGCACTGCAGCCACCAAGCCATCTGTCGGATCCGATTGAATGTCAGAGGACCACAGTACATATTTGGCCAATATCTCCTTTCTGCGGGCTTCAGTGTCTTCTACCCAACCACCTGCTGTTTCGGGATAGAGGTATTGTCCCTTGTTGTTGACGACTTGAAGTCCTTTGACGCGAGGATAGGTGTCAAGAATTGCTCTGAACTGCTGATCTACGGCTGCTTTCATCTGTTTCATGCTGCCAGAGCTGTCTATCAGGAAGATAATATATTCGCTATCGAGAGGAATTCCCCCGACCTGATTGTCGGCGGTTACTATACGGTCTCCCTCCAAACGCTCTTTCTCTTCTTGGTAGAACTTTGCCATGAGTTTCATGTCGTCAACAGTAGGACGGCTTTCATCTGTCTCGGGCACCGGAATCACTTTTGACCCAATCTGGTCTTGAACTTTTTGTGTCTGCAGTTTCACGACCTTCAATTCGCTTTGGCTGCTTTGTAATTCCTTCGTAAGCTGTTCATTTTCTTTCCTCGTTTTGAAAAGAGATTCTTGGAGCGTTTTGACTGATGTCATAAATGCTTGTTCTACCTCGATTCGCTTAACGGGATCTCCTAACTCGGCCACTACAAGCAATAGGACGACGGCCCCAAAGCCACAGCTTATGATATCCAGAAAAGAGATGCTCGCTTCGTTCATCTGACGTCTGCGGGTTCTCACTCTCGATTCTCCATTAACTTTATGTTCTGGCAAGTCACGGCCAATCTCTCGACGGCGTTATAAAACTTCCTCTACTATCATATGCTAGCTTCCAATAAAGTAAAGCCGCTTCGGGATCACCGTCAAGCGGATAAAGGATGGTCGATACTGGAACACCAGCTGGAATTTGCTCCACAGCGTTGAGAAAATATTTTCGTCTTTCACTCGGTGTAATCATATATTTTTTTGGTTTGGTCTGCCCTTGAGTGGGTAGTCCATCGGTCAATAGGAATATGAGATCTGGCAGGGGGTCGAGAGATTTTATTTCCGATAGAACATTTTCCAAACTGGTACCTGAGTTTGGGAGATGTGTCCTCACTGCAGAAATCACCTCCTCTTTGACTAATTGGTCTGCCGACAACCAGGTCCCAATTGTATTGGAGAGAGCTGGTTTAGCGCTGGTATCATACAGGTATACCTGAAACAACACATTTTCACCAATATTGGCAACCAGCCAGGTAACCGTTTTTACAACCCACTGCCACTTTTTAGCATCATTAATGGCCGATTGGCCCGTCTTGATTTGTTCAAGCAACTGAAAGACTTCTCTGAAGCGCTCACTAAGCATGCTGGCGGAGCCGTCCACCAATATCAGGATCCGTTGGCCGCTGAAGTCAAGACCGGTCATCAGATTCTTACCGTACCAGCGCTCTTGTGCCTCGCCTTCCTCCAACTCAATCAAAGCAGCCTCAAGTTCCTTAACAGTCTGCTCTAATTTTTTATACTCATCATCATCCAGTGACGGATCAGTCTCAGGCACCTCGTCTTGTCTCTTTAAATCATTAAATTTGTTTCGAGCCGCCTTCAGAGAGGTTCTTGCCAATCTCAGATCGTCTTTGATTTTAATAAGGTCATCTTCGGCTACATCTAAATCATCTCTGAGCCTTTCGATTTCCGCGGTCGCAACGATATCTGGGCTAACATCGTCCTCTATGTTGTAACTTAATATTATGAAAAGCAGTGTCACCGCGCCAAATCCACAAGCCATGATGTCAAGAAAAGAAAGGCTAAAAGCTATATTTCGTCGTTCCTTACGCATCATGGATATCTATTAGCTGGAGTTTGTATTTGCCAACTTCGAGCCATGCTCCGCATATTGCGTCCTTTGGCAAGCCGATTGGTGTATGTTCCTTTTTGTAAAGTGTCTTTAGGTTTACTCCATCAGCATGGATTATTAAGTCCGAGTCAGACATTTCACCCCGGGCTATCTCGACCCCGGTATTCATAAGCCATAAGCTTAGGGGCTTATCTAATCGCCAAGCGCGACCCTCATTAACTAAATGAGTGGCTGCCCGACCAACTGCGATAATTTCAGACTTGGCGGATCTGAGGCTGACGATTCTCTTCAGCGGAATGGGAGAGATGGTTTCGCTTTGAACCAGAGAAAAACCTTTCTGGGCCATCAAATCAAAGTTAGCTCGATTGGAATTTGCTAGGGGTGTTCCAAAAGCAGCGACGATGCCCCCACCGGATCCGAGGAGCACCTCGTCGGGTGAATATTCGTTAATGCCCTGATAAAGCTCCTTTGAGAGAGGGTCAAGGATTTTGGTCAGATCGTCATTAGAGAGTTTGACCGCAAGTACTCCAGCTGGAGTATCCAAAGAGATGATAGCTTCAGAATTCGTCTCCATCTGAGAGAGGGCTTTTGGTATGGCGTTATAGAGCTGTTGCTGATTTTCAGGAAGATAAAGTGGATCATGCCGGTTCGTTGTAATCAGCCTCTCGCTCACATGCATCGCAACCTCGCGATAGATCGCTGATACTCCGAGTTTAGGAATCTTTTTGTGGGTGCTTATTTTTATACTTTCGCCCGTTTTCTCTAGCTGAGTGAGCACGGTTTGATGAAGCTGCATCTCCAAGACAAGCTGGTGCTCGGGGCCTGCCGCGAGAAGCGCGCCGTCAATGACACCACAAATTTCTGCTGGCACCGCTTTTATAAGCCCGAGCAATATTGATAATTGCTCATTGTCGAGGCTTGCTGGCACGCTCAAGAGAACTTGCGGGCTTGAAATTGACGACAGCATTCTGCAAAGCTGAGCGTACGCCATGTCGGCATGATGACGCGCATATTTTAATTTTCTCGATAATGGTTTTTGATTGAGCTCGTGCCAGAAGCGGTTATTGGATAGATGAGGTTTAGTCCAAGCTGTTTCATAGGCGGCTGACCCACTCACCAGCCCATGATCATCTGAATAGCAAAAACCGGTTTCGGCTCTATTTTCACCGTTCTCAGCAATGACCCGCAGACAGTGGTCATTGATGTGCAAGAGTGCGAGAGTCATATCTTTGTGTCAGGACTTAAGAAATCGAAGTAAGTTCTGCTCGCAGTAACCTTGGGTATCCAGTACCAGCCGTTCCTGCATTAACTGAAGTTGATGCATGAAGAACATTACAAACATGCTGATAAGTAGTGCAACAAAAGTTGAGTTAAAAGCTACGCCCAGACTTGAGGTTATACCTGCAAGATCTCCCTCCATGGCCTCATGAGCCTGAGCGAGCGCCCCACCAATTCCGCGAACCGTGCCGATAAATCCAATTGAGGGAATGGCCCAGGTAATATATCGAATCATTGATAGTTCTGAGTCAAGCCGTTCACTTTCCGATATGCAAGTTGCACTTACAGCGTCATTTGCCGACTGAATATTCGCTGTCGTTTGAAATCGAAGTAGGGCAGCGTCCAATGCCCGTGGCAATAGGAGATTTCTCTGGTCTTGAGGCAGCGACCTGAGCGATGCCGTGAATTGCGCGGTGTCCTCGACAAGAATTCGAGCTCCCTCATTTGCTGCGATGAGATGCTTGTCGAACATGGATTCCTCTCGCAGCAGCGCGCGTGCTTTGTAGGTCATGATGGCAAATGCCCAAAACATCAATATAAAGCATGCCTCTTGCTCGATATCTTTGATTACGACATAAAAGGAGCGCGGAACAATGTACGGCTCGCCAGCTGCGGCTCTTTCGACCTGTTGTCGAATGGTGCTTTCGGCATTTGGTCGAACCAACGTCACGAAAATAGCGTGAATGAGAATAAAACCTAAAAGAAGCGCTATGAGTTGGAAATACATTTCGTTGGCGTTTCGTTTCATAACCTAGTCCTAAATGTCATTTGGGAAATTTTCAGCATCTCTGATGTCAAGAGAGGTCTTTGGAAGGTTTTCAATAAATTTAGCGCCTCGCCTACCCTCCGGCTCAGGCGATTGAAGATCTTGGTCTGATTTGTCATTTGTATTCTCCAGTGACTGCTCGATCCCGCGGTCTTGCGACTGATCTTGAGGCTCTGAAGCTATTTCGGTCTGTGCGGCCGGAACAGCGGCAACAAATAAGAGAAAAGCAAATAATCGTTCCATCATTATACCTCGCAGATTTGAATACTATTGACGAGCTTGGATAAAAGTTTAACCGCTATCGTGCATAACATCGACATATCGAGCAATCCTAAATCCTAAGTCTAATCTTCCGTCTTTACCACTATCACGGTAGGTCAAGCGCAGCTCAGACCTTGACCCTAGAGCCCAACTAGCGCCCCGAATCACGTGTTTTACACCTTCATCAGGGCCTCTAGGATCCTCAATCGGATCACCACGATGCGACTGAACGTCATAGTAATCATTTACCCACTCCGCAACATTTCCGCCCATATCATAGAGCCCTCTTGCGTTGGCTTGAAAAGACCCAACCGGCGCAGAAACGGGGAATCCATCATCGTAGCGCGCAAGAGCAAATCGCACCAAGCGAGACGCACTTAAATCTGCATAATTTCCTACTGGTTTATCAGGAGGGAACAGATCCTTATCCCAAGAAAATGTAGCAGTGGATCCGTCTGGCCGTATCTTGGCGGCATAGGCCCACTCTGCTTCGGTTGGGAGGCGGTAGCCGTTACTTGACCACATTATGCCGTTGACCCTTCCATTCTCGAAAACATAGAAACGCGGCAGATTTTCTTTATCGCTTAACCAATTGCAAAATTGGGCCGCTTCTTCCCATGAGACTTGCCCTACCGGTTGATCGAGAAGATCTAGGGTCTGTCCCGCTATTGCAGAGGAACTATGCTCGGCTCGCCAAAGTTTATATTGTCGATTGGACGTTTCTTTGGTAGCGATGTAAAAGGGACGTTTAAGCACTGCACTGCGCTCTATTTCGTTGGCTCTGCGCCCCGGTTGTCGTCGGGGCGCCCCCAGCATAAAAGGCTTATCAGGCCGAATGAGCGTCAATGTTATATCGCCAAATACACTTATCTTGTTAGGTCTGGAGGCCCAATAGGCCTCTTCCTCGGTGACTAAATTAACGCTCAGTGCCTGTTGCCGTCCTGGTTTTGGAAGAACCTCCAATGTCTGGGACCGATATCCATTGCTTCTGACTGTGAGTGTCTGTTGCATCGACGGTAATTGGAGGATCATGTTACCACGTCCCACCAATTTACCATCTATGTAGATGTCTGAGTTAGTGGGGGTTACGCTAAGATTCACCTCGCCGGTATTTTCTTTCAGGATAATGTCAAGCCTGATCTGCTGTTCTGGTTTGATAATGAATGATTCGGTGCTTTTTCTGTAGCCCTTCAGGAATAACTTAACTATGTGCTTTTCATCGGGCGAAACCTCAACCTCGAGAGGCGTCGAGCCCAAAAATTGACCATCAAGAGTCACAGTTGCTCCGCTAGGCTGGGTTTTTATTATCGCGATTCCATCCGCCGGCAAGAGTGTAACCAGTGGGTAGTCTTCGTCTGTGCCAGCTTTAACTCGTAGTCCCTGATTCCAGTTTTTGTATCCCGGTTTGCTGAACTTGACCTGGCTTCCAGTTTCTAATATTTTCGCGCGTATCGGCGTTCGTCCAATTTCAGTTTCGTTAACGTGAAGCATTGCTGCCGTTGGCTCAGAGGTGAACAGTAGGTGACCCCATGCTGGTTCTAAAGAAACTTCGAGCGACTGCTGTTTTCCCAGGCCCTCGATCTCTAACTCAACCGTTTTGTCAAAGTACATTGGACTGCTAAATGTTAATGTGTGTTGACCACGTTTTATCCCTTTTATGACTCCGGGGAGAAAAAGATTGAGTGGTTCACCGTCAACGGAGACCGTCATGTCTGGCGTTCGCGATTGAACTATCAAATCACCAGGGAGGGGTTCCAGCACCACGTCAATTTCCTGTGTGCTTGCGTCTGTGACAGTTATTTGCTGATTAATACTGTGGTAACCCTGAGCACTAATCTCCATGTCGTGATCCCCGGGCAGAAGGAGAAAATTGCTGCCTATATTGAACGACAAACCTGATATGCTGATGTCGGCCCCGGGTGCGCTACTATTGACTATCAGAGATCTGGCCATGGTGAGGTATAGCAATATAGCTATCGCAATGACTAGGCATAAACCAGCCAGCCAAGCTCCGATGGGAATCGAGTCCCCGAGCTTCTTAGTCTTTCCTTCGAACGGTTTGTATGCAACCGGTTCTAGTATTTGGTCGTCGGAATCCATAAGCACTCAAAAATAGGGGCACGCTTTCACTCTGCTTCTCCCAGCTCATATCACCGGGACTACAGAAAGATACGTCGGTCAGATCGGGTCGGTGCAACGCACTTCTATTGACATATTAGATGAATTGGGTTTTACCGTAAATTCGATTTGCACATCCCTGAATCCAGTCCGCGATCCTGCCACTTGATACCGCCCGGGTCTTAGCCCCAAATTTTTGCTAGTAAAAGTGCCAAATTCGCCAATTCTGTAGAGAGTAACATTGGTGAGTCCATCCGAACCAAATCTAACCTCAACCGGAACTTGTGAGTCATAAAGAGCACTTTCCAACTGCTCTACTTGGGTCTTAAGTTTTTGGCCTCCGTCAACACCTTTTATATCCTCGAGTAACTTCTGCGTCTGGCGGAATAACGTCGGACTGGACAGTTTCAGGGGGTCTTTAAGTATTTCTTCGATTTGTCTATCGATTTGGGCGCGCAAAGATGCTGTCAGACGTCTTATTTTTGGTTCAACAAGAGAGACGTCTTCTGCAATCAACTTATCATACACATCCACTGCCTTTTGCCACTCTTCCATTTTCTCAAGTTGATCAGCAGTTTTGAGGGCTTTATCGGTTCTATACTGAGATTGTCGGTCAAAGAGTTGCTCCAGAGCCTGCTGAGCTTCTGCCCGACTTGAATCAATGTCTTTCGCAGTCCGAAAAGCCGTTTGCGCCTCCCCGAATCGGTTTTCGTCAAGTGCATTAAAGCCAATACTCATCTGAGCATAGAAGTCATTTTCACGTTTTTGTTGCTTGAGTATGTTAAGCGTTTCTTGGGTTGGCTTATGCCGACTGTCAATCTTCAAAGCTTTCTCATAGCTGAGAATAGCAGCGGCCGTATTTCCGGATTGGAC
Organism: Porticoccaceae bacterium; assembly: GCA_002701765.1. Taxonomy (GTDB): domain Bacteria; phylum Pseudomonadota; class Gammaproteobacteria; order Pseudomonadales; family Porticoccaceae; genus TMED48. The sequence goes on from NZXB01000003.1 coordinate 7,576, forward strand.
ATGTTTTTCTGCCAAAGAAATAGATTGAACTAACTTTGGAAGTAGTTTTGATCGTTCATACAGTTCTTGAACTCTGGGGGCGTCACGCGAAATCATCAGAGCTAAACGCGCTTCGGCAGCAGCATCCTCAACGCGAAGGTCTTCAAGGTATCTAAAACCTTCATCTAGAGCCCGTTTCAAAGTTTTCTCGGAGCGATTGTCTATTTCTTTAAGTGCTTCTAGCGCTTCCATAAATGTTTCAATGGATCTTTGATACTTAGCCCCCAAATATTCTTTGTCCCCTTTTTCGATCAGCTGTTTGGCGTTGTCATAGGAATTTGTTGCCCACTCGGCGGCACCAATTTGGTCGAGATCACCGATGAGATTAACAACATCCGAAAGCACTGCCTGCGCCTCCTGTCGGTACTGCTTTTTTTCTGCAATTTGCGAAGGAGTTAACTCGGCTGATGTTGGGGATGTCGTATATGCTGCGCTGTCGGCTTCAATCGAAGAGTCTGACGCATATCGAGGTAGTACAAATATAACAAGGGCAGCGAATATCAAAAGCGTAAAAACGAGCAACTTTTTTGGATTGGCTACAACAGGCTTTATTGGCGAGGGACTTGCGTTATCAGGTCTCATTTTTTATTGTGCCGCGTTCCTCACGGTATATCTGCGCGAGTAGCTCTTGCCATTGCTGATATTGAGCTTCCACATTGCCAGTCAGTGTCACGGTACGATCTTCCAATTCAATCACTTGAGGTGTCAGCGTGGCTTCGAGAGATGACCCCATCTCTGCCAGAGATTCGTCATAGCTTGCTGCCTGCTGCTTTTTTTCGAGCCCTGATTTTACGATCATTCCACCAGCACCAGCTCCCACGGTGCTGGCTAGACGGCCTGCGCCGCTATCGCTCTGAGTCCTGCCATATATCCCAGCTAGAATAACTCCGGCTCCGGCCAGGATTCTCTGATTACCCTGTTTCTTGAGTTGTCTAGATTTGACCACAGAATCATAGGATGCCCGACGGAACTCCTGGTAAGGAGTGTGCATTTTGCTGGCAAACTCATCATAGTATTCCTGCATGCGATCAATATAGAGGTA
>NZXB01000005.1 GCA_002701765.1 Porticoccaceae bacterium
TTTAAAATTGTCTGAGATGCAGACAAAAAAAACATAAACATAATATGGAAGATGTTTTCAAATAGAGGTATTGTATTATATGATGTTATTAATTAATGGGAAAAATCTATTATCCTACAAATTTTATTTTTTGAATGATTAAATATACAAAAATATCTATCAACTCAATTTCAAAATATACACTTTTAAACATTTTTTTGCTTATATTTTCTTTATTTATTAATAATGTTTCAGCCTCTGAATTAGACAACCTTTTTTTTAAATTAAAAAATGCAAGTGACAAAAATATAGCTAAACATTATGAAAGTAGAATTTGGAAATATTGGCTTTTAGATGGATCAAATGAAACAAGCAATCTTCAAATGCAGAGAGGAGTGAATTTATTACAAAGTGGTGAATTAAATAATGCTCTTAAAATATTTGAAAGTTTGACAAAAAAAGAACCGCGTTGGGCTGAGCCAATTAATAAAATTGCAACAATAAAGTTTTTGATGGGTGATTACTTGGGTTCTGTTAATGATATTAAACTTACTCTTCAATTAGAACCTAGACATTTTGGTGCTATTTCGGGTCTTGTTCAAATTAATATTCACCTCAAAAATTATAATGAGGCTCTTAAAAATATAGATTATGTTTCAAAAATTCATCCTTTTATAAATATACAACAGCTTAGGCCTCATATTTTAAAGCTAATAAAAAAATCCTCGATATAATTTTAATAATAAAATTTTTTGCTAAATTTATTCTCATTAAATTCAGATTTTTATTAAAAAAATACTTAATTTTAAGACGCAAAGATTGAATTTAAAGTTTTAAGAGCTTTAATACTTCAAGTTTGGTATCTAAAATTATTTTAAAATCAATTTTTTGTTTTTCTGCAAAAGCTTTTTCTTGTTCAAAACAACTAAAACAAAGTTCAACCATTCTTCCTTTTTTTGATTCAAATATTTTAGTAGGAATTGTTTCTTTTAAAAAATCAGGGTGAGGGTTTTGGGTTCTTTTGCACCACATGCATTTTGCATTAATTTTATTATACTTAAAAGTCATTAGAGCACTCTTAATTTATTTTTTGTTTAGAATATTCTTGATTTCTTTTAATTGTTTTTCTAATGATACAATTTTTTTGTACATATCCTCTTCTGACACTTTCTTAACATCTTTACCATCGCTTGATATTTGTTGCATTGCATCTACTATAATTCCTATGAATAAATTCAATATTGCGAAAGTTGTAACTAAAATGAAAGGGACAAAAAATATCCACGCTAGTGGGTATTCTTTCATAACTGGCCTAACTATACCCATTGACCAACTTTCTAAGGTCATAATTTGAAATAATGTATACATTGAATTACCAATTGTTCCAAACCATTCATAAAAATTTTGACCAAAGAAAGTAGTTGTTAAAACTGATGAAATATAAAAAATTAAGACTATTATGGTGCCTACTGATAAAATGCCGGGTATTGAAATAAATATTGCTTGTATTATTCTTTTCATAGAAGGAACTATCGAAAGCAATCGCAGGGTCCTAAAAATTCTAAAAGCTCTTAAGACTGAAAAAGGTCCGGAGGCAGGAATTAAAGACACAACAACTATTATAAAGTCAAAAACATTCCAACCATCTTTGAAAAATTTTAATTTATATACCAAGATTTTTACAATAAGTTCTATTGTGAAAATAGTTAATGCTATTTTATCTATTATTGATAAAAATACACCATACTCCAATTTAATTTCAGCACTGGTTTCTAGTCCAAGAGTTATTGCATTAATTATTATAACTAGAGTAATAAAAGTTATAAAAATCTTATTCTCTACAATTTTTTTTAAAGTTGTCATTAAATTCAAAAATCTAAATTAATTTTTATTGTTTTTAATAAAAATTAAATATTTTACAAGACTAATTAAATTAAAAATAAATTAACCTGTTAAAAACTTTACGTTTTAAAATTATTTTGATTAGATAACTATTAGAAATTAAATTTATGGGCTTAATATATGTACGTACGAACGATAAAAATCACTTTTAAAGATAAAATGTCAAAAGAAATGTTTGTAAATTATACTGATACTAAAGCAGATGCAGAAGGAATAAAAGGTGGTACATTAATGAAACTAATTTTTAGTAATTCAGATGTTATTGCAACGTTAGTACTTATCTTCCCAGATCATAAAACTTTTATGAAAGATCATAATAGACTTGCAGGTCCAATTATTGATTCATTTAAAGAACAGGGGCTTAAAATTGAATTAAATGACGGAGAAGTATTAGGAGCAACTGCAGTATCTTCTAATTTTATAAAGACTTTAACCAAAGAAGCCACGTTTTATAAAAATGATTAAAATTTGTCTTTAACCACTAATAAAATTTGATTAATGAATAATTGGAAAACTGATTTTGAAGTGAAGTTTCATCTTGAATTTACCCATGTTAATGGGAAAAAAGAGGCAAAATACAATTCCCTTATTGTTGAGGCTGAAAATGAAGAAAAAGCTGTTGAAATGGTTACTTATCAATACGAAAATAGTGAGTTTTTAATAATAGATGGGGTTAAAAAAATTTGGAATTATTAATAAATGAATTATCTGACAAAAAATTTGAGGTTATAATTAATGCGGATCAAGAAACTATACACAAAGTATTTATATCTAATCAAACTTATCTAGATCTTACTTCCAAAAAAATATCCAAAAAAGAACTTGTAAAATTTAGCTTTGAATTTCTTTTAGAAAGAGAACCAAATACAGCTATTCTTTCTTCATTTGATTTAATTCAAATTTCAAAATACTTTCCAGAATATTTTACAGAATTAAGACTTTATTGCAGTATGAAAATTTAGACTCTTTAATTAACTTAATAATATGCAGTCATATCAATTAAAAATAAAACTAAATAAAAAAATTAAATTACAGATTGGAAAACTAGGTGAGTTTTTATTAAAAAAAGGAATATACATTTATACTGGTTCTGCAAAAAAAAACATTGATTCAAGAATTAAAAGACATCTTTGTAATAAGAAAAAACTTCATTGGCATATAGATTATCTTCTTTTAAACAAAAACGTGAAAGTGATAGACGTTAATAAATCAAATAAATTTGAATGTGATTTAAACAAAGAAACTGAAGGTGAAATAATTATCCACGGTTTTGGAAGCTCTGACTGTGAAGCAGGTTGTAAAAGTCATTTAAAGTTTAAACTATTATAAATAAGTATTAGCTGTTTTCACAGCTAATACTTCTAGGAGGTTATAAATGAAAAACATTAATTATTTAAATAATTATCAAAAATTAAGTCTTAATTCTGTAAATAATAAGGTAACTTAATGGCACAAGTTTAAAAAATGCAAAATAACAAGGATTTAAAATTAAAAAAAAGAAATAAGATTAATTAGATTTATAATCTAAACAACAAACTTTCAACTTTATGAATTTTTGAGGTAATAAAATGGAGAATAAATTTAAAAATTGGCATGTAGCCTTGATAGAAAAAGTTCAAAAAATAACAGGATTGTCAAATTATCAAATTATATGGCTTAGTTTTCTTGAAGGTTTGTTAATAGGTATATGTTTTGGTTATATACTATTTTAATAAATAAATTACACGTAGTAAAAGTGATTTTTTAAAATATATCTTTATAAAAATCATGTTGATCTAGTTGTTTTGGAACTTTTATACCAGTAATTGCCCAGAATTTGGTTATCATTTCTTCAATATCATTTCTTGTGAAGCGTATTTTAACCCAGGTATTGTTTTTAACCTTTTCTGTTTTAACACCTGGAAGATCAACCGGTAATTTTGCTCTATTAAAAACAGCACATTCGTATAAATCATCGTCAACAATTTGTGTGAAACTTAAAACATAATAATTATAATCTAATTGACATTTTCCATCGATAAATTTTAGTTCATTAAATTTCATATTTTATTCTTTTCTTATAAAACTATTTGAATTATTCATAAGTAAATTCTGGTATGATCTCAAAAAATGAATATTATTTAGAAAAATTTACAATAAAATTTTTCTGGCATTTTTTTTAGTTTTATTGTTCCCTCGCTCAATAATACTGGTTTAAGTTCTCTTGTATTTCTGTCTAGGTGCCACGCAAAATCCACACCTAGAAATTGATATTTATCTTCAAATAAAATAAATGATGACGGTTTTTGTCCAACCACTTCGCCAATAATAATGAAATTTCCTTTAATTTTCTTATAAACTTGAGAAAATAAGTTTGTATTTTCTTTTTTAAATTGAAATTCCATCAAATTTGATTTTGATTTATTATAACAAGTTAAATTAGCTAGCCTTGTTTCAGCATGTAATTTTGAAGCAAGAATAAAAAAGAAAAGTATTATCAATTTAATTACAATTTTCATTATACTCATAAATCATACTTTTTAATAATTTTCAATTAACTAAAGTATAAAATAGGAGATAAAAGTGGATAAATTAACTGAACGCCTCTCAAAATGCTACGCTAGCGCTGTTCATGATGTATTAAGAGAAAAAGGTTTCGAAAATTGTGTCCTCCCTCCAGAAATACAGGCTCTAAAAAGGGGACAAAAATTGTTTGGAGAGGTTTTCACTGTTTCTGGTCATATAGATTATACACTTTCAAGACATGAATCACTCCTTTTGTGGTCGCAAGTATTATCAAAAGTTCCAAATAAAAAAGTAATTGTTTGTCAACCTAACACTCATTCTGTTGCTCTAATGGGAGAACTATCTGCTCGTGCTCTTATGGTTAAAGAGACTAAAGGATACTTGATGGATGGGCATTGTAGAGATGTTGAAGAAATAATAGAGGCAAATTTTCCAGTTTTTTGTAGACTATCTACAGCCGCCGATATAGTTGAAAGGTGGAAATATCACTCTCTGGGTCATCCAATAACTATTGGTACAGTTACAATTTGTTCGGGGGACTTCATAATAGGTGATATGGATGGCGCAGTTATTATACCTAAAAAGGTTGCAGAAGAGGTTATAACCAAGACTGAAAAAGTGATGTTTACAGAAAATGAAATGAGAAAAGCAATCTTAAGTGGGATGGATCCTGAACAAGCTTACCTTAAATTTAGAAAATTTTAATTTGTACAATAATTTTTCAATATTCAACTAATCATGGTCATATTAATAAATGATCATTAACAGAAAAAAAATATGGTCTTTATCATGGCCATTGATTATTGCTAACTTTACTATTCCACTTGTTGGATTGACTGACACTATCATTATGGGGCATATGCCTGATAGCGTTTATATTGCAGCAATTGCAATCGGCGGTATTATTTTTAACTTTATGTACGCTGGTCTAAATTTCCTAAGAATGGGTACTACGGGGATTGTTGCTCAAAATTTTGGAAGTAATAATTTTGAAGAAGTTTTTTTCAGTTTACTAAGAACATTAATTATAGCTTTTACAATTGGTATTATATTATTTCTGCTTAAAAATTATTTATATGATTTATCAATCTATTTTTTAACTCCTAATGAGCAAGTTCAAGAATTTTACAAAGAATATCTGTTTGTAAGAATGATTGGATTACCAGCAGGATTATTAAATATAGTTTTTCTAGGTTGGTTTTTTGGAATGCAAAAAACAAAATCAGTTATGTTGCAATTAATTACGATCAATATTGTAAATATTATTGCATCACTCTATTTAGCAGTTTTTCTAGATTATGGAATATTTGGAGTAGCTTTAGGAAGTGTAATCGCTCAATGTTCAGGACTTATTTTGTCTATAATAATTTTCATGTACTATTATTATAAGTTAAATTTTAGATCCTATAAACTTTATAAAATATTAAATATGGGTAGTTTTTTAAATTTATTTTCAATTAGTAGACATTTATTTTTAAGAACCATGTTGTTAGTAGCTGTTCAAGCCTACGTAATTAAAAAAGCTGGCTTAATAGGTGTTGATCAACTTGCTACTATTGAAATTTTACTAGTTATCTTTAGTTTATCATCATATTCCTTAGATGCTTTTGCTCATTCTGCTGAGTCAACTGTTGGTGTTTCTATAGGTTCGAAAAATAAACTTAATATTTTTAAAGCAATTAGAAACACAACAGAGTTGGCCTTAATGTTTTCAATCATTATAGGAATAATTTTATACGTGTTTAACTTTTACATAATTGCACTATTTACAGATATAACAATTCTAAGAAACCTAACAAATGAGTTGTGGGGATTAGTTGTCATAACACCCTTTATTTCAATGTTAGCCTTTCAATTAGATGGTATTTTCATAGGCGCAACTTTAGCTAAAGAAATGAGAAATTGTATAATATTCTCATCCATTATTTTTTATTTAATTTTAGAATATTTTATAAGAGATAACTTAGATTTAAAAAGTTTATATTCATGCTTTCTCTTTTTTTTAATTCTAAGAGGTTTCTTTCTAACCATTTATTTACCTCGAGTATTTAAGTTGGTTAAAAATTAAATATATATTCTAAAAGAATTTTAACTTAAAAATGTTTATAATAATTAGGTAAGTAAATAAATAAATGGGAAATCAAGAAGAATTCAATAAGCTGTCTTTTAGGCGTATGATTTTGGTGATGGCTTTTATATCAATATTAATATCTTTAATTCCTAGCATTTTTAATTTTGAGAAATATTATGGTTTAAGTCGATTTGTTGATCAAGGTATTATAAGTAGTTACTTAGACAATGAGTTTGAATTATATCTGACAGTTTTCATGTCTATTTTTTCTTTAACAAGCTATATCTTAATTTATTTCTTTGTGCCTTTCGGAAATTACATTTTCTTAGTATATCTGATATTTAATTTTATAATTGTTATGTTTGGAGGAGATCAAATTAATTATGGATTTTTATATCCATTAGAGTGGTTTAAAAACGTTTCAGAGGCTTTTTTATTATATTGGATGTTTTTTGGTAATGTAAAAGACCATTTTCTATTTAAAAAAAATATTTCTTAAACTTTAATTATGAAGGATATTCTATGGAATTTAATATTAGAAAAGTCATTTTATTAAAAGAAGAGATTTTTCATGAAAATGGACCTGTTCAGATTATACCTAGACTGAGAGGAGCTGCCATTGCTATTGTTGCCAATCCATATGCAGGTAAATACCATGAAGATTTGCAATCAGGAACAGAAAATCTTAAGGAGCTTGGTTTAATGCTAACTGACAGGCTTATATCTTCTCTAGGTGGGATTAAAGGTATTGATGGATATGGAAAAGCCGCTTTGGCGGGAGAAAATGGAGAATTAGAGCACACTGCTTTATGGCATGTTCCAGGTGGATATGCAATGCGGCAAAGATTGAGTAATTCTAAAGCAATAGTTCCTTCAGCTATGAAAGTGGCAGGTATGGGATCTTCAATTGATATTCCCTTAGGGCATACTAATGCAGCATATGTAAGAAGTCATTTTGATGCCTATGAAGTTAATGTAACTGACAGTCCACGAGCCAATGAAATCATGTTTTGCTTAGCAATGACAAAAGGGCCTAGGATACACAATAGAATGGGTGGGTTGGAAGCAAAAGATATCTTAGGCGAAGATGGTTTGAGATAACTAAATTATATAATTTTATGAACGTAAGTTTCATCATATCTTTGAGATAAATATTCACCCGCTACAAGGTTTTTTTCATCAGAGATAATAGTATCATATTGAGGATTAAAGAAAAATGGTATTGAAAACCTTTCCTTATTAGTTCCTATAACTTTATGAGGTGTTGCTCTAATTTTTTGATTTGACCAAATCTCTAGCATGTCTCCAAAATTTATTATTATTTCATTTTTTTTTGCAGTTACCGGCTCCCATTTTTTTGAAGGCAGTTCTACTTCTAATCCAGGTGTTCCGTCTGTAAATAAAAGGGTTAAACAGCCATAATCAGTATGTGGAGCAATCCCAAAATCATTATCAGTAAGTTCTTTAGATCTTTTGGGATAGTAATTACATCTGAGTAGTGCCATAGGAAGATTAAACTTATCTGCAAAGTAGTTAGTCGAATAGTTAAGTGAAATTTCAATTTGTTTTAAAATAGAAATTGAAATTTGACTACATAAATTATAAAATTCCATAATTCTTTTTTCAAAAAGTGGTATTTTATCTGGCCAAATATTTTTTGAATAATAAGGCAAATCTTGAAACTTATGTTCAACTGTTATTTTTGGCCCACAGTCAAATATTTCTTTATTATCAGGATTGAAATCTGAGTTAACTTGTTCTGCTTTTATGCCACCCCAACCTCTGTTTGAAGCTGTCTTTGACATGTTAACTTTATTTTTTTCGTTAAAACTTTGTTTAAAAAATGTTTTGTATAAAGAAAAAACATTTGCAATTTTATTACTATTAATAGGATAATTTTTCATTATTAAAAAACCATATTCATTCACGGCAACTCTTAGTTTTTTAAGTTCTTTATAATTATCATCCTGATTATTATTACATAATAAGTTATAATCTATTCTTGGAATTTGGTTTGACATAAAAATCACTTTTTATAAATAATTTATCATATGAATTAAAATATATTTGTGAAGTATTATTTAGTTGTTCTAGTATTTATAAAATCAATTGCTTTAGCAAAAATAAGTTCTTTTCTATCAATATTCATCCTCTCTAAGGATTTCACTAAAATTGCTAGTCTTGGATTACTTTGGAAAAAAGAAATATTTTCACTCATAAACATCCAGTACAAGCCATCAACTACATCACACCAATCATCTTTTTTGTAATTACTCATTTTTAAAATATAATTTGATCCACAAGAATATGGTTTTGTAGCAAATATACCCCCATCTGCAAAAGTCCCCATTCCATAAACATTTGGAACCATTACCCAATCTGAGGAATCTACAAACATTTCCATAAACCATCTGTAGATTTCATCTGGATGTATTTTTGATAGATTCATTATATTGCATATGACCATTAATCTAGGAATATGGTGGGTATATCCAAATTTAAGACAGTCTTTTATTGCATCATCCAATGGATCTATTCCTGTAGTTCCTTCGTACCAATCTTTTGTTAATTTTCGTTGATGGTTCCAGTGGTTTGAATTAATTTCTTCATTACCTTTATAGTGGTATATGCCTCTAATAAATTCTCTCCATCCAATAATTTGACGAATAAATCCTTCTAAGGAATTAATAGGAACTGATTTTAATTGAGAGAATTCTAACGCCTTTTTAATAACCTCATCTGGAGTTATTAAACCCATGTTAAGAATAGGACTGATAGCACTATGAAAAAGAAAGTTGTTCTCTGATCTAATTGCATCCTCATAATTACCAAAATTTGAAAATTTATTTTCAAAAAAATTATCCAACCACATTAATGATTCTTCTCTGTCAGTTGGCATCCACAAATAATCTGTAGATCCAGGATGGTCATGAAAGAAAGAATTTATTGTTAATTTTAAGGATTTAAATTTGTTGTCATCTTGGATTGGAGGTATTTTAGGGATATCAATATTTTTTGGTAATTTTTTTCTATTATCTTCGTCATATGACCATTTTCCACCTAAAGGTTTATTTTGATCATCAATTAATATGGACAATTTTTGACGTATTTTTTGATAAAAACTAGCCATTCTTATTAATTTTTTTTGACTTTTTAAAAATTCCTTAAATTCTAACCTTGATGTTAAAAACATTGGGTTGTTAATGGTTTCATGATTTAGTTTGTTTGCTGAGATAAAATTGTTAAATCTTTTTTCAAAAAAATGGTCTTCAATTTCAAAGTATTTAATCTTAGAAATATCTTCTTTTTTTATAACCTTTAAAAATTTATCTTCGAAAACATCCTTAAAATTATCATCTTCTATTGAATGATAATATACCTCATATCCATTTTTAACTAAA
>NZXB01000004.1 GCA_002701765.1 Porticoccaceae bacterium
ATGAGTGATGAAAGCATCAGAGCATTTCTCGAGAGGCAATCAGCAGAATCCATCTTAAACATCGACATTGATAATCCAAACAGCTCAGAAGCACTGGTCCCTGAAATTCCGCAACTTATTAGAGATGGTAATGTTCTGCCAAAGACTGACTTTTACACGCTTTTTAACGACCCGATCGGCTACAACAACGTTCCCATGATAATAGGTTCAAATCTTCATGATGCCAAACCTTCTATGCTATTCGAATCGGAGTATGTTAGCTGGATGTTGAATCGCCGACCTTTTGTCAAAGACAAGGAATCCTTTGATCTTATGTCCGAGCTGAGATCAAATCTCAAATTTATTTTAGCTGTACAAGAGCCAGTAAAATTATTGTCAACAAGCCGAATGGATGTTCAGGCACCACCAAATATCTTTGCTTACCGCTTCGATTGGTCCGATATTCAATCTGATTTACTAGGAAATTGGAATAAGTTGATCGGAGCAGGGAATTCACTCGAGCTTGATTTTCTGTTTTATCATTTTGATGGGCAGGAAGGTCTTCCAGACTGGTATAGCAAAGTGAATACGGCAGATCGAAAAGCGCTTTCACAGTCTATGATGGATTATTGGGGTAATTTTATACACGTCGGGGCGCCCCACCGAGGCCGCTCTGCAACTCTCTCGGAGTGGTCGCCCTGGAAAGAGCAAGCCATAAACACATTAGTCTTAGATAACTCGGTTAGAGGCAGTATACGCATGGAAAAGATCGATTATGAGGATGAAAAATTCAAAGGAGAACTCATATCAATGCTAGGAACAATAAAAACACGTGAAAAATGTTTACTAGCTATCACGTCAATAAATGACTTATCGAAAATTAGCACGCCAGTGTCAGATCATCCGGTGTGGAATTTGGACTCTTCTCTCTGCGACCATCTAAAATGAGACCCCTTTGGTTCGTGCACTGTAACCACCTATCGTCTAAGCGAATTAAATTTAAGAATACATTGCAGTTATAAATATCAACGCACCTTCATAGAAAAATGAATGATTGAGGACGAAAGTTTGTTTGTCGACTGGCCTACTATACAGCAGCTAGAAGGCTGCTATAACTCCGTTGCACACCAGTATTAAGAGTGTTAGGAGAACACTAGTCCGATGCAACCACCTAAATCGAATTTCGTTTCCCTCATCGCGGCTGCTGTTGGTTGCCGGAATCAATAGATACGCCAAAATAGATAGAACAAATGACGCTAGGGGCACCGATATGAGATGGAGTTGGTCATTATAAAATACACAGATCGTGTTTATGATGCTCAAACAAGCTATCAGCAAAAAGAATAGTGGGAATATCTTTCTCAGAAAGACTGAGGCATCTTGACCAGACAGGACACTAAACACAACTGGCGCTATCACAGCCGATTGAAATATAATTATTCCAATAATACAACCACTTAAAATAAAAGATACATTCTCCATAAACAATCCATTTAGTTTGAATACTGCACGAGACGAGGCCCAGTCTAATATTAAAAAATCTGGGCTAAGAGCGCCGTCATAACTCCTAACGCGAGACTAACAAAAAATATTTTCCACAAGGAAAAGCTCCTGCTTGACCAATCGATCCGGTCTTCCCTGTCAAACTGTTTTTTGGACGCCTTGAATCGGCCCAGATAAAAAAAGACAGCGAGCGAAATGAGCGTTAGGCCGCCAAAGATTATCGTATTAAGATCCACTACCGGCTTCTAAGTTTCATTAACAATCGCAGAATCTCCAAGTAGAGCCAGATAAGAGTTACCATCAAGGAAAAAGCACCGAACCACTCCATATATTTTGGCGCATTGTATTCGGCCCCCTGCTCAATGAAATCAAAATCGAGGACAAGGTTTAAAGCAGCTATCGCAACCACAAATAAACTAAACCCAATTCCGAAAAGACCATTCGAGTGAATAAAACCAATTCCTGAACCAAAAAAGCTCATCACAAAACTGACCAAATAGAGTACCCCTATGCCCATGGTGGCCGAGACCACCATAAGTCTAAAATTTTCAGTGGGTTTTACAATGCCGGTCTTATAACAAAACAAGAGCGAAGCGAGCGTTCCAAACGTGAGTCCAATAGCCTGGATAACAATACCCGGGTACTGAGCCTCTGCTATCGCTGAAATACCCCCCATGGCAAGGCCTTGACCCAGGGCATACATTGGCGCCGTAATTCCTGACCAATGTTTCTTAAATATCGTTATCAGAGCCATTACAAATCCGACTATACCGCCGACGATCATAAAAGGTGCAGCAGCCCCCGGGTTTCCAGTACTAAAAAATAGGTTCCAAGGTAATGATGCCGACACCAATACTAGCAGCAGCAGGATACCAGTCTTATTAACGGTACCCTCTAAAGTCATAAATTGATTATCTACGTCTACCGATACCTCGCTGAAGTCTGCAGGAGCTTCTTCTCTAAAGGTGGCATCACTCATAGCTGGGTTTCCAGAACGACCAAACATCTCCAAGGCGCGATGGTTTGACATAAGCAAATTCCTCTTAATTTAGTTTTCCAGTCGAAACAGTGGATCTTCCCATTATACGAGGGGGAAAAGAAAATGGACAATGCGGGACCCAAAAATGATAATCATTTTTTATTAAGTTATTACAAACTTTATGTTAGGTTCGAGTCGGCACAAGTTATACTATTCTCTAAACTCATTTAACTGGATTGGAATATGAAAACGCGGATTACTGAACTCTTCGGCATCGAGCACCCAATTATTCAAGGTGGAATGCATTACGTTGGTTACGCAAACCTTGCGGCAGCCGTTTCAAATGCCGGCGGGCTTGGGATAATTACCGGGCTAACCCAGGGAACACCGGAAAAACTATCAGCAGAAATTAAACGTTGTAATGAGCTTACTAATAAACCCTTTGGGGTTAACATGACTTTCCTTCCGTCTCTTACGCCACCCGATTACCCAGGCATGTTCCAAGCGATCATTGATGGAGGTGTTAAAATAGTTGAGACTGCTGGAAATAACCCTCAGCAATGGATACCTATGATGAAAGAAGCTGGTATTAAGGTAATTCATAAATGTACGTCGGTGCGTCATTCCCTAAAGGCCCAAAAAATTGGTTGCGACGCTGTATCGGTCGATGGCTTTGAGTGCGGAGGGCACCCGGGTGAAGATGACATACCCAATTTTATCTTGCTTCCGAGGGCAGCTGATGAACTTGATATACCATTTGTTGCCTCAGGCGGAATGGCGGACGCTCGCAGCCTCGTTGCCGCATTGTCATTGGGAGCAGAGGGCATGAATATGGGAACTCGATTCATTGCAACTGAAGAGGCTCCCGTTCATGAAAACGTTAAACAGGCAATTCTTGGGGCATCCGAGTTGGATACTCGGCTCGTTATGCGTCCATTAAGAAATACCGAAAGGGTCCTCAATAACGCTGGTGTAGAGGAGCTCCTTCAGAAAGAAAAAGATCTAGGAGAAAACCTTCAATTCTCCGACATCATAGATCAAGTAGCCGGCGTGTACCCCGACATTATGATTAATGGAAACATGGATGCAGGCGCATGGTCCTGTGGTATGGTGGCGGGATTGATTTATGATGCACCCACCGTTGCGGATTTGATCAACCGAATAATGTCAGAGGCAGACGAATTAATTGCGCAGCGCCTCAATTCGGTTTTGAGCGCCTAGCCTCCTGCATTTGTGAGACTCTCGAACGATCCTCGGACAGGAGAGTGCGTCTGGCAGAATTTCGCAACTTCATCAAGCGCTAGAGTGGCTGACCTCAACTGAGGGTGGAATATCTGAAAGACATGCGGCATAGATTCCCACCGCTGCAGATAAGCTGGTGAACCAGCCTCTCTAGCTTTATTAACATAACGACGAGCATCATCAAACAGCATCTCACTCTCACTAACCTGTATTAGCAATGGCGGCATTTTTGATAAATCACCCAACAAGGGCGAAACAGAAGGATTACTAACTGAAATCTTGTTGGCCAAAAAGAAAAACGAACCATATAGAGCTCTTGGGACGCGATTTAATAGACGAAAAAGCGTTTTTAATATCACGTCCGATCGATAATTGTTTCTAAAGCTCGGACTATCAAGCGTCGAATCGGTTAGCGGTGACAGCGCAACCACGGCGTTAGGCATTTGCGAGCCGGCATCTCGGAGCCAAGCTGTCAAAGATAGTGTCAAATTTCCACCTGCCGAATCGCCGCCTATAAAAATGGCATCAGCCGGATTGGAGCCATCGGGGCCGTTGTCCAATAAAAACTGATATGCGGCCCTGCAATCCAGCATTGCATCTTGCCTACTATTCTCGGGCATCAACCTATAGTCGATAGCCAAAACTGCACAGCCAATGGCCTCGGACAGCCTGCTGGTAATGGAGCGATGACTGTTGGGACTCCCCGCGCAAAATGCGCCGCCATGTATATACAAGAAACGCTTTCGCGCATCAATTCGCCTTGCCAAAACCCATTCCGCAGACAATCCATCTAGGTTGACGGGTATGCGATCGCTCGTAACTTCAATATCAGCAAAAAAGCTATCCATCACAACCCGCACAGCGTTCAATCGTTTTGCAAAAGATAGTCCATTCATTGATGCCGAGACCGTCTGAAGACGAGCGACTATGGAGGATAGATTTCGGGCATCATCCGAATCCAGCGCGAAGACTGCTCCCGATGAATAATCATACCGCCTGAGTGTTTGACGGATTCCCCCGTCTCGGGATTGCCTCAACAGTAAAAATAATATCGCAAAAGACCCTAACACCCAAAGCAGCATTTTTGCTTATCCTTTCAAGTTTTATAACTTAGTTCATTAAACTTCTTTTGGTGAAAATCAGCATCACCAAACAATGTATTTATTGAAATAAGCCTCTTCAAGTAGTGGCCAATATTAAGCTCATCGGTCATGCCCATTCCGCCATGAATTTGGACAGCATCTTCTCCGACTCTTTTAGCCGACTTCGAAATTATCACCTTCATGGCATGCAACGATCGAAGGCACTCGATCGGAGTTTCGGCCTCTTCCTCGCCGTAGGCACAAAGCCCCCGATACAGCATGGATCGAGACTGCTCAACCGCCATGAAATTATCAACCATACGATGCTGCAGCGCTTGAAATGAGCTAATAGGGGCGCCAAACTGGTTCCTCGTTTTTGCGTAACTAATGGTAAGTTCGTTCAGAACAGACATGATTCCAAGAGCCTCTGCGCTCGTTGCTAAGATTACAAGGGGAACCAAAGCCTCCATTAGCTCTGCGCCTGCATCGACAGAACCGAGGACGTTGCTTTGAGGCACTGAGACGTTGTTAAAGCTTACATTTGCGGCCATCTGTCCATCCATCATTTGATAGGGTTTTGTCTCGACGCCTGGACAGTCGGATTCCAGCAACAGTAACGTTACACCGTCGCGATCGAACTGCTCACCCGAGGTTCGAACGGTGATTATGAGAGCATTTGCGTTACCCGCACCATAAACGACCGCTTTCTCCCCATTTACGATATAATTATCATCCTGCACGGTGGCCTTCGTTCTTATATCGGTTATTTCGTACCTTGATTGGCGTTCCAAAAAAGCAAACGCTCCAAGATAACTACCATCAATTATCTTAGGAATATATTCCGATTTCAGTTCGTTATTCTGACTTAAGGCTAGGAGTTGCCCAAACATCAGTACCGTAGGGACATATGGTTCTACTATCATGCCTTTGCCCATCTCCTCCATGACAATAGCCACATCTTCGATTGTGCCACCAAATCCCCCATACTCTTCAGCAAAGGGTATCGATAGCCATCCTAGTTCTGCGAATGTCGCCCAGCAGTCCGGGCTATAGCCCTCTTCTGACTTAATAATTTGTTTTCTCTGGTCAAAATCGTATCGCTCTCGGATAAATCGCGTAACGCTCTCTTTTAGCATGGTTTGTTCTTCAGATAATTTAAAATTCATACGCCCAACACCATTTTCGCAATTACGTTTCGCTGTACCTCGTTTGAACCACCATAAATGCTAGCGGCACGACCGTACATATAATCAACCCTAGCCTTCGAAGCAAAGTCATGACCCAGTGCACCTGGGTCAAGGTTGCCCTCGAGCGCACCACCGTAGTAAGCCACCAGTTGGAGCGCCAACTCGCTAATTGCCTGCCTTATCTCAGTACCCTTAATTTTTAGAAAAGAGCTCTCCGGACCCGGCATCCCACCTTCCGCCATTGACGCCAGAGCCCTGAGCTCGGTGTATTCAAGAGCCATCAACTCCGTTTCAACATCAGATAGACGCATTTGAAAAACCGGATCTGCGAGAATTGGAGCTCCCCCACTGATCTCTGCAGCAGCATGTAACTTAAGAGAATTGAGGTTGCTTCTCGAGTCAGCAACCTCTGCAATGCCTGCCCTTTCATGAATCAAAAGCGCCTTTGCATAAGTCCAACCTTTATCTTGTTCACCTATAAGATTTTCAATTGGCACCTTGACGTTTTCAAATAGAACCTCATTGAGACTGTGTTTTCCATCAATAGTGATAATTGGCTTAACTGAGACACCAGGACTTTTCATATCGATAAGCAGGAAGCTAATACCCTGCTGCTTCCGAATTTCTTTTGATGTCCGCACCAGACAAAAAATCCAATCAGCAAACTGAGCAAAAGTTGTCCAAACTTTTTGCCCGTTAACGATGTAGTTCTCACCTTCCAATTCTGCAGAGGTTTGAAGCGAGGCCAAGTCGGAACCCGCTCCGGGTTCAGAATAACCCTGGCACCACCAATCATCACTACTGAGGATTCGCGGCAAAAATTTCTCTTTCTGTTGCTCGTTTCCGAAGGTGTAAATGACCGGCCCAACCATCTTCAAACCAAAAGGGACGGCATCAGGAATTCCCAACCGACCCCTCTCACACTCAAAAATGTACCTTTGAGTAATCGTCCATCCCGTACCGCCGTATTCAACAGGCCACCCCGGCGCGATCCAACCTTTTTCATAGAGCTTCTTTTGCCAGGCGACGATTGCCGATTTATAATCGCCAGACTTATCATTTAAAACTCGCTTAGCCAAATCAAAATCAAACTGCTCTTCAAAAAAAGTTCTGACCTCATCGCGAAAAGCTAGGTCATCATTTGTAAACTTCACGTCCACTGGACTCTCTCCTTTTAAACTTAAATTTCATATTCAAATTCAGTCATCACACTGCCTAGCTACGCGTTCTAGCAGGCTCTAGCTCAAAAATAAAATCACTTATTTTGGATAATCCGAGATCCCTCGGTTTAATAACAATCTTATCTATATTGATACTGCCCTCTTAAATGCAGGGCGGGATTTCAAGCGCTCATAGTATAAATTTGTATTTTCTTTAAAGCCTTCTCTTAGTCCTAGATGCTCTGCAAGATATAACGCAAATCCAACACATATATCAGCTAAGGTAAATCGACCTGCGCAGAGATATTCTCTATCCTCCACGGCCCGCTCAACGGAACGCAAACGGGAATAAAACCACTGAACATAATCTTTGACAGCTTGAGGCAACCGTCTTTCTTCTGGCTCTAACTGTGTATAACGTAGAACAATTGTCTGTGGAAATGTTAATGTCGCGTCACTGCGATGAATCCAATTGAGATATAAACCATACTCAGGTTCATCCTTCGTCACCCCTAAGTCGGAGGGACCATATCGATCAACCAGATACTGAGCTATCCCCGCGGATTCTGTCATCTCTATGTCACCATCGGTAAAGAACGGCACCGTCCCAATGGGATTTATGTCAGTGTACCCGGGATGCAAAAATCTGGGTGGAAATTTCATAACCTCAATCTCATAGTCTAGACCCATCTCTTCCATGGTCCACAGCGGCCTTATTGAGCGGGCCGCTGGGCAATGCCATAACTTTAACTGCATCACTCTCCCCTTTTTTTCACCAAAATTGTAATATCCATGCTTTAATCTATTTCTATCAAGACCTGATCAGAGGCCACCTGCTCACCCGAGGATACCAACACCTCGGATACCAAACCGTCGACCTCAGAGCAAATTTCATAGTGCATCTTCATCGCCTCAAGAACCGCGATAACTTGACCTTGCTGAACAAGCTCGCCCGCCTCGACTGCTACTCTCAGCATTAAACCGTGCATAGGGGCAACAATACGACCTTCTCCAGTCATGCGGGTGGAATGCCCCTCGTTTTGGATTAAGTCGCTATATATAGCTTCACGACCTTCGATTGATATGTGAATAGACCCGCGCTTCGAAAAACAATATTGCACCTCGCGCTTCTTTTGCTCGATTGAAACGAGCGAACTGCAACCATCGATATAATGAACCTTTATTTCAGTCGATTGGTCTAGTCCTCGAACCATATATCGCTCTTTCCGGTCAATAACTGAGACGGATAAATCATAAATTATTTCATCAAATTGATAGCGCTTGCGAGCCGCAAGTACGCCAACATTTGTCCAATCCTTTAATTCGTTAGATACGTTCAAACTAGACTCTTTATATATTTTGTAATCGACTAAGAGCTCTATAACGGCAGCGATCGCAGCATCTTCAAATAAGGGCTTGTATTTTTTGAATGAATCGCTTTCAAATTCTTGCGAAATGAATGCAGTTGTAACTTCTCCTTTGATAAAGGACTGTCTCTCCAAACAATCTATCAGAAACTCCCTATTATTAGGGATTCCGAACAATGCAGTTTGCTTTAATGCGCCCACCAATTTTTGTCTGGCTGTTTCCCTGTCTGGACCAGAGCAGATAATTTTCGCCAGCATAGGGTCATAAAATGGTGGGATTTCCTGACCCGTCGTTATCCCATCGTCAATGCGGACATCCAAGCCGTCTGCTGGGGCCCACAAGTCAATATTACCAGTAGCAGGCAAAAAATCTTTAGAAGGATCTTCGGCATATAGCCTAGCCTCAATCGAGTGCCCAGTGAATCTTACTTCTTCTTGTGTAAAAGGGAGGCATTCCCCCTGGGCCACGCTTATCTGAAGGGAAACGAGATCAAGGCCTGTAATACTCTCTGTCACGGGATGCTCGACCTGAAGCCGAGTATTCATCTCAAGAAAATAAAATTTCTCAGACTCATCTAGCAGAAACTCAACGGTACCTGCACCTCGATAACTTACGCTTTTGGCGGCCTCTATCGCTGAGTGGCCCATTAGCCCACGAAGCTCATTGGTCATGACTGGACATGGCGCCTCTTCTATTACCTTCTGATGTCTCCGCTGCACCGAGCAGTCGCGCTCACCTAAATGAATCGTGTTACCAAATTCATCGGCAAAAATCTGTATTTCAACATGCCGAGGCGTGGTTATCGCTTTCTCGAGAATAAGCTCGTCCGAACCAAACGCTGACCTAGCCTCTGCGCGGGCCAAATCGAGTGAACTGACAAGTTGCTCAGCATTGTTGATGAGACGCATTCCTCTGCCACCGCCGCCAGCAGCTGCTTTAATCATTATTGGAAATTCCATGTCCTTACTTGCGTTAAGAAACGCAGAGTCTGTTTGATCTGCACCTTGATAACCCGGGATACAGGGTATCCCGACTTCCAACATTCGCCGCTTTGAACGAGCCTTGTCACCCATGATTGCAATAGCATCACTCGTGGGACCTATAAATATCAGTCCACTCTCAGCACAAGCTTCAGCAAATGCGGCGTTCTCGCTCAAAAAACCATAGCCCGGATGTACAGCTCCTGCTCCACTCTCCAGTGCCGCTTGGATGACCAATTCCGGCACCAAATATGATTCGGCGACCGGCCCGGGACCTATCCTGATGGCTTGGTTTGCCAGTTGGACGTGCGGAGATTCGGCGTCGGGATCGGAATAGATGGCAATCGTCTTGTAACCAAGCTTCTGTGCGGTCCTTAAAATCCTACAAGCAATCTCGCCTCGATTTGCAACCAAGATACTGTCAAACCGTCTCATAACATCATTTCCGTAGCGATCCTTCAACCCAGTAAGGTTTTCGTTTTTGAATGAAAGCGGCAACGCCTTCATTACCCTCTGGACTCAGCATGCATTTTGCAAAACCGGCGGCCGCATAATCCAACACCTCCGAGCGAGGTCGCCTAAGAGACTCGAATAAAATATTTTTAGTAACAGCATTCGCATCGGGAGCGCAGACCGATATGTCGGATAAGATTTCATTACAAGCCTCTTCAAGCTCTTCACTATCAGCCACCACAAGGTGAGCGATTCCAAAATTAAGTGCCTCATCTCCCTTAAAACGAGCTCCGGTGAGCATCAGACGACGAGCATGAGTGAGCCCAATGCGCTCTCGCACAAAAGGAGCAATCTGAGCAGGCGGGATACCAAGGCTAGTCTCACTCAGCCTAAAACGACTGTCTGCGGTCACAATTGTAACATCACCGACGCAAGCTAGACCAAGTCCGCCCCCAATTGCAGCTCCCTCAATTAGCATTACTACTACCTGAGGCTGCTCATTTAATTGACTCATCAAGTAACCAAATGAGCGATTTCCTCTTGCAATTAGATCTGTATCTGCCCGCTGCATATCTGATTTGAAGCCTTTAATATCTCCGCCAGCGCAAAAAACATTCCCCTTCCCTCTCAGCACAATTGTTCGGATGCTTCTATTTTTCTTGACCAGACCGAGCACCTCGGCCAACTCATCAGTCATCTCTGCAGACAACGCATTTTTTGACTCTGGGCGGTTAAGCCAAATTCTGAGCACACTTCCGTTACGTTCAGTAATGATCGTTTTAGTTTCAGGCAATAAGACATCTTCCGACACACTCATTAAAATCTCCTTTTTAATAACCCCCGCTATAAGCGAGAGACCCCATAGCTGTTGGGACGAATGACCCGCCGACGAGCCTCTAGGACAGTTTCTAGTAACATACCGACGGTGTTTCTTGTTTGACGAGGATCTATCATTCCGTCATCCATGAGATGGCCTGATGTATAAAAAGCATCCGACTGGCTATCAAATTTCATTGCAAGCATTTTCTCCTGCTGGGCAAGCAACTCTTCATCCACATCGGAACCAGAGGCTTCTGCCTTGCCACGAGCAACTATGGACATCGTTTTAGCTGCTTGTTCACCTCCCATAACACCGGTAGATGCATTTGGCCAGGTATATAAAAAGTCGGGTTCAAACGCTCGACCGCACATTCCATAATTTCCGGCCCCAAAGCTTGCTCCCGTCATAAGTGTGATTCGAGGAACTTCTAAATTTTGGACGGCCTGAATCATCTTGGATCCATGCTTAATCATTCCTGCTTGTTCTGATTTAGTCCCTACCATGTAGCCAGTTGTATTTTGAAAGAAAAGAACAGGAATATTGGCCTGATCCAGTAGCTGCATGAATTGTGTGGCCTTATTTGCTCCTGAGGGATCGATTGGTCCATTGTTGCCGATAATACCGCATGCTAGACCAAAAATTTCGGCTTGAAGGCATACAGTAGAAATCCCTATTTGAGGCTTAAAATCAAGGAATTCGGACCCATCCACAACTCGAGCAACTAACTCACGCATATCATAAGGAATGCGGTAATCGACCGGGACGATACCCGCCAATTCATCAGGATCATAAGCGGGCGAAGAGCCACGACTACTAGGCGAATCTACGACGTTATCATTCCAAGCCAACCGCTTTATCACATCTCGCGCAATCCGTATCCCATGACCATCATTTTCCGCGAGATAATCTACCAAACCAGATACCGTGGCATGCATCTCAACGCCACCCAATTCTTCTTCTGACGCAATCTCACCAGTCGCTGCTTTTAACAGTGGCGGCCCTGCCAGAAACGCCCGACCATTTCCTTTAACGCCAATTACATAGTCACTAAGCCCGGGCATGTAAGCACCGCCAGCCGTCGATGAACCGTGCAAAATAGAGACGACTGGGACACCAGCTTTGCTCAGCTTGGCTAGGCCTCCAAATAATGCACCCCCTGCGCTGAAACCCTCAACTGTATAATTCAAAAGATCTCCGCCAGCACTCTCAACGAGATGCACAAACGGTAATTTCTGCTCTAATGATATTTCTTCTGCCCGGCGAATCTTATATCCCCCTGCCGCGGTCATAGAACCTGCCATAATGCCGCTGTCGTCAACAACGATCATACACCGGGCTCCATATATGAAGCCTATACCCGCAATTACAGTAGATCCTGGTATCGATTTTTCGGGATTTTTTGTATCCAAAAGATATCCTGAAAGGTTTCCAATATGCAAAAAAGGCATGCCGGGATCCAACAACCTAGCAAGCCTTTCACGAGGAGTTAATTGCCCTCGGGCATCAAATCTTGGTTTTCTTTTTTCGGAAACTTCTGCTCCTCGACCATTAAGTTCTTCCAACTTTTCGATTAATTCAAGCATCTCTCGCCGATTTCTGTTAAAGCTTTCGGATCGCGGGTTAACCTTCGAATTAAATACTGCCATATCATGACCTTTTAATTAATTGACAAGATGGTTTTCATTACTAGGATTACATTCAACCAACCAAATCGAAAATAGATTTACTAACTGGGATGTCTATGTCAAGCAGCAACTGCGAAAAACCTTTACCTTGCGGATCGTTACGAATACTTGCCACACCACCGCCACCAAGGACATCATGTATAAGGAAGTTAATTGCGTTACTTCCTGGCATTAAAAAGCGCTCGACGTAAGCAACCTTTTCGCGATTTTCCTGATCCGGGAGAAAATGCGCGAGCCGATCAGCGACAATCTTTTCAGTCAATCCAGCATAAATATAGGGAAGATACTCAGGCCGACGAGCAATAACACCAACATTCGCCTTATTTCCTTTATCTCCACTTCGAGCGAATGCAAGTTTCACAAGCGGCAGATTTACTGTCTTTTGGTCAATTGGCTGCAGAGGTGGTGCAGGTCGGAGTATAGGCTCAGCGGAGCAAGTTTCTTCTATAATCTCCAAATATTCGAAAACCCTATCATCATTTTCAATCCATATATTCAGCAGCTTTTTAGGAATTAAAAAAGAATATAACCTGATAATCGGCGATGGTTTTGGTCTACCTCCCTGAAAACCGGACAAACCCGGGGGTGTTGCGAGACCGAGCCCAACAATCTCCCTTATTAATACCTCAATTCCAGCAGCGGCCGGATGCTTTGCAGCAATTTTGATAGCTACCTCGCGCGGTCGCACAATAGCAGCATGCGACCCGTACTGGCTTTCTGCCCCTATTATTTCCGTGCTTATCTCGGAATAATCAGATAAACCCAACCTTTCACAGCTTTTTCGAGCTCCAGTGAATACCGCATCGGCTAGTTTTTGAGCTTTTTTCGCGGCATCAATTCCGTAAAACGTCATTATTGTCCCACCTCTGAATCCATCTGCATATGTCGCACAGACCTTGTATTGAGACGGGGCTGGCCGACCTAAAGCGCCTGAAACCAACACTTTATTATCGCTGACCTGTTCTAGCATCACATTCGAAAAGTCACATATCACATCTGGAAGGATATAGGCTTGGGGATCACCAATCTCATAGACAATCTGTTCAGCAATAGTGCCAACGGTCACGATCCCTCCACTACCCTCAGGTTTTGTGCATAGAAAGCCGCCATGGTCAAAAATTTCAACTATCGGGTAGCCAATTTGAGTCAAGTCATGAACCTGATCCCAGTCAGTAAAATTTCCGCCTGTCGCTTGAGGCCCGCATTCAAGGATATGTCCGGCGAGTGAAGCCATCGCCAACTGATTAAGATCTTCGCGTCTCCATTTGAAGGCATGTAGGCATGCTGCCAGCGTTACAGCACTATCAACACAACGTCCAGTAACAACAATATCAGCACCTGTATCGAGCGCTTTAGCAATTGGAAATGCCCCTAAATAGGCATTAATACTGGCCACATCGCCCATTGGGGGAAATGGTTCTCCTGAAAACATCTCGGATATATTCGAATCGACAAACTGATCAGCCTTGTCAAATAGGTCATCGCCTCGCACACAAGCCACGCTGAGATCTAGTCCCATCTCGGAAATAATATTCCGCAGTTCTGCAGCACATGTTTTTGGATTTACTCCTCCAGCATTGGATATAATTTTGATTCCTTGTCGAGAAATTTCCTCTAGGTTCGGCTTCATGGCGCTAGTCAGAAAATCTGTGGCATATCCGGCTTGTTGATTCTTTGCTCTAGCTCTAGCCATAATAGACATGGTGATCTCGGCCAGATAATCGTAAACGATGACGTCGAGGTTCTCTGTTTCAAGGAGCTGAGATGTGGCACGAGCTGAATCCCCCCAAAAACCGCAAGCACCGCCAATTCTTAGCTGTTTGTGTTCCATTACCTGCACCTCTCCAAAACGTCTTTACTATGTGATCCAAAATGTTTCAGATAGTAATCTAAACATTAATAAAGTTCTTTATTTTTTATGCCAAGCAATGCGTAGAGGACGTCGATCAGATTTATTCACATAGCTAAATTAATCTTCTTGACGGGACTGCATGGATATATTGTCGACCCGTTTCAATTAAAGCTCAGTGAGGCTCTGTATACACAGATGCAATATAAAAACATGGAATCGTTAAGGCCCCAATTAAGTCGCAAGCTAATAGTGCATATGTATAGGGTTCCGACACTCCCATTTCACGCATGATATCTGACGACATACCAAGGATAAGAGCTCCCGATCCAACTCCGAGGAAATTCATCGCTACCAAAGCAACTGCTGTCATGACACCTCGACTCCTCGGTGGACATAAATCCTGTACCAGCGAAAATGCAGGCCCAAAAAAAGCACCTCCAAAAATTAAAATGGCACTCAATCCCACATAGAAAAAGATCGATTCTGGGTCCCAGAAACGAAAACCAACGGTAAATGGTGTCAATGCCAACATAAATAAAGCCAAAAATCGGGCTCGCCCTCCCCGAAAGTGTCTAGTGTAGACGTCACTGAGAAGTCCACCAGAAAGCATTCCGATGGTCATGAATATGGTCGAATAGACTCCATAGAGAATTGCGACGGACTCATCAAAACCCCGCTCACTTTGCATCCAAATCATATTGAACGCACCTGCCCCAATTGGAATATGAATCGCAATCGAGCCCAGCAAGATCCAAATAAGTGCCCTAGACCCCTTAAGAATCTCGACAATGTTGATTAATACCTCTTTAAATGAATGCTTGCTACCATCTCCAGATTTTTCTTGAAAATCTCCGTCCCACACACCTCTGGGAGGATCCCTAAGAGCAAGCAGGAATAATGTTGCAGATATACCGATAGCGCCAAGCAAATAAAAGCAATTTCGCCAACCCCAAGTTGGCCCCAAGATTCCCGCTATGAAAAAAGCTCCGCCAGCACCAAAAGGTATTCCTAGATAGTAAATCCCAGCAGCAGCTCCACGTTTTTCGTTCGGAAACAAATCTGCCATGATTGATATCGCAGAGGGCGTCATAACTGATTCGCCGATACCAATAAATAATCTTGCCAATCCTATTTGAAAAAAATTTTTTGCCGCACCAGAGACGGCTGTCAATCCGCTCCAAATAATTAATCCGAAAGCAATTAGTCTTACCCGATTGACTCTATCTGCCAAGGTTCCCATCAGAAGGCCAAAAAAACAATAAAAGGTATTGAAGACAAAGCCCGTTAGAAGTCCATACTGAGTATCGCTAAGATCAAGATCATCAATAATTTGAGGACCAAAGGCAATTAGGAGAGTGCGGTCAAGCATATTAAGAATATTAAGCAGGAGGAGAAAAAACAGTATCCAATAGGATCTTAGAGACAGCGCTTTGTGATGCATCATTGTTCTCGCGTTCTTATTTTGTAAACCCTAAAGGAAAGATCGTTTGATAAGTCTTTGGCAATGACGTCCCAGATACGAGGCCGTTTCGCCAAATTTCGCAAAACGAGAGTCTTTTGTCTGCTTGTTGACAAATCGATAATATAACTGCTGCGATATTACAGCCAGTCGAAAATATCCATAGACCTCATAAAAATCCCATTGCTTTGTCTCAAAGCCTGTTTTACTAAAATAATAATCCAGAATCTCATCGCGCCTCATCATGCCACTAGCGTCGGACGGTTGATTTTTTATTGCTCGAAGCTCATCTGGATCGTCATCCTGGAACCAATATGCCATGGAATTGGCCAGATCCATTCGGGGATCGCCCAAAGCAGCCATTTCCCAATCTAAAACAGCAACAACATTAAAAGGATCTTTTGTATCAACCATAACATTATCAATGCGGAAGTCTCCATGAACTATCGACTTGGGATTCGTCTCAGCTGGAATACGTGATTGCAACCAATCCCGCACATCCTGAAAATCAGGGACATCCTCAGTCAAAGATGCCAAGTAACGTCGATTCCAGCCCAAGATTTGACGCTCCGTATAACCGTCTGGTTTTCCGAAATTGTCTAGACCTGCTGCAGAATAATTGAGGAGATGTAGCTCGATTAATTTATCAAAAATAATTTGACAAAATTTGTGGCGATGAGAATCATTAAAATTCCATGACTCTGGAAAGCTAGTTTTCACCAAAACGCCATCAACTTTTTCCATCAGATAAAACTCTGCACCTAACAGCGATTCGTCATCAGTAAAGAAAATGGGTTTTGGTGCCGAGCTGTATACCTCATGCAAGCCAGTCAATACACGATATTCCCTTAACATAGAGTGAGCTGATATGGCCTTTTCTCCTAGAGGCGGTCGCCGAAGAACGATTTCCCGATTAGCATAACTCACTAGATATGTCAGATTAGAAGCCCCTGAGGCATATTGTCTCACTTTTGGATGGCCATTAAGTGAGGGCATTATCTCTTTTAAAACCTTATCCAGCTTTACCAAATCGAGCTCTTCACCTTCACGCATATCAATTGTCGGGTTTGCTTCCATCAATTAACTTCCAGAATCTTCACAATCAATTTATAATTTGGGGAGCCCCAAACTAATTATTTTTTTAAGCATTTGAGACAGCTTAACATTAAGCTAAACAACGTCGTTAAAATTTCCCCAGTATAACTTAACAACCGGCTTGAAACAGATTGGTTTATCAGTCGATAACCAATTTCAATCACTCAAAAAATAAAGAATTCAGATCGCTAAGGCATTTTAGCCAAACTCTAAATTAAACAAATAAAACGCTAAATGAATATTTAATTATTGCAAAACTTATAAAAATATCTTACTAAAAGCCAGTTATGACTTGATTTTCAGACGCCGCATTCTTAAAGTTACGCTGCGTCTAATCCATTACTAATTAGCGCATAGACCTTCAATGGGATGATATCAGATGAAAGGAAAACTCGAATGTCATTAGAAACTGTAACAGCAGGGTTACGAGAAAAGGTAGGATCAGATTGCGGCCTAGGAGCCAGCGTTAAATTTGATTTTGGGGACGACGGTTGCCTATTTCTGGATGCAACACAATCTCCAAATGTCATTAACAATGATAATGCCGATGCACAATGCACAATGATAATAAGTCTTGAAAATTTTATGGAGATGGCATCAGGCGAGTTAGATGGTACTGCCGCTTTTATGTCAGGGAAACTCCGTATCGACGGGGATATGAGTATCGCCATGAAGCTTGGTCCTATTCTTGCGTAACTGAATTTTATTTTTGAAGCCTAAAGTCACTCTTTAGGCTTAAATATTTTTTTATATAAGTGTCTGCATCTAATAGCGATTAGTCTACTTTAGCTAGCTGTTCGAAATGGGGTCCTATTGTCAAGTATTAGGGTTAACCGAGCTAAACAGATAACATTGTAGTTATAGTCCGAATTGTCTCGCTGCAAGGTCGCGCATAATTTCCTCTGACCCTCCCCCTATCGCATTTACCCGTACTTCACGATAAATCCTTTCTATTCTGCTACCTCGCATATAACCCATGCCTCCGAGAATCTGCATAGCCTCTCGCGCGCAAAATTCCATAGTCTGGCTACATTGCACTTTGAGAAGCGCTATGTCACCAGCGTTCTCAAAACCTTGATCAACCTGAGCACATACTGCTTGAAGGTAGGCGTTTGCCGCGTTAATTCGCTGCTTCATTTCGGCAATTTTATGGCGAATCACTTGATGATCACAGAGTCTCTTTCCGAATGTTTTTCGATTCCGCGACCACTGTACGGCATCCTCAAGGCAGACCCGTGAAAAAGCCTCCATCCCCGCAGCCATAGCTAAACGTTCTGAGTTAAAGTTGGTCATGATAACTCCAAATCCATTGTTTTCCATACCAATGAGGTTTTCTTTGGGGACGATGACATTGTCAAAATAAATCGTGGCGGTATCAGAACACCACCAACCCTGCTTTCTATCCAGCAATTTTCGTGAGACCCCCGGCAAATCTGACGGGATCAGAAGTGTTGATATCCCGGAAGCCCCCGAGCCACCGGTGCGAACGGCTGTCGTAAACCAGTCAGCATTCATTCCTCCTGTGATATATATCTTTGATCCATTTACCACATAGTAATCGCCCTCAAGACGAGCGGTCGTCTGCAATTGAGCCACATCGGAACCGGCAGATGGCTCTGTAACCGCGAGTGATATTCTTTTATGTCCTCTCAGAATCGGGGGGATTACCTCATCTTTGAGAGCATCACTTGCATAGTTCACGAGTGGAGGTAACGCTATACCATGCACCATCAACGTAGCACTTATTCCACCAACACCAATTCGTGCCAGCTCCTCGTTTAGAATCATTTGATGCCAAATATCGATATCCTCTTCGATACCGCCATATTTTTCTGGGTATCCAAGCCCTAAAATACCAACCTCGGCGGCCTTTGGCCATAGCGTTTCAGGGATACAGCCCTCTTCATCCCACTCCTCGGCATAGGGAATAACTTCCCGATCAAAAAACCGTCGCACCTGAGTACGCCACTCCTCATGTTCGCTTTTTAGATATGGATTCGAGAGGCGGGCACTATCAAAGTCCAGCGACATTAGAAACTCTCCTTTTTATAAAAAACACTTAATCAGTCACTCCACAGATAATAGATTTGAGACTATTATAGGTAAAGCTAATTAACGTTAAATTATGCGAAGAAATACCATGCCAATTCTTAAAGGTATTTGAAAACGATCCTTGATCGGAATAACCAAGCAAAAAAGCAATCTCACTTATCACAAGACGGTTATCAGACAGATAGCGGATTGCCGCACACGAACGAACTTCTTGCAGAATTTTCAAGAAATTGGTTCCACGATCAGTTAGACGACGTTGTAACGTTCGTCTGGAAGCATTCAGCTTACTTGCTACCTTATCGATTGTTACCCCAACCTCTGGTAATACACTGTTTTAATTTGCTTATTAGGCGATCGGTCGGGTTTTCATGGTCAAAAAAATACTGCTATGTTTTCTATTACAAAATATTGCCTCTAATTTAGTCGTATCATTTAGTTTTTCA